>CALVKF010000001.1 GCA_944332555.1 uncultured Bacilli bacterium
AATTGTTATGTAGTTGTAGAACTAAAAGTAACTGAACTAAAAAAAGAACATATTGGACAAATTGAAGTATATATGAACTACATTGATAGAAACTTAAAAGAAATAAATCAAGATAAAACAATAGGTATTATTATATGTAAAAAAAATAATAAATTTATAATGGAATATTGTAGTGATTCTAGAATACTTGCTAGAGAATATCAAGAAATATAAGGATGGAATATGAATTATTTTAAAAATATTGAAGAATTGATTGTTGAAAATGAAGCTAGTAAAAGAGCAACTGCTCTAAAAGATAACTCTAGTACATTACTTACTTATTGGAGCATCGGTAAGCTTATAGTTGAAGCACAAGGGGGAGAAAAAAGAGCAAAGTATGGAGATAACTTAATAAATGAATGGGGTAAGAAATTAAGTCTAAAATATGGAAAACAATAGGATTATTAATAGTTAAGAAAATGTAATTGAATATACTACTAGTGATGATATATTAGTTACTACATATGCACTGAATAATAAATAGTTTAAAACCCAACCATCAATAAATATCAATCATAAAATATAATAACATTATATATAATGTGTCATAAATTAGAAGAAACCGGTTTCTTCTTTTTTTTAATTGTGATACAATATTAAAGTGATCGTTATGTTGTATTTAATAAGTATACCATCTTATCATCTAATAGATAATGAAATTAAAAAAATAGTTAAAGATAATGACTATGTGCATTTTAATATGGCTAAAACTACTATTAAAGATATAATAGATGAAGCCAGTTATTATACTTTAACAGGAGACGAAAAATATATTGTTGTATCTAATGCTAATTTTTTTGGTAGTGAAAAATTAGATGAAAAAGATAGTACATTATTATTAAATTATATAAAAAATCCAATTAAAAGTACTACTATTATATTTACTACAACGAGTCCAATAGATTTAAGAAAAAGTATTACTAAAGAAATTAAAAGTAAATATAAATTAATAAATATTAATAAATTTAGTTATAAAGATTATGAATCGGAAATTAATAAATATGTAAGTAGTAAAGGATTTAAAATTGAATATGAATGTATTAGTTATTTAATTAATAATTCATATGATAATTTAGATATAATATTTAATGAAATAGATAAAATGGTACTTTACTATAATCATTTAACTACAATTAAATTTAAAGATCTATTACAAGTTGTAGGAAGTATTATAGATAGTAATAATTTTCATTTTGTAGATGCAGTAATAAATAAGAATTTAAAGTTATCATTAAAATTATTTAATGATTTAAAAGTAGTAAAGACAGAACCCGTAATGTTAATTAGTTTGCTTGCAAGGGAATATCGTCTTATGTATTATGTCAAAAAAATGTATCAAAATAAATTATCTTTAAGTAATATCTGCAGTGAACTTAAATTACAAGATTGGCAAGTAAATAAATTATATAATAATAGTATTAAATATAGTGAAACCGAACTATTAAATAATTTAGTTAATTTGTGTAATTGTGATACTTCTATTAAAAAAGGTATTTGGGATAAAGATGTGGCTTTAATAAGCTTCTTACTTGGAGCGTGTTGTTGATGGAAATGGTAAAAAAATATTATTTAAAATTCATGATGTATGCCATTATTGGTTGGTGTTATGAAGTCTTTTTAGAAGTATTTATCTATGGCTGGGGATTTTCTAATCGTGGAGTTTTATTTGGTCCGTATTGTCCTGTTTATGGGTTTGGAGCTTTGGCATTTATTATTTGTTTTCATAAATTATTAAAAAATAAAACTGTAAAGCAAAAAATATTATTAATTCCTATTATTTTTATTGGTTGTGCTTTGGTAGCCACTTTAATAGAACTTGTTACTTCTTATATTTGTGAGGCGTTTATGGGTTCTTGGCCTTGGCAAACTTATGTGGATTACAAATATAATTTTGAAGGGAGAATTGCTTTAAGTCCTAGTCTGAGATTTGGTCTTGGTGGAGTTATATTTTTATATTTATTAGAACCATTATTTGATAAGATTTTAAATAGATTAAACAAGAAGACTACAAATATTATATTTTATTTAGTTTTAGCTATATTTTTAATTGATGTTATATATACTTTCTTTGTAAAATAAAAAAAGAGATTTATTCTCTTATTTTATTTGTGTTTTTAAAGTTTAGTTTAACATATTTGCTTAGAGCATCCATTCCTTTTTCTTTAACTATTTTTCTTGCAAATTCATCAACTTGTAAGCCCGCACCTTTAGGAATATCACTACCTAATTCCGTGCTCATTTCATGAATTAATTTTAAGAATATGTATCTTGCGATAATTGATGATACCGCAACTGATAAACATTTGGATTCTGCTTTTTGAACAAAAGTTATATTAGTTACTTTATCTTTAACTTCTGTTAAGTAACCATAATAGTTTCTAGCAGGAGTAAATTCATCAACGATTATTTTATCATAGGGATAATTTTTATTTACCATATTAAGTAATACTTTATTATGAAGTATCGCTTTTATTTTATTCATATTTAGGTTTTCATTATAAAATTTATTATATTCTTCATTACTTAATACAAAAGCACTATATGGAATTTTTTTTGTTAATTCTGGTGCAATTTTTTTGATATATTCATCACTTAAAGCTTTAGAATCAGTTACTTTAAGTTCATTTAAGAAATTAATATCATCTTTTGTAACATAGCTTGCTACAACTACAATTGGGCCAAAATAATCTCCAGTGCCAACTTCATCTGATCCAATAGTATTATATTGATCAAATAGTCTTGTGTTATTTTTTTCACTTTTGTTTTTATCTTTACCTGTTTTAATATCGATAATTCGATTATTTAGTTTGCGCTCTAAATCTATCCAAATATTAGCATCAATATCAGCACTAATACCTTGAAACATAACTTTACCAGATTCATAAAGGGTTATTATTGTATCGGCTTCCTGGGCTTGGAATACCGCATAGGGGGGAGTTTTATCTCTTCTTAAATCTTTGTAATACTTAATCATTTTTTCTTTAATATTATCACTTACTTTAAATACAATTGTCATAAATTTTCCTCCGTTATAAACATTTTAACATATTTTTCTTTATTTTTCGACATAATTATAATATAATTAAAATATGAGGACGGTGTGAAAAATGAATTTAACAGATGTAATAGTTATTTTAATTATTTTACTATTTACATTTTGGGGGTTTAAAAGAGGGGTTATTAAAAGTTTAGTACAATTAGTAGGTACATGTGCTGTTTTAGTACTTGCTTGGGTATTTAAAGATACTATAGCAAATTTATTAATGAAATATTTACCATTCTTTGATTTCGGGGGAATATTTACAGGAATTACTTCGATGAATATTGTCATTTATGAACTTATATCATTTATTGTAATTTATATTTTACTGTATTGTATATTAAGCATAATTATAAATATTTCGGGATTAATTGAAAAAATATTAAAACTTACAGTAATTTTAGCAATACCATCCAAGATTCTTGGAGCAATTCTCGGTTTAATTGAAGGCGTAATAATGGCATTTTTAGTAGTATTTATTATGTTTCATTTGCCACAGACAGAATCAACAGTAGCTGAATCCAAAGTAGCTATCGTGTTACTTGAAAGAACTCCGATTATTGGAGCTATGGCAGTTGATACAACTCTTGCCCTAGAAGAAATAAATGAGATATTAGAAGAAATGCGAGAAGAAGAAGATCGAGAATCAGTAAATATTCAAGTTTTACACACTCTTGTTAAATATAGCATAATATCTAAAGAAGATGCCCAAAATTTAATTGATGAAGATAAAATACACTTTTCAAGCACAATAATATTATAAGGAGGTAAAAATGATTAAACATTTAAGTGATAGAGAAGATTTTAATTCTTTGATTCAAAATAAAATCTTAATTGATTTTTATGCTGATTGGTGTGGACCTTGTAAAATGCTAGCACCAATTTTAGAACAAGTGGACTTTATTGATGTTCTAAAAGTAAATGTTGATGAATTTCCTGAACTTTCTGCTAAATTTGGGGTAATGAGTATTCCTACATTAGTTTTAATGGAAAATAGTAAGGAAATAAAAAGAGAAATAGGTTTTAAAAATCTAGCAGATATTAAAAAAATGGTTGAGTAATCAATCATTTTTTATTGCTTCAAGAGCAGATGCCCGATATGTTCTTTGGAGTAGGCCTGCACCAAGGAGGGTTCCTCCGAAATACCTTACTACAACAATTAATCTATTATTTAAATTCTTTGCATCAAGCAAATTATATAAGGGAAGTCCTGCTGTGCCTTTAGGTTCTTTATCATCACTTTTACCCGCGGTATTTTCAAATTTGTAAGCATAAACAATATGTTTAGCTTTTTTGTGTTCCCTCTTTAAATCACTTAATATTTCTTTAATTTCATCAAAATCATCAATTTCATAATAATAAGAAATAAATCTTGATTTTTTAACTATAATTTCTGCACTTTTTAATAATTTCATAACCATCACTAATATTATATCGTAAAATTAAGGAAATTTGTAGTATAATATTGTTAGGTGTTAATTATGTTTAAAGAGAAATTAAAAACTATCCCTCATTTACCAGGATCTTATCAAATGCGTAATCAAAACGGCAATATTATATATGTTGGTAAAGCTAAAGATTTATATAAACGCGTCAATAGTTATTTTAAAGGAACAGTTACTGGAAAAACTGCTATTATGGTTAGTGAAGTTACCGATTTTACTTATATTACTACCTCTTCGGAACAAGAAGCATTTATTCTAGAACTTAATTTAATAAAGGAATATAATCCTAAATATAATATTTTACTTAAAGATGATAAAAGTTACCCTTATATTGAATATATTTCAAAACCTTATCCGAGACTTAAAGTATCTAGATACTTAAATATTCGCAAGAAAGATAAAAAATTATTGTTTGGTCCATATCCTAATGCCTATGCGGCCCGCAAGATTGTTGAACTTATTAATAGAATGTATCCCCTAAAAAAATGTGAAGGTATGCCAAAGCATGTCTGCCTTTATTATCATATTGGGGAGTGTCTAGGCTATTGCGAGAAAAATGTTAATCTTGATAAACTAAAAGACATGGAACACGAAATACTCGCATTTTTAAAAGGCAATGATAAAATATTAATTGATAAAATTAATGCTAAAATTAAAGCTTATAGTGATACCCTAAATTTTGAAATGGCAAGAGACCTAAAAAAAGAACTAGAATATATAAGTGTTATTTTAGATAAACAAAAAGTGGAATTACATGATTATATCAATCGTGATGTTATTGCGGCCTATCTTGATGATGGCCTAGTATCTGTACAAATACTTTTTCTTCGGAGTGGTAAAATAATCGGCGGACACAATGATAAATTCTATTTAATTAGTGATCTTGCTGATGAAGTAAATACCTATATTCTAAATTTTTATTCTAAACATGAAATACCTAAAGAAATATTAGTAGAAAGTATTATGAATAGTGAAATTTTAAGTGAACTATTAAATACCAAAGTCTATAATCCCCTAAAGGGAAAGAAGAAAAACTTACTAGATATGGCTAAGACTAATGCTAAAATTAGTTTGGAACAAGAATTAAAAATTATTGAGCGGGATGAGGCCAGAACAGTTGATGCTAATACAAAATTAAAAGAATTACTTCATTTAGATGTCTTAGATCGGATTGATGCTTTTGATAATTCTAATCTTTTTGGTTCCTACGCAGTATCAGGTATGGTAGTCTTCATTAATGGAAAACCCGCCAAAAATGAATATCGGAAATATAAAGTAAGTGTTGATAAAAATGATGATTATAATACTATGAAAGAAGTAATTTATAGAAGATATTATCGTGCTTTAATAGATAATCTTACTATGCCCGATTTAATATTAGTTGATGGGGGAGAAAACCAAATTAGAGCAGCAAAAGAGATACTTGATGCCTTAAAATTAAACATTAAAGTCTGTGGCTTAAAGAAAGATAATCATCATAAAACTAGCGAGCTCATTGATGGTGATACTCTAGAAGTAATCGATTTATCTAAGAATACTGATGTATTTCATTATTTAACCCGTATTCAAGATGAAGTTCATAGATTTACAATTACCTATCATAAAACCTTACGTGATAAAGGAACAATAGCATCACTTCTTGATAATATTGATGGCATAGGGAAGGTTAGAAAAAAAGAACTTATTAAAAAATATGGCAGTATAAAGAAAATGAGTGAAGCAAGCATTGAAGAATTAAGAGAAATCATACCAGAAAATGTTGCAATTAATTTACATAAATACTTAAAAGAAAGGAGTGAAAATAAAAATAATGCATCGTCTTTATAAATTAGATGTTGATACCATAAGTGAGAATAATATTAAAACTATTACCTTTTTAGATCCGGATTACATCTATATCCCTTATGAATTAGATACAAATTTAACTAAAATTCATAAAAATGAATTAATTAATAGTTATAAATCAAGTATTAGTGGCTCTCTTGTTGGTCTTAAAATGGGAGTATTTAACAATATTTATAATAATGCTTTTATAATTGCTAATGATTTTAAAGAATTAGATGAAAAAAAGAGCAAAAAGATGAAAATAACATTTGATAATATTAAAAAAGTATTACTAGATAATAAAGATGAAGAATTATTAAAAAAATTTAATATCGATACTATTGATAATATTGTAGTAAGTGCCATTAATGATGAAATATATGTTTATAATAATATGTATTTATTAAAAGAAAATACTAGTATTTATCTTGATTTAATTGATGAACTTAGAATGCTTACTAAATGTAATAATAATTATTTAGTTATTAAAAATAATGAATCATTTATTATTGATGAATGCCTAAATGTAATTGGAACTTATCCAAGTATTACTTTAACTTTAGTTGAAGATTTATACTTAATAGGTAGAAAACAATTTTTACTTGATAAATTAAATATTACTGGTAATACTTTATTTTTAAACATTACTGATATAGATAAATTATGTAAATATTTAGGATTAATAGATAATACTACCTCTCTAATAACAGTAACTGATAATACTACTTGTAAAGTAATTAGATGTAAAAAATATACTCTAATAAGTGATATACTAGAATATACTTATCCTAAACATAAAAATTATCATATTATTATTAATGGATTAATGGCGGGTTTCAAAATAGATAATCCAGCATATTTTATTTTAACAGATGATATTACATCTATTCATTTACTTAAAAAATTACCTAAATATAATACTGAATGTTTAAATTGTGGTAAATGCATATCTGTTTGTCCAGTTGGAGTTAATCCCATTAAAGGTATTAACTTGGATAAGTGTCTAGATTGTGGTTTATGTACCTTTTTTTGCCCAGCATCAATTAATTTAAGAGAAAAGATTAAAGGTGATAATCATGAATAAAGTATATATTCATAGTAAAAATACTATAGATAAATATGTTTTAAAATATATTTATGGCTTAATTCCTTTAGTATTATATGGAATATATAAAAATGGAATAATTTTATATAATGCTAATTTAATTAATTTTCTTAGTATATTTAAAGTATTATATTTAATTATTATTAGTTTAATAATATATATTATATTTAGTATAATTACTAAAAGAAAATTAAAACTTAATTTAGAATTATTAAATATTTTAATTATTCCTTTATTTATGCCATATTATATTAATTTATTGTTATATTCTATATCTTTATTTATTTTATTATTTATTGATCACTATTTATCTAAAATACTTAAATACAATAATATATCTTTTATTATATTAGGTATTATATTAGTATTAGTAATATTTAATAGTTATAATTATTTAAACCCAATAGAACAAACAAATAATTATTCTTATTCATTTTTAGATTTATTATTTGGTAGAAATCCTGGTGGAATTGCTACTTCATCAATAATTATTGGTATAATTTTAATAATATACTATAGTATATTTACAATTTATAAGCAAAATATAGCTATAAGTAGTATTATTGTCTTTTTATTATTGATGGGTATTTTAAATAATTTTGATATTAATTCTTTACTTAATTCTAATGCTATTTTAAGTTTTATTTTAATAGCACCAGAGCTAAAAAATACCCCAGTATCTCTAAAAGGAACTATCATTTATGGCTGTATTGTTGGTATAATTTCTGCTTTGCTTTGTCAGTTTGTATCAATATACATCGGAGCATTCATAGCAATATTTATAGTAAGTTTGAGCTATAGCATTTTACGCAAATTTGACAAAAAGAAACATTTATGATATAATTAACCCATGTCAAAGGGGGTTTTTTAATTGACTATATTGATACTATTATTAATAAAAAAATACGGAAAAAAGGCTAAAGTGCAGTAAAGGGGGGGATATTATGAGTATAAATGAAGCATTAAACATTTTAGGTTTAAATAGTAATTTTAGTGAAAAAGAATTAAAAAGGGCATATTATGCTTTAGTTAAAAAATATCATCCAGACCAATTTGAAAAAAGCTCCAGAGAAGTAAAAGACCATGCAGAAACAATGATGAAAAAAATTAATCAAGCTTATGAAACATTACAAAATATGTCTAAAAGTAATGGTTTTAGTTATGGATATCAAAGAAAATCACATAATACTTTTGATGTAAAAGCCTATGTATTTATGAAAAAGGCCGAATTAGAACAAAAATATTTACCAAAAAAATATAAAGTAAATATATTTAAAAATGAAATTTTAGCTATCGAAAATATTATTAATTCCTTTTTTCAGGAGGCTTTAAGATATGGTACAAAAACATTTATTGATGATGGTTATATAATTTCAGTAAATAAAATTAGTAAAGTTTTTAAAAAAATGAAAGACATCTATTTCCAAAAATATAATATTGATATTAGTGCACTTAATGTTCAGCTTAATTACGATTGTAGTTTTGATGAATTTTATGAACAATTAGAAAGTGTCAAAAATAAATATGAACAATATAAAAATGCAAATATAAATAAAGTCTTAAAAGAAGCTTCCATTTATGAAAGTTATTATGGTTATAATTATGCTAAAGTAGAAATTCATAATATTGTTAGAGCTACACTAACTAGTTTAAATCAAAATGTTGATGCTGCAATTTATAAAATGCATGAGCAAATACAAAAAGCCTTTAAAGAAGCTTTTGCTATCAAACAAGAAATAGTTATGTTACAAGTTAAAGTGGAAGAAACAAATAATGAAGAATTATTAGAATTATTTACTAAACTTAAAACTAATTTTGATAATGGCTGTAGTTTTAGAGAAAGTCAGAGTGCTATTAATTATTTAAAACATTTAATTTATTTAAATGATAATTTAGATAGTGAGATTGATAGTGCTTTTGCGAGAGTTATTGGTATAGTTAATTCTATTACTGAAGAGGAATCTGAACTGCGAAAAAACATAAACATTTGGTTTGCACAACTGAGAAATGATTTGTTGCATACATCTTTACAAAATATCAGTAAAATAATTGATATATTAAATCTTTCTAATATAAAACAAATTATAGAGTTTTTGGCGAAGTCGAGTAGAAATTATCAAGAAGATAATAGTTGTAAAATTAATAAGGAAAAAGAAGATATTAATAACAAATATTACAAATATAATACTGAATATAATTATGATAAAATATATAACATAAAATACGATTACGATTATATAAACTATAAAAAAAGAAAATATTGATAAAACTATTGTGATAAACACCAAAATATGATAAAATAAAATTACATTGAGTTAATCAATGCGAAAAAAGCGGTGATCCACAGCCATAAATGAGGAATGAAAAAAGCGGTGATCCACAGCCATAAGTGAGGAATGAACAAAGCGGTGATCCACAGCCATAAATGAGGAATGAAAAAAGTTGACCAAAATATTAATTTTGGTCTTTTATTTTCTGTAAATCTGTGATACTATATTAATACAAAAGAAAAGGGGGATTAAACATGAATACTTTAAAACTTGTAATTATTGATTCAAATTATTGTGATTATTTAAGGGGATTTGATAGTAAGGTTGTTTATAACTATGCTAAAAAGGATATTAGACCATTTATTGGTGTATTGTTTAATGTGGGAAATATGGAATATTTTGCACCATTATATAGCCCTAAACCAAAACACTTAACAATGAAAGATAATGTGGATTTTTTAAAAATTGATAATGGTAATTTAGGGGTAATAAATTTTAATAATATGATTCCTGTAACTCCAAATAATTATATAATACCTAATTTAAAGAAAAAGAGTTTTAATATGCAGGAATTACAATACCAATTTCTACTTTTGTCCCAATTAAATTGGTTGAATAGAAATGTTCATTTAGTAAAGAATAAAGCCCAAAATCTTTATAATAGATATAGCAATAATAAATTGCCTACTAATATAATGAATAGATGTTGTAATTTTAAATTACTTGAACAAGCTTGTGCAAATTACAACAAAAAGCTCGTAAATACACCTTAATTTTGTACAAAAACACTTGCAAAATCGTGTGAAAAGTGGTAAAATAATCACGATTTTTAATAAGGGGAAAAAGATGGCTTATATAAGTGAAGAAGAATTAAATAATATAAGAAACAATGCTGATATTGTGGATGTAATAAGTGATTACCTAGATTTAAAACAAAGAGGGCGAAACTATGTTGCGGTTTGTCCTTTTCATGATGACCATTCCCCAAGTTTAGTTGTATCTCGTGAACGCCAAATGTTTACTTGTTTTACTTGTAAAACCAGCGGTAATGTATTTTCCTTTGTTATGAAATATGAAAATGTAACTTTTCCCGAAGCGGTTCAAATAGTTGCTAAAAAAATTGGCTATACCCTAAAAGGAGATTTTAGTAATTTTAAAGAAAGTAAATATAAAAAAGAATATGAAATAATGGATTTTGTTACTAAATATTATACCAATAATATCAATACAACATCCGGAATAAATGCTTTAAAATATTTAGAAAATAGAGGAATAACCAAAGATATAATTAAAGAATTTAATATTGGTCTTGCTCTTGATAAAAAGGATGACTTATATAATATATTGCTTAAGAAAAATTATTCTTTACAAGATTTATCTGATTTAGGTTTAGTTAATAAAATTAATTTAAATGTTTATGATACATTTATAAATAGAATAATGATACCTATTGAGAATTTACAAGGTAGTGTAGTAGGTTTTACTGGTCGTATTTATAATGGCGAAGAGGACACTGCCAAATACTTAAATACAAAGGAAACTAAAATATTTAAAAAGGGAAGTATCCTATTTAATTATCATAATGCTCGTAATGCTATTAGAGAGACCAAAGTTGTCGTTGTAGTTGAAGGTAATATGGATGCTATAACATTGAGCGCCAAAGGTATTAAAAATGTTGTAGCTTTAATGGGTGTTGCAATGTCACAAGTGCAAATAGATACATTAAAAAAATTAAATGTGCCCATAATATTAATGCTTGATAATGATTCTGCGGGGCTTGATGCAACCCTTAAAAATGGAGAACTCTTAAGGAAAGCTGGAGTAGATACTTTAGTTGTAAGATTAAGTGATGCAAAGGACCCTGATGAATACATTAGATTAAAAGGAGTAGATGCTCTAAAAGATAACGTCAAGCATGCAATTAGTTTTCTAGATTTTCTACTTGAATATTTAAAGCAAGATTTAGATTTAAATAATATAACAGACTTAAAAAAGTATATAAATAGTATAATTTCGCACATAAATTACGAAGATGACTTGACAAAACAGCTAATTATATCTAAAATAAGCAAGGATTATCTTATTGATGAACAAATTCTTATCGGAGAATTAAATATAAATCCGAAGAAGGAAGTTGTTAAAAAAGAAGAAAAGAGGGAAGCAATACCTAAAGTAAGTAAGTATCATAAAGCTGTAAGTAAAATACTTTATATGATGATGCTTGATAATAAATATATAACAATATATAAAAATAAACTTGGGTATTTTAAAGAAAAAATTGAAAGGGTTGTTGCTAGTGAGATAGTATATTATAATAGTGAACATGAAAATATTAATATTGCAGATTTTATTACTTATATAACAAATAATGAAGAGATAAGTAATTATGTAAGTAATATAATAAGTGAAAATAAGAACACTTCAGATAGTGTTTCAGAGTTCAATGATTGTGTTGATGCAGTACTTAAGATACTAAAAGAAGATGAAATAAAAGAATTAAAGAGTAAAATAGTAAAAGAATTAGATATGGATAAAAAAGTTGAGTTAATGAATAAACTCATGGAATTAAAGAAGGAAGTGTGAATATGAACGAAATAAAAACTTTAGAAGAAAGAGAACAAAGTTTAATTGAAAAAGGTAAAAAGAAAGGTTTTATAACTTATGAAGAATTAGCTTTAGAATTAAAAGGCCTAGATATTGATAGTGATGCCCTAGATAATTTATATAATAAGTTAGTTGAAGCAAATATTTCTGTTGTAACCGAAGAAGATGTAGATTCATCAACTGGAGAAGTAAAAGTAAAACCTAAAGAAGAAGCGGAAGAAATTATTTTAGATGATGAAGATATCACAAAAGACATGAATATCAATGACCCAGTTAGAATGTATTTAAAAGAAATAGGTCGTATTTCTCTTTTATCAAGTGATGAAGAAATGGAAATATCACAAAGAGTTGCTGCTGGGGATGAAGATGCCAAAAGAATTCTTGCAGAATCTAATCTTCGTTTAGTTGTATCTATTGCTAAAAGATATGTAGGTCGTGGTCTTTTATTTCTTGATTTAATTCAAGAAGGAAATATTGGTTTAATGAAGGCTGTTGAAAAATTCGACTATGACAAAGGATATAAATTCTCAACTTATGCAACCTGGTGGATTAGACAAGCAATAACTAGAGCTCTAGCAGATCAAGCAAGAACTATTCGTGTTCCTGTTCACATGGTTGAAACGATTAATAAAATGTCTCGAGTTCAAAGACAACTTACTTTAGAGTTAAATCGTGAACCTAGTGCTGAAGAAATAGCTGAAAAAATGAAAGTTCCCGTAGATAAAGTAAGAGAAGTCATGAAAATAAGCCAAGAACCAGTATCTTTAGAAACCCCAATCGGCGAAGAAGAAGATTCCCATCTTGGAGATTTCTTAAAAGATGAATCAAGTCTTTCACCAGAAGAATATACCGAAAATGAAATATTAAAAGAAGAAATAAAAGAAGTATTAATGTCTCTTCAAGCCAGAGAACAAGAAGTATTAGAGTTAAGATTTGGTCTAATTGATGGAACTTGTCATACTCTTGAAGAAGTAGGTAAGAAATTTAATGTCACCAGAGAAAGAATAAGGCAAATTGAAGCTAAAGCCTTAAGAAAATTAAGACATCCATCAAGAGCTAAAAAATTAAAGGATTTCCTAGAAGAATGAAACTTCCTGATAGATTACAAACTATTGTAGATTTAGTGCCAAAAAACAGTAAAGTAATAGATATTGGAACAGATCATGCCTATGTTCCAATCTATTTATATTTAAATAATATTACTACCTATATTACTGCAACAGACATATCTAGTAATGTCCTAAAACAAAGTTATAGCAACTTAAAAAAATATAATTTAGAAAATAAAATAAAACTAATTCAAAGCGATGGCTTTAAAAACATTACAGATACCTATGATTTAGCCATTATTGCAGGTATGGGTACTCATACCATAATAGATATATTAACATCTAAAAACCTACCTAAAACCCTTATTATATCGAGTAATAATGATCACTATATCTTAAGAGAACATCTAAATAACATAAATTATAAATTAGAAAAAGAAATAGCTATCCTTGATAATAATAAATACTATTTAATAATGTATTATGTTTATGGTAAAGAAAATTTATCAAAAGAAGAAATATTATTTGGTAAATCAAATAATATTGATTATTATAATTATTTACAAAATAAATATTCTAAATATCCTAAATATAGTAAATATTTAAAATTATTGGAAGAATACCGGAGCAGATTGTGAAGACTCATTCACAATCTTTTTATTTTCTTCTATATCTATAGTAGTCTTATTATTACTTGTACTATTATTTGTATTATTACTATTATTATTTACTTTTAATTCTTGTAATACACTCATTACTTTTCTAGCGCTTCCAATCATTGGTTTTATTTCTCTATATAAAGGTATTGCTTGATTAAGTATTCCAAGGCCTTTAGAAATACCACCAAGAACACTAGATAGAGTAATACCACTTCTCATAGTTCCAAACATAGATTATCACCTATAGAATTATATGCATAAAAAAAGAAATATGTTATAAAATTCCACCATATTTTTTTTCAATTCCCCCATATTGTTCTTTTGTAATTCTACCAGCGATAAGTAAGTTTTTAGCTCCAGTTTCTATTCCTTCATAACAGGGATCATACATAATAAAATTATTTTCTTTATCATATTTTTCTAATTCTTTAATTCTTTCTTTCATTCCACTAGGTAATGATTCTTCATCAAATACAATAGAATCATCAATAAAATTCCATTTGCTCACTATAATCACTTGCTAAAATTATAGCAAAAAAGTATTAAAAAAGAAATAACTTATGCTATTTCTTTAATTATTTTTACAACATCTTCGCAACTTATTTCAAGTATTTCAATAAGTAGTTTTAATGTTTTTAAACTAGGCTTACTTTCACCACTTTCAATTCTTTGCACTTGTCTAGGTGTAATATTTAAAAGTTCTGCTAGTTCTTCTTGAGTAATATTCTTTTTTATATAATAGGAAAGTCATACTTTTTTAAATAAAACCATTGACATCCAAACAACAGTTTGATACAATTGATTTACAAGGAGGAAATTTGGTATGACTACTATTTTAAAAGGTTATCAATTTAGATTATATCCGAGTGATGAACAAAAAAAGTTAATCAATCAAACTATTGGTTGTTCTAGATTTATATATAATCATTTTTTAGAAGAACGAATAAATGAATATAAAAAAACAGGTATATCAAAAACTTGTTATGAACAAATAAAAGAAATACCACAATTATATAAAGATTATCCCTGGTTAAAAGAAGTAGATAGTTGCAGTTTAAGAGCACCTGTATTTTATTTGGAAAATGCATATCATAGATTTTTTACTCAAAATAATGGTTTTCCTAAATTTAAAAATAAAGATACAGGTAATAGTTATAAAACCAATAATATTAAAAATACTTATAAAGATAAAAACTATGAAAGTATAAAAATAGATTTAAAAAATAGAACAATAACATTACCAAAGTTAAAAAAAGTACCTATCAGAGGTTATAGAAATAAAGAAGTCTTTGTCGGCGATATAAAAAGTGCAGTTATAAGAAGAGAAGGGCTTAAGTATTATGTAAGTGTATTAGTAGAAGTTCCACTAATACTACCTCCATTTCAACCTAGAAGTATTGTAGGATTAGATTTAGGTATAAAAGATTTAATAATAACTAGTCATAATGAAAAGATAGAAAATAATTTAGAATGTACAAATATTAATAAACGAATCAAGGGATTGCAAAAGGCTCTTGCAAGATGTCAAAAAGGAAGTAAAAATAGAGAAAAAATAAAATTAAAAATAAAACGAGCATATATGAAATTAAAGAATATCCGTAAGCATTTAATCCATGATATAATAAATAAAATAGTTAAAGATAATGATATTATCGTAATGGAAGATTTAGATATTAAAGCAATGTATCAAACAAGAAGTATAGCAAAACACCTAGTGAATATCCCATTAGCTGAAATAAAACGAGTCTTGGAATACAAGTGCCTTTGGCAAAACAAAAAACTAATAACGATAAATAGATATTATCCAAGTAGCCAAATTTGTTCAGTATGTGAATATCAAAATAAAAAGTTAAAAGATTTAAGTATAAGGAATTGGGTTTGTCCTAAATGTGGATATATACATGACCGTGATATCAATGCTAGTATTAATATAATGTTTGAAGGATTAAAAATATATATGCAAGGTTTAGTATAGATAAAAATAAATAAAATGAAAATAGTAGGGTGGCGACCATCCGAAGTTGGTCTGTGGAGAGTTTAAAGAACTCTATGAAGCAGAAATGCCTTGTGGTGATACAAGGATAGTCAAAATAATTTTGACTTTTGTTCTTCTATATTCTTTTAGCATAAATGATCGCCTAGACATATAATGTCATAAAACAAATAGTAATGCCACGACATTTGGTGTCAAATAATAGACATGCTATGTCGTGGTGAGTACTATAAAACAATGCTAAACTTTTCATAGTAGGTGAAGAACAAATGAATAAGAAAAAACTAACATTAATTGGAGTTCGGACATTTAACATTAATTTTTACCTTATTTACTACAATTAATCACAAATTGTCCGATAAAATATTTTCTACGATAAGCGAATTTATCGGATATATCCGATAAATCAAGATTGTAATTTAACCATAGAATATCTATGGTTTTTTTCATAAATTTAACATAACTAATTGTAATTAGTTGTGTTTTTTGATATACTAATTAATAGTAAAGGATAGGTTAATATGTTAGAGATAACTCAAGATGATAAAAAGTTAAAACAAAAGAAACATACAAGTTTTACTGAAGTATTTAGAATGATTTATATAATTATTTATAATATATTTTATTTTGCATTTCTAGGAATAAAACTTGTATTCTTTGATTTTTGGGCTAATCTATTTATGGGAGCTAGTTATCAAGTAGATAAAACCTATCGTCATGTTACTAATGCTAGTAGTTCAAAAGAAGCATTTTTAACAGAAGAAGAAAGAATATATGAAAGAACTAAAAAGAAAAAGAAGAAAGAAAAAGTATATAAATATAGTGCTAAAACTTTAGCTAAATTAGAAGAACAAAAAAAATTATTACTTCTTGATTTACAAACTGCTGGGGCAACCAGAAGTAAAGTTCCTCATGTTTACTATTATAAAGCTAAAGATACTGATGGTAAGATTATTAGTGGTACAATGAATGGATATTCTAAACTAGATATTAATTCTTATTTACTTAATGAAGGTTATGATGTTTATGTAATTAAAACAACTCCGTTTTATGATTTTGTTTATGGTAAATCAGGACTTTTTGGCTCTCCCAAAATGTCTACTAAAGATCTTATTTTTTGGCTAACTCAATTATCTACCTATATTAAAGCAGGTATTACTTTAAGTGAAGCTGTTAAAATACTTACTAATCAAATGGGTAAAAATAAATCAAGACAAGATGCTTTTAAAGCTATTTCTTATGAACTTACTTTAGGAGAATCCTTCTCTAATGCTCTAGCTAAACAAGGTGGAATGTTTCCAGCATTGTTAATTAATATGATTAAAGCCGCTGAAGCTAGTGGAACATTAATTGAAACATTAGATGATATGGCTAATTATTATTCGGAAATATATGAAACCAAAAAGCAAATGATTAGTGCTATGACTTATCCTGCCATTGTATCTGTGTTTTCTATTGGTGTTATTGTTTTTATATTACTTTATGTAGTACCTCAATTTACCGAAATTTATGCCGAAAATGGAGCACCAATCGCCGGTATTACTAAAATAGTAATAGATGTAAGTAATTTTTTAAAAGATCAGTGGTATATATTATTGGGAATTATTGCAGCTATAATACTTGTGATTATTCTTTTATATAAATATGTTAAAGCCTTTAGAACATCAATGCAAATATTTTTAATGCATCTACCAGTTATTAAAGATGTAATAATTTATAATGAAATGACAATATTTACTAAAACATTTGCATCTTTACTTCGTAATAATGTATTTATTACTGACAGTATGGATATTTTAAGTAAAATAACTAATAATGAAGTATATAAAGCTATTTTATATAAAACAATTAATAATATTGTTAAAGGGGAAAAGATT
The DNA here is from genome assembly GCA_944332555.1 of uncultured Bacilli bacterium. Taxonomy (GTDB): domain Bacteria; phylum Bacillota_I; class Bacilli_A; order RF39; family UBA660; genus Onthocola_B. Next base: position 17,906 of record CALVKF010000001.1, read on the forward strand.
AGTGAAGCATTTAAAGATCACTGGGCAGTTCCTGATGTTGCCTATTACATGATTGTTACTGGTGAATCTACTGGTGATCTAGCTTTAATGATGCAAAAGGTAAGTGAATATTATCAATTGTTACATAAAAATGTAATTAATAATTTAAAAGCATTTATTGAACCAATTATGATAGCTTTTCTAGCAATAGTAGTTGGATTAATTATCATTGCAGTAATTGTACCAATGTTTGGTATGTATGAACAAATTCAATAAGGAGTTTTTATGGCAGTATTAATGTTTATTCTAGGAAGCATCATGGGCTCATTTTATTATTGTATTGGTACAAGACTACCTAAAGGGGAAAATGTTTTAACTTCTAGAAGTCATTGTGATAATTGTGGATATATATTAAAATGGTATAATTTAATACCACTTTTATCTTTTTTATTTCAAAGAGGAAAATGTAGCAAATGTAAGAAAAAAATTGCTAGTGGTCATTTTTGGTGTGAACTAGCAACTGCTCTTTTATTTATGCTTACTAGCCTTTATTTTCCAGTAGGTTATAACTTTTTTGTTGGTTTAATAATAAGTTCTTTATTAATAATAATATTTGTTAGTGATTTTAAATACATGATTATTTTAGATTCACCCCTAATTATTAGTGCAATATTAATAGTTATTTTAAAGTTTATATTTTTTGATGCAATAGATGTCTTAATTAGTTTAATTAGTGGTCTTTGTTTATTTTTAGTCATGGTTCTTATTTATAAATTAGGTAATTTAGCCTTTAAAAAAGAATCACTTGGGGGAGGAGACATTAAATTTGCCTTTTTAATGGGTTTAATTCTTGATTTTAAAATAGGTCTAGTAGCTTTAGTTTTATCGGTATTTTTAGCTCTTCCTTATGCAGTAGCATCATTAGAACTTAAAAAAAATAGTGAATTCCCCTATGGACCATTCCTTGCGGGAGCACTATTTATCGTATTTTTTCATTATGATAAATTTGTTTTATTAGTAGAGTTTTTATTTAATTTTTAAATAATATAAACAAGTATACCTGCAACAACACTACCAACCATTAATAAAAGCATAATCCAAACAGCAATTTTTCTGGCTTTTTTACTCATTATGAAAATCTCCTTTCAAAATTAACTATTAATAATTTATCATAAATTTACTATTTTTTCAATATACTTAAGTGGTGATAATATGTGGACAAGCTTAAATAAGAAGGTTTTTCTATTTATTAGTGTCCTGCTAGTTATTGGAATAATATCTGGTATATTATTTTTAGTTTTTTTAAATGAAGCTAGTCAGGAAATAATATTTCTAAATATTAATGATTATTTACAAAATTTAAATAATTTTACTTTTAATAATTTATTTATGGATATTACTATTCTTTCTAGTTTAATTATTTTATCTATTTTTATTATAGGTATACCTATAACTATATTCTTTTTATTTTTTAATGGTTTTTCGCTAGGTTTTGTTATAGCTTCTCTAAGCACTATATTTGGTTTTAAAGGTTTTATATATAGTTTAATTTATCTAATAATTAATAAATTTGTATATTTATTCTTTATGTATTTTTTATGCCTAGCATTATTTAAAATTGTGCTAATTACCCTTAAATGTTTTATTCATAAAGAAAAAATTAATCGCGATGAAATAATTCATTTACTTAAAAAAATAGGATTATGTTTAATTATTATCTTAATTTATGATTTAATTCTTTATTTCTTTGGTAGTAAATTGCTAGGTCTTTTTAACTTTTTAATCTTCTAATCTTTATTTTTATTGTGTTTTACGGTATACTATAGTAGTGATGTTTATGGAAAAAGTTATTGTTGGGGTAAGTGGGGGAGTAGATTCAGCAGTTGCCCTAATTCTTCTTAAAAAAGAAGGATTTGATGTAGAAGGTTTATTCATGCGTAATTGGGATAGTACAATAAATAATGATTATTTAGGTAATCCCAATAATTTAAATGATATATGTCCCCAAGAGCAAGATTATAATGATGCTCTAGAGTTATGTAACTCTTTAGGCATAAAGTTACATCGTATTGATTTTATCAAAGAATATTGGGACTATGTTTTTACCTACTTTTTAGATGAACTAAAAAAGGGGAGAACACCAAATCCTGATATGCTTTGTAATCGCTATATTAAATTTGATTTGTTTGTGAAACACGCCAAAAGTTTAGGAGCAGACTATATTGCCACTGGACATTATGCCCGAATTAAGGACGGCAAATTACTTCGAGCAGTTGATTTAAATAAAGATCAAACTTATTTTCTAGCGGATGTAAAAAGAGAAAATTTCCGTAATGTTTTATTTCCTATCGGGGATTATACTAAAGACGAAGTTAGAAAAATTGCCAGCGATTATAATTTAAATGTAGCCAAGAAAAAAGATTCTACGGGAATTTGTTTTATCGGCGAACGTAATTTTCAAAAATTTACTCAAAACTATTTAAAACCTAATCCCGGTGATATATTAGATGTTAAAACTAAAGAAGTAATTGGTAGACATAATGGACTCATGAATTATACAATTGGTCAAAGAAGAAATGTCGGTATTAGTGGTTATCCAGATAGGCATTATGTTTGTGGTAAGAATGTCGAAAAAAACATTTTATATGTTGCTTTTGGGGAAGATAATAAATATTTAGAAAGTGATGCTTGTTTAATCGAAAATGTTAATTTTATCTCTGGAATTCGTCCTACTTTTTGTACCGCTAAATTTAGATATCGGGGATTAGATCATCCAGTAGAACTTGAATACCTTGAAAATAACGAAATAATGGTCAAATATAATGGGGGAGCATCTAGTGTTACCCCCGGACAAGCTTGTGTTTTATATCTTGGTGAAGAATGTTTAGGCTGTGGTTTTATTAAAAATGTTTATAAAAATAATGAGAAATTATGGTATTTAGCAAACTAGTCTTGATTTTAGGTGTAAAGTTATGTATAATTGATGTATAAATTAAGTAAAGGAAAGTGAAAATATGGACAAATTAAATGAAATATTACAAGAATTGGGATTATCAAAAGTAAAACTTGCCAAATATCTTGGAGTATCAAGACAAATGGTTTATAATTATTTAGTTTTAGATAGTTTAGATAAATGGCCAAAAGAAAAGAAAGTTTTATTATTAGAGCTTTTAGATATTAAGGATACTAGTGATAAAACTTTAAATAATTTAGTTGTTGATACAGAATATTTAATGGGAGTTGAAAGAAGATTGAATAATGCTTTAAAATCCGGTAATCATTTAGATTCAGGATTAGATTTTAGTAATTTAACTAAAGATAAAAAAGAATTATTAAATGATTTTATCTTTTTATTAAAAGAAAAGATGGAAGACGGAGATGACTCTGATTTTGCAGCAATTAGATATATTTATTATTTAATGCAAAGTATGGATAATATTCCTGAAGCAAAATATTTCTTGGGATATATGGCCAAATCTAATGGCTTTATAAAACCTGATGAAAATGCTTTTGATGCCGATAAGCAATTTGTTTTTGAAGGCATTTTATATACGGCTTTAACTTTATATAATAATGGGGGAGCAAGTAAAAGTCGCCTTGCCGATAAACACCAAAAATTTATTGAAGAAATTGAACAAAAAAATGAAGATAAATTAAGTCGTACTCAACAACTTAATACTGTAAAAGTTCAAGCCCTAAAAGAATTAGGATATGATACAATAGATTCTAGCAATGCTACAGAATTTTTTGAAAAAATAGCAGAAATAGAAGCAAGGAAGTTATAGTTTATGGAAAAAACAAAAATAAAGAAAAAAGATATAATAGTTATAGAAATAATTGTTATTGTCTTGATTATTATTTTTCTAGCAATATTTTTATTTAAAGGTCAAAAATTAGATGCTAATAGTACTTTAATAAATAATTTATATAACTACCTTGGTAGTAATGATTTAGAAACATGTGAAGGTCTTCAAGTTTATAGTAATGAAGAAATAAATTATGAAAATCTAGATAATGAAATTCGTTTATGTACCGCCTATAGGTTACTGGATAGTAATTTAATAAATAAAGAGGAATATGAAGAAACTGGAGAAGAAACATGCTCTATAAACGATAATATCACTTATGCAACTGATAATTATGATAGTGATAAATGTAGTGTAAATGTAATAAAAAAAGAAGATTTAAATAATAAATATAAAGAGATATTTGGTAATGATATCGATGAAGAAAGTGAATTTTCAATAAATTATAATACAATTTGTCATAGTGATGAAGATAACTATTATTGTGGCCTTGCTGAAACTTATACCAAAACTTTTGGGTCTGAACCTCATACTTATCGAGTTATAAGAGATGCTTATAAAAAAGGTGATGAAGTAATTATTTATGATTATTTCTTAAAAATAGTTAATGGAGAATGTTATAATTCTTATGTAAATGGTACAACCAACAATAATTGTACTAATGAACTTCCTGAAGAGGAAGAAGATTATAATATTGATTATGATTTTTTAAAGAAATATGGTACACTTTATAAACACACTTTTAAACAATCTGGGGATACCTATTATTGGGTATCTAGTATTCCAGAATAAATTCAATTCGGAATAAAGTAAAGAAAAACTCTTTACTTTATTTTAATTATAATGATATAATAGTAATATAATTAAGATATGGAGTGTGTAGTTTAAAATGGAAGAAAATAAGACTAATTTGGGAAACGATGAAGCAACAAATAATATAAATGTTGCTAATAATGCCTCAAATGAAATTGAGGTGCCAGGAACAACTCTAGGAGTTAATCCGCCGAGTGATAATGTAAATACAATTAATAATGAAACTAATAATAATCAAGTAAAACCTAAAAATAACAAAAAGAAGATAATTATTATTGTAAGTATTATTGTTGGTGTAATCCTTCTAGCAATTATTGCTATGTTTATTTATGTTAAAGTAGCATTTAAAGCTGGTAAATATTTAGATAAAAAACTAGATGAATTTACAACATCAGTAACTGAAGCATTTAGTGCCTTAAATATGAATAATAATCAAGATATTAGATATAGTGGAACATTTAAACCAACATCTAATATTGCTACTTTTGAAGGCCTTAATAATGCGACAATCGAATTTGAGGCACTATATTCACTTACCAATAATATAGTTGATATTAATTTTGATTTATTAAATGGCACTACAAGTACCTTAAATGGTGAACTTTATATAGATAATGAAACATTTGTGCTTGATTCCACATTATATGAAAATCCTTTATATATGGATATAGATAATTCTAGTGAAATTTCTAATGAAGAATTAATGAATATTATTAGTGATGCCGAATATTTTGTTAATGGTTTTGCAACATATTTTGTAGAAGCCTTAAAAGATACAACTCTAACAACTGAAATTGCTGGTTTAACCGCCAAATACACTTATACTATAGATGATACTAATAAAGAGGCTTTTGCCAATCGGATGAATGAATTAATTAATAGTGATGAAAGATTTAAAGAATTACTTGAAGAATTTTTAGGAGAAACTAATCCTGAAGTAAATCCTGAAAATATTGATGATTTTACCTTTTATGTTGAAACTAGTATTCCTTCTGGAGATGTTAAAATATTTTTCCTTGTTATAGATGATGAAACTATTTTCAGTGGAGAAGAATTAGAAAGTGGTACGTTTAGATTATATGCTGGGGAAGAACAACTTGCTGATATAACAACTAATGGTGATGAAATAACATTTAAAATGGATATGGATAATGAAGGAAGTATTGATATAATTTATAATGAGAATACTAAAGAAATAAATGGAACTATTACCTTTGATACAGCAACTTTAAAAATTGGTAGTACTAAAGATAATGATAATATGTTATATATTATCTCACTTGAAGATACCTCTTCTGATGTTTTTATGGAAATTAGTGCTGATACAAGTGATACTGTTATAACTGGTTACATCCTAATTAAAAGTGGCGAAGAAGAAATACAACTGGATTATGATATAAATATCGAATATGGAAGTAATTTAGTTAGTAATAAAACTTTTGATAATGCTCAAAATATTGAATATTTAACAGAAGCTGAACAAGGACAAATTGAAGAGAATTTAATGACTGCAATTGAACCATTTTTTACTGAATTAATTGAAAGTACTGCCAAAGATGCATTTATGAGTGATGCTTATGAAATATTTAATGGTGCCCAATCTTTCTTTATAAGAGAATCATTTATTAGTGATACTACCTTATTACCTAATGAAGGTGATTCTATGTGTGTAACTATTGCTGAATTAGAAAATGAGTACTATGTTTATCTAAATAACTCATATCGTGGAAAAGTAGATATAACTAGAGTAAATAATACCTATGAATATCGTCTTACTATGAGTGATGGCAATTATATGGTAATCAATCAAACAGAAAATAGTATTTCAACAGATAGTATAACTACTTATAATGAATCATTTACCAGTTCGGAAGTTTGTTTAAATAATTAATAAAAACTATAGTAAAAATCCTTATAATTTGCTAAAATAATAAATAGTGATTGTTATGAATGATGAAATATTAATGATAATACCTTTAAATAAAAATAATGAATTAATTATAGAAGATGCATTAAAGAAACTTAATGCTTTTTCTAATGTCTTAATATTAAATTATTCTAATAATACAAAATTAATAACAAAATTAAAACAAGACTATACAATATTAAATATAGAAAAAGTAGGGGAGAAGCATTTAAAAGAAGTATCACAATATATTCTAGATAATTATCAAGATATAAAAGCAATTACCATAATCAATAATTTAAATGAAGCAGATTTAGAAGATATAATTAATACTAGTAAATCTGCTATAGAAAATAAAGATTCTTTTATAATGGGAGTAAAAGATAAAGCATTTATTAGTCCAATTAATAAATTTACATCATTTTTATATAAATGTTTCTTTAATTATAATATTTATGACTCTTATAGTGGAATTAATGCTTTTAGCCTAGATTTAGCCAAGAAATTAATTAATATAAATATAGTATCTCCAAATTCTTTAATTACTTTAATAGAAAATAATATAAATATTAAAGAAGTTAATATAAAAACTATATATAAAAAGAATAAAAATAATAATGATAATATATTTAATACTATTAAAGCAATATATAATTCCTTTTATAAATATTTTTTAAAACTATTTATACCTTATATAATCAGTCTTTTAATATTTTTAATTATATTTTATTATATAAATTATCCTAATGATTTAATATCTTTATTTATGATTAATATTATATCAGGTATAATCAATATCATAATAAATATAGCTATGAATTACATTAATATATATCGTCATAGTAATTTAGGAAATAATTTTATATATGTCTTTAAAAAGCTTTTAAAAGCATTTATAGGAGGTTTCTTCATATATATATTGTATAATTTATTAGATTTAAATTTATTATTAAGTAAGATCATTATTGATATAATACTTACTATTATATTTTATTTAATATTTAAGAATGTAGGTTTTAAAGATGAAAAAAAGAACTAATATTACAATAATTATTATATTAACTATTTTATTATTAATAGAAATAATTTTAGTTAAATTAAATGTATTTAATACTATAGATGATTACATTTATTCTCATGCTAGTAAGATAATAAATAATACTAATACAGCCATTTTTAAAGGTTTTAGTTTTTTAGGTACAGAGATATTTATAATACTTTTTTGTTTAATAAATATAATTATAAATAAGAGTAGGGGAGTAATCATTACTATTATAGTTTTTTCATCTACCCTATTAAATCAAGCCTTAAAAATAATAATTAGAAGACCTAGACCTGATATTAATCCATTAGCTATTGAAAGAAGTTTTAGTTTTCCAAGTGGACACACTATGATTATGATAGTTATTGGAGGTATTCTTTTGTACTTATTATGGCAAGAGAAGGGGAGTAGAGGTAAAAAAATAATAATAACTATTATAATAACTTTGATTGCTCTATCAGTAATGTTTTCAAGAATTTATCTAGGAGTTCATTACTTTAGTGATATAATCGGAGGAATTACCTCAGGTTTATTATTTCTATTTATTAGTTATTATTACTACTCTTTTAAATTTAAAGTCCCCTACTACCCAGGAAAAAGAAAATAGGGCATATATATCCTTATTATATATAAATATAAGGATTACACGCGTATTATATCCTTATTAAAATATAAATAAGGATATACCTTTAATCATTTTAAATTTTTAATAAATAATAATAAATTAATAATTCATATTAAATTTAAATTTAATTTTAAAATTAATAATTAATAATTTGATATTGCATAGATATCAGATAATTATAGTTAAGAAAAGAGATTAATTAAATTAAAGCATTAAAATAAGCCATAAAATCAGCTATTATTTAACAAAATAAAGTTTTAAATAATATATATTATGTTAACTAAATTGTTGGAATAAATAAAAAGATAGATTGTTATTTCTATCTTTTATTACTTTTTGTATATATTAATCTTCTGCTCATACCTATTTCTTGTTCATCTGAAGTATATGTTATTGTATCCATTTGCATTGGACATAAATGATTAAGTGGATGCAATATTCTTGGAGCACAGTCTTGGACTTTAACAATACCACCACTTATAAGTAAACCTGTACCGGTTTCAAGTTCTCTATATCCCCTAACCTCTTTAGGTAGTATTTCTTTTTTAGGACTAATTATTCCCCATCTAAAATTACCTATACCAAATGGTATACAACCATCATGATCATGCCCTCCAATTAATAGGTCATAATCTTTTAATAATTCATTATTTTTAGCCAGTTTAGCATATTCTGGTGAATGAATTAATCCAATATTTACAACATCATTTGGTAAATTTTGATATAACTCTGGATGTTTAGAGAAATCTTCATAAAAAGCTTCTAAATCTTCACAATGACTATTTTGATTATTATAATAATATTCTAAAGTTTGGGCATATCCCATAAATAAAACTTGATTATCTTTATAAATATCATTAATTAATAAATAGACATTATTAATATTTGCAACTTCATTCCAAAAATCCTTATCAAAAGTTACAGTATATTCATCATAATTTTTATAATGTTCTTCTTCTACATAGTCATGACTACCTAAAATAATCATTGTTGGAGCAATCCCTGCAGAAGTCTTAATTAAATCCAGTAATTGTTTTCTTCTTTCGGGATTTTCCAATTCTTTAGGCATATCAATTAAATCTCCAAGGAAAACAATATAATTAGCTTGTTCTTGATCTAATTGATATTTAATTGGTTCTAATTTTCTTTCATCAACCAATCTACTTAAATGAATATCTCCAAGAGCCACTATTTTAAAAGGATTTTTAACTTTTTCGTTGTATAATATTAAATCTCTAATTTGTAAATAATGATCTGGTATTAAACGCATTATAATCTCCCCCTTCATTTAATGTACTCTATTATAGCACTTTTTTTATTATTTTTCAATAAATATTTTTCTTGTAACAAAATTATATATCATTACTATAATTGTAGCTATAATTTTACATAACATATAATGAATATTAAGTAAATCAACTCCTAGATACATTACTAATTGATTTACTCCTAGACCAATAACACTTAATATTGCAAATAATAATACTTCTTTATAAGTTTGCTTCTTTTTGACATCAAATACCCAAAATATACTTAAAATGTAATTATAAGCTAAAGATACAATAAAAGATATTACTGATGATACTAAATAATAAACGTGCAAATATTCAGTTAAAACATATAATACTCCAGCATCGATTAAAAAGGCTGTAAAGCCTACAACCCCGAATCTAAATAATTGTTTAAATAACTTACTATGAATAAATTTATTTATCATTATTGCACCTCAAATTTAAATATAGTTCATATAGTTGCTTATGTTTTTTAACAATTACTTCTAAAATTATTCCTGCAATCCAAAGAAGCATACTTAATACCAAAAATATACAAGCAACTATTAAAGTTGGAAATCTTGGCACTAAACCGGTTTGAAAATACTCTACAACCACCGGAATTCCGAAGCCTAAAGCAAGTATTAAAAATATTAAAGCTACAATTCCAAAGAAATAAAATGGTTTATATTCTTTAAATAAGGTAGCAATCATTTTAAGTACTTTAAAGCCATCACTATAAGTATTTAGCTTTGATACGCTTCCCTTTGGTCTATCACGGTACTCAACAGGTATTTCTACTAATTTAAAGTTTTTATCTACAGCATGAATAGTCATTTCTGTTTCTATTTCAAAGCCTTTTGATAAAACTGGAAAACCTTTGACAAATTCTTTACTAAATGCTCGGTATCCGGTCATGATATCTTTTATTTTATTTTTGAACAAATGATTGATTAACCATCGAACGATTTTATTACCAAAATTATGAAATGGTCGTTTGTTTTCTTCAAAATAGGTACTAGAAAGCCGATCGCCAATAACCATATCAGCTTTGCCACTTAAAACTAAATCACACATTTCCCGAGCATTTTCGGCTGGATAAGTATCATCACCATCAATCATCAAATAACAATCGGCATCAATTTCCCGAAACATGGTTCTAATTACATTACCTTTACCCTGACGATATTCATATCTAACTATTGCTCCAGCCTTTTTGGCGATTTTATCTGTGCCATCAGTTGAATTATTATCATAAACATAAATATCGGCATTAGGTAATGCTCTTTTATAATCTTTTACAACTTTTTCAATAGTTATAGCTTCATTATAACATGGTATTAATACGGCAATCTTTTTATTTTTCACAACTTCACTACTCCTCTTTGTCTTATTATACCTTATTTTCTACTCTTTTTTCAAGAAAAACTCCAATTATAAATGGCATAGCAAATATAAATGGTAATGCATATCTAAAATAAGTATTCGCAGGTCCCACTACACAAACTAATATTAATGCTAGTACAGGGGCTAAAATAACAATATTTTTATATAATTTTTTATAAATAGCATAGATAAGTAAAGTTAATATAATCCAAACATTAAAACCAATATTAGAAATTAAACCCACAACAGGTATGTAAGGTAGTGTTACTGCAAATCCCGATAGAATATCTCTAGAAGTATCTAAAGAGTTATAGTGATATTCAAAACCATCTTCAACTATTCTATCATCAAAATTATAATAAACATACCATTTAGTCTTCTCTGGATAAAAGAAACCATAAACGTTATTCATTGTAGCCTCAATATAAGTCCCCGGATGTTTAATTAATCCATTAAACCAAACTTTAAAATATTCTTTTAAATCTTCATCTGTGGCATATTTATTAAATTCATTTTTAACATCATCAGCTAGCTCCGGATCATATCGCTCCGCTAAATCATCGTATCCTAATATTTTATCAATAACTGCTATTTCTTCATCGCTTAATTCATCACTATGATACTTAACATATCTAGCAGTTTGTTGAAAAGGAACCGATAATACTTCTCTAATACTACCAGGAGTTATTTTAAAATATGGTAGTATTACTTTATCAAAAACACCATAAAAACCAAAGACACAAACCATAATTAATACTATTTGCTTCCATTTGTCTTTAACTACTATTAATAAAAATGGCAGCGATAATAATAGTACATGTACACCATTATTTCTAAATAGACATACAAGTATTAAAAGTATTATAACAAGTAAATATTTCCACCATTTATACCCTACTCCTTTGGTTTTAATAAAGTTATGTAAAAATATTAAATATAGGAAGATAAAAGCTCCAAATAAAACGTCTTTTACCCCACTCATGGCATAGAGAGGAAACATTGGTACAAGGGCATAAATAAGTAAAACTCCAATTAAATATTTAGTATTTAAATTCATCTTTTTCATGTAATATATACTAAAAGCCAGAGTTGATGCTAGAATGACAATTTGAATCATACTATAGAAAAATAAGCCTAAATTATCATTGCCAATCATTGTTCCAAGCTTCAAGCAACTACCAAGAAGAATTGTATGAGTAACAGGATGATGATTAGTCATAACTACATTTTCATCAAGTAACACAGAATAGTCAGCATATTTCGTTCTAATACCAAAAAATTGTTTTATTTGAAAACTTGGATCTGGTGATAAAATAATAGGATAAAAAGAAATAATATAAGGAAGCCAACAAATAATTATAAATATAAAACTAAATAAAAAGGGATGCTTTTTAAAAAGAGTTATAAATTTATTATCTTTCTTATTACTTTTTTCTTCATTAAAATTATTTTTATCAAGTAATTTAAATACATAACTAATAATATTTAAAAATAAATAATAATAACCAATATACATAAGTAAAGATATTAAAAAATAACCAATATTTTTAAATATTAATAAAGTACTACCAACTTGCATAAAACTATTACCAAATATCATAAAAAATGCTAGTATTAAACTAAGTACTTTAATTGATTTTTTCTTATGTATTATATTATCTTTCTTTAAAAATTTAAATATAAAATATAATAGTAATACACTACCAATTAAACCTAATTTTAATAATTCTCTAGTTTCTCCTAAATATAAATTATAAATATTAAAATCAATAGCTAAAAAACTACATATTACTAAAAAATAAAACAATAATCTCTTTTTCAAATATAATCACTCCATAAATAGATTATATCAAATATAGATTATTAAAACAATAATATATTAATTAATACAAGTATTATTCCACCAATTAAACCTAAATATAATACTTTGTTTTCCCTATATTTTAAAGATGCCGGAATTAATTCTTGAATAGCTAAAGTAATCATTAAACCCGCAACAATAACAAGTATTATACTAATCATCATATCAGTAATATAGTTCTTTAAAAAAATAAAAGCTAGTATTGCTCCGATAGGTTCAGCAATTCCTGATAAAAAGGCTTTTTTAAAAGCTTCCATCTTACTTCCTGTTGCATAATATATTGGTACAGCTATACTAATTCCTTCAGGAATATTATGAAGCATTATGGCTACACTTAATTTAATACCTAAATCTATACTTTGATAACTACTTAAAAATGTGGCAATACCTTCAGGTAAATTATGAAGTATTAACACTATCATATTAAGTATTCCCAGCTTATATAAATCTTGTTTTTGTTCTTGTTTATTAATAAGAGTACTCATAAAAGTAATAACTATATAACTTATAATAAAAGCAATTACCAGTAAAAGAATTGATTTAGATAAACCATACACTCCAAAGTAAGCAAAAAAAGATTCAGGAATTAAATCAAATATTGATATACCAATCATTACTGATGCCGAGAATGCTAGACAAAAAGTAATAAATCTATTTATTTTAGCTGAATCTATCTTAAAAAATATTATTAATGCTCCAATGCATGTAGATAATCCAGCAATAGTAGATATAAGTAAAGGTATCAATACTTGCATAATATTCACCCCTACTTAAAGTATATTAAAAAAAGACAAGTTTATGATGCTTGTCTTTAACACATAACAATATCTTTGTTCCTTAAATAATCTAAATATTCTCTAAATTCTTTATTATCACATTCAACTTGTAAAACAAAATTAATTTTTCCTATTAAAGTATTTATATATTTATTTTTATTAGTTATATTTAAATATTTTAAATGATTATCTAGACCATACTTTTTTATATAATACATCTCTTGTCTAATTTTTTTCTTTATCTGTTTTTTTATACTTAATTTTTCATTTACAACAATACCTGTAACTAATTGTCTTTTACTACTATTTATAACTCTAATTTTATCATAATTAAGTTTAAAATGATATTTTTTTAGCAGATTTCTTACTATAACTATAAGATCTTTAGGATTAAAATCACCAGAGAATGTTAAATCATCAGAATATCTAGTATAACTTATATTTAAATTATCACAATACTTCCCTATTTCTTCATCAAAATCCCTTAAAATTAAATTAGATATATAAGCAGCAGTTGGTGTTCCTTGTGGTAGTTCATTATTATACATACAGATATTAGTAAGTAAAATACCTATCTTTTTAGGATATAGTGTTTCATTAAAACAAGTATTATATACCATATTAAAATTAATACTAGGAAAGAAATCTTTAATATCTAGTTTTAAAATAATTTTTTTATTAATATGAACTTTTGCATTATCCACTAAACTCATCCCCTTTTGATAAGCGGTTGCATACTTAGATACTCTCATTTCTTCTAATATGTTTTTTAAAATATTTTGTTGCACAGTTTTAAGTAAGTTACTTGGTTCATAAATTGTTCTAAAACTACCGTTTTTCTTGGGAATTTCAAAGCTTATATAATTAGCATCTAAATTATTAGATAAATAATATAGTGTTTTCTTAACCTTTTTTATATCATTAGTTTTAAGCAAATTAAAAGAAAGTAAAAATTCATCATACATTTTATCAGTTAAATGATCCCACATAATTTTCACTTCCTTTAAAAGCAATACTAAATATTATAAATATGGAAATGTACTTTACATAACGCAGTTATGGGTAGTTACATTGGAATATTTATACAATATATTTACTAAATCTCCACTTAAACGACTCGCTTAAATATAGGACGCTATTGCTTTTTCAAAAATATTATAACCCCTTTATTTTTTGTTTTCAATACTTGATTTTATAAATGAATCAAATAATGGATGGCATCTTGTCGGACGACTTTTAAATTCCGGATGAAATTGACAAGCTATAAAATGGGGGTGATTTTCTAGTTCAATAATTTCTACCAAATTAGCATCAGGATTAATACCACTTATTACTAGGCCATTTTTCTCTAATATTTCTTTATAATTATTATTAAATTCATAACGATGTCTGTGTCTCTCTAATATTTCATCACTCTTATAATCTTTATAAGCAAGGGTTCCTTTTTTTAAACTACATTTATAATTACCGAGCCTTAATGTTCCACCTTTATTGATGATGGCTTTTTGATCAGCCATTAAATCAATTACAGGATCACTGACAAGTTCATCAAATTCTCTGCTACTCGCACTTTTTATACCACAAACATTACGAGCAAATTCAATTACAGCTATTTGCATACCTAAACAAATACCTAAATATGGTACTTTATTTACTCTGGCATACTCGCAAGCTTTAATCATGCCTTGTGTTCCTCTTGAACCAAAACCACCAGGAACAATTATGCCACTAGATTTTTTAAATACTTCTTTTAAATTTGCTTTATTATCTTCTAGTGATTCACTATCTACCCATTTAATATTAATTTTGGTATTGTATTTATAACCAGCAGACTTTAGGGCTTCTTTAACAGAAAGATAAGCATCTTCAAGTTCTGTGTATTTACCAACTAAAGCTATTTCAATTTCTTTATCCAAATTGTTTACTCTATTTATTAAATCTTCCCAATTACTTAAGTCACTTTTAGTAATTTTTAAATTGAATTGCTTTAAAATTATATCTTCAATATGTTGTTTATGAAAGTTTATTGGTATTTGATAAATATTAGCTTCATCTTTAGCTTCAATAATATTTTCCTTAGGAATACTACCAAAAAGAGCTATTTTTTCTCTGACATGAACACCTAATTCTATTGGTGCTCTAGTAACAATAATATCTGGTTGAATACCAAGTCTTCTTAGTTCAATAATACTATTTTGTGTAGGTTTAGTTTTAAGTTCATTTGAGCCATATAAAAATGGTACTAAAGTGGTATGAACAAATAAAGAATTATTACTACCTGTTTCTAAACGAAATTGTCTTAATGATTCCATCATAACAGCAGATTCAATGTCTCCGACAGTACCACCGATTTCGGTGATTACTATATCTGCCCTACTGCTAGAACTCGCTTCATAAATTTTATTTTTAATTTCATTTGATATGTGTGGTACAATTTGAATAGTTGCCCCAAGATAGTCCCCTACTCGTTCTTTTTCAATAACACTAGAATAAATCTTCCCATTAGTAATATTAGAAGTATAATTTAACTCTTCATCAATAAACCTTTCATAATGACCTAAATCAAGGTCTGTTTCACAGCCATCAGCTGTAACAAATACCTCACCATGTTGAATTGGTGACATAGTTCCTGGATCCACATTCATATAAGGATCAAATTTTTGCATAAATACTTTATAACCTTTAGCTTTTAAAAGTAAGGCAATACTTGATGCAGTAATGCCTTTACCAAGCCCTGAACAAACACCCCCAGTTACAAATACATACTTTGTCATAAATCCTCCCAAAAATAAGAAAAACACACTGGGAGATACCAGTGTGGCTCTATTTAAGTATACCACTATTTTTTACACTTCTCAATAAAATATTTAAATATTTTTTCACTATATTCATCATGCAAATCTTCCGGATGCCATTGCAGCCCTAATATAAATGTTTTATTAGGTATATGCACAGCTTCAATAATGTTATCACGACTTTTTGCATCAACTAAAAAATTATCATTTAAATTAACCGTATCATTGTGTCTACTATTAACCATTATTTTATTACTACCTAAAATATCCAGAAGTATTCCTTTATTTATAGTTATTTCATGGACATATTCATCTTTACTTTGATGTTTATTATTACGAATAGATACGCAATTATCTAATACATTGCCAAATTTATCCATTGAGGCAATTAACTGCATACCCGCACAAATACCTAATGCTGGTACATCATTATCATAAGCATATTTTAGTACTTTTTCATCTAACTTTTCCCAAGAATATCCTCCAGGGAAAATAAAACCATCAAAAATACTAAAATCCATGTCACTTAAAATAAGTAAAGGTATACCACCAGATTTTATAATATAATCTACAATACTTTTATTTACTTTTAAAATATCTCTATCATCATTTTTTATAGTGCGACAGGTAATGCCAATTATTGGTTTCATTTAAATCTCCTTTCTAAATATTACCAATTATTTTATGATTAATTATCTATAAATGTAACATAATAGTACTGGGAGGAAAAATATAATGAGTAAATCAAGAAGTTCAGCTAGAAGTAATGCAAGAAATAATTCTAAAGCTTCTAGTTCAAACAGTGCAAGAAGTAAAGCACGCAACAATTCAAGTGCTCGTAACGAAAGTTGTAATTAATTAATTCCGCTTTCTTTGTGAGCCCGAGGATGATGATTATAATCTTCCTCGATTTTTTTATTGCTTAAATGACTATATATTTCCGTTGTAACTAGATTTTCATGGCCTAGTAACTCTTGAATAACTCTTAAATCTGCTCCATTATTAAGTAAGTGTGTCGCAAAAGAATGTCTTAAAGTATGGGGAGAAATATCTTTATTTATATTTGCTTCTTTGGCTAATTTTTTAATTATCTTAAAAAAACCTTGCCTACTTATTTTATTACCATCTTTATTAATGAATACATAATTACTAGTTTTAGTTTTTAGTAAAAACTTCCGATATTCATTTATATATAAAGTTAAATACTTTATAGCTGTATCACCAAGTGGCACAATTCTTGTTTTTTTTCCTTTACCAAGTACTCTTATAATACATTCATCAAAATCTATTTGATTGAGCTCTAAATTGGTAAGTTCACTAATTCTAATACCTGTTGCATATAATACTTCAAGCATTGCTTTATTGCGATAATCTGCAGGCTTAATAAGCCTTATATCAAGTAGTTTATCTACCTCTTCATCAGTAAGATAATTAGGCAATTTCTTCTCAAGCTTTGGAGCTTTAATACTATCACAAGGATTATTATTTATTTTTTTGTTAAAAATCATATAATTATAAAACGAATTAAAAACCGACAGATAATGAGCTTTAGTTTTAGAAGTTGCCTCTATATTTAATAAAAAATTTCTAATATCATCACTACTTAAACTTAATGCGTCTTTCCTAGTCTGTTCTAATAGCATTAATAAGTTTTCTCCATAAGAATCTATAGTATTATCGGATAATCTTCTTTCATACTTTAAATATTCCAAATAATAAATTACATTTTCATCTTTAATATTTTCAATTATATTTTTCATAACATCACTACCATAATTATACATTATTTTTAAATTTTATGCCATATAACTATTTTAATTTTACAAATCGTGATATAATTTAAGAGTGATGTTATGGAAATTTTAGCAGATATATTAAGACCTAAAAAACTAGATGATGTTGTAGGCCAAAATCATTTAGTTGGTAATAATAAAATTATTAGTAATCTTGTTAAAAACAAGAAAATTTTTTCAATGATTTTCTATGGTAAACCAGGTATTGGTAAAACTAGCCTAGCAGTAGCAATAGTTAGTGAGCTTAATATTAGATATAAAATGCTCAATGCAACAGTAAATAATAAAGCTGATTTTGATTTAGCTATAGAAGAAGCAAAAATGTATGGAGAATTAGTTTTAATAATTGATGAAATACATAGAATGAACAAAGATAAACAAGATTTACTTCTTCCCTATATTGAAAATGGAACAATTATTTTAATTGGTTTAACGACATCTAATCCCTATCACAAAATTAATCCCGCAATTCGGAGTAGATGTCAAATATTTGAACTTCTAGAACTTACTGTAGATGATATTATTAAAGGTTTAAATAAAGGTATTAAAAAACTAGAAAACATAGAAATTGATAATAAAACTTTAGAATATATTGCAACGCTTGCTAGTGGGGATTTAAGATATGCTCTAAATTTATTAGAGATGGCCTACTACTCGACGAATGATGGGTGTGTTACTACCGAAACGATTAAAATGATCAATTCTAAACCAGTATTCTTTCATGATAAAAACGAAGATGGTCATTATGATGTTTTAAGTGCCTTACAAAAATCAATCCGTGGTAGCGATGTTGATGCAGCACTCCACTACCTTGCCAGATTAATTATTGCAGAAGATCTAGATAGCATCTACCGGCGTCTTTCCGTAATTGCTTATGAAGATATTGGTATGGCTAATCCAGGAATTGGCCCAAGGCTTATGGCAGCAATATCGGCTTCAGAATTAGTGGGACTTCCTGAGGCCAGAATTCCTTTAGGACAAATAGTAGTTGAAATGGCATTATCTCCGAAGAGTAATAGTTCCCATCTAGCATTAGATGAGGCCCTAAATGATATTTATAAAGGAAATACTGGTAATGTTCCAGATAATATTAAAACAAATTCTAAAGATTATTTATATCCTCATAATTATCCAAATTCTTGGGTTAAACAAGAGTATTTACCAGATAATTTAAAGGGACGAATTTATTATCAACCGAAAAATAATAAAATAGAAAATAATTTAAATAAATTACATGAAGAAATGAAGGAGGAAAAATGAAAATTAGTGTAATTGGTACAGGGGCTTATGGTTTAGCTATTGCCCTATCTTTAGCTAAAAACGGTAATGAAATAATGATGTGGACGGAAAATGTCAATAAAGAACTGGAATTTGAGGAAACTGGTAAATTATCTTCAATTTTACCCAATGATATCCCATATAATATTAAAGTATCATCATCTTTTGAAGAAGTCCTTAAAAATACTAAATTAATTTATATTGTCACAGCTAGTAAATATGTAGCTAGTGTTTGTGAAGGGATGTTACCTTACTATAAAACTAGTATCCCCGTATGCATTGCCACAAAGGGATTAGAAGAAAGTTCTCTAGATTTACTTTCTAATATTGCCCAAAAAATACTAAAAACTAAAAATATTGCTGTAATTTCTGGTCCAACTTTTGCAATTGATATGGCTAATAATGAACCAGTAGCTCTAGCATTAGCTTCTATAAATGCCCGCACTAAAAATTTAGTTCTAAAAACATTACCAGGAGATACCTTAAAACTTCGCCAGACAGATGATTTAATAGGCATTCAATTATGTGGATCAGTTAAAAATATCATAGCTATTGCATCAGGTATCCTAGAAGGCCTCGGATATAGTGATTCATCAAGAAGCTTTTTAATAAATGAATCCCTACACGATATTAAACATATCATCAAGTATTTAGGAGGTAATCCTAAAACAATTTTATCTTTTGCAGGAATTGGGGATTTAATGCTAACATGTTCTAGTAAAAAAAGTCGTAATTTTTCGTTTGGTTATGTTATAGGTAGTACTAAAAGCCAAGAAAAAATTGAAGAATATTTAACGAATAACACTGTCGAAGGTTACTACACCCTAGAAACTGTTCATAACCTATTAAAAAGGAAAAAGATTAATATTGAATTAATTGATGTTATATATAACATTGTCTACAAGTTTGATAATCCCGAAACTTTAGCTAAATTTCTTATAACCAAAAAATAGCCATTCGGCTATTTTTTTATAATATTATCGATTACATAATATGCTAGATATAAACCTGCAACTGCTGGTGGAAATATACTTGATGCAACAATTCGATCATTATTTAGAGGAATATCACTAGCATAAACAACAGGTATATCTAAATCTATTTCCTCATCTCTTAATACTCCTCTTAATTTTTTAGCTAAAGCATCATTTTGAGTTTTATCTAAAGTAGTTATTACTACTCCAGTGGGATTTAATCTTTTACCAGTACCTAAAGCACTAATAATTTTTATATTATTTTCTTTAGCATATTTAATCAAAGCCACTTTAGCATCTATATCATCACATGCATCAATAATATAATCGGAATACACTAAATCCTTAACATTATCTTTAGTTATCGCTTCACTAATCCCTTTGATTTTTATTTCAGGATTAATACTCTTCATTCTTTTAATAGCCTCTTTTACTTTATAATGCCCAATATTATTAGTATTACTAATTATTTGTCTATTTAAATTACTTAAGACAAATTTATCATTATCATAAATAGTAATATCATTAATACCACTTCTAACTAAAGCTTCTAGGGCTATACCCCCAACTCCCCCAACTCCAACTAAAATAACTTTAGTCTTATTAATTTTTTTAACATTTTCTTCTCCAATTAAACTAATTAATCTTTCGTCCATATAAACTCACTTTCCAAAATAAAACCTAGAAGGTAGCTGCGTTGATAAAAACCCGCTCTCGGCAGGTGGGCATCACATGACCTACTTTAGGATCCTTATGCACTTAATGGATAAGTCTTCTACACCATAGGTCAATTAGATTCCCGTATATCATATCTAGTCGGTTTTATAATGACAGGCTACCTTACTAGGTAACTTAATTATACCAAATTTATTATGTCTTTGCAATAATTTTAAATTAAATTAAAAAGAAACATTATTGCAATGTTTCCTTTAAACTTAATAAATCTTCTATTTCTACAGGATTCATAGTACTATAATTACTCATTGCATTAGTTACATTAGCAACCCAACTAGGTTTGGCAATCTTTACACCATTTTCATTATACATCGGATTATATACCCTACCAATAGATTCAACTGTTGTAAGGCCTTTACCAAAATACCCTTCACTTAATAATTTAATATATGAATAAATTCCGTATTCAATATTTTTATATCTAATTAATCCTCTACTAGACATACCACCAAAGATATTGTTTTTATTTAACATACTTTTAGCACTATATCCAGATTCAATTTGGGCAATTGCAGCAGCAATAGAAAAATCAACATTACCATAAAAATCACAGAAATACTTAATTAAAGCAACCATATATTCTTTACTTGGATTACTTACACTTAAAGTTCTGTCAAACAATTCTTCTTCACTATCTTCTAGATTAATTAAATAATCAAGTAATACTTTATCAATATCTTCAGTATTAAGTAAACCAATTTCTTGATAATTTTCTTTTAACTTATTTACTAATACATCATAATCTATTTGAAACATATCACTCATAAATTTAATTGTATCACTATTAGTAGTTAAGAATATATTAAGTATTTCTTCTTCACTTAATATTCTACTGGTCTCGGGAACCTCCGCATCGACATTATAACTAATTGAATGAACAATCATTTCATCTCTATTTATATAATGATGCATTGTTAAACTAAATGTAAGTAGTACTGCCCCTATAGACAGCAAAATTAATCCCTTTTTATTCTTTTTTATATATTCTTTCATATTATTATTATACTCTCCCTTTCAAAAGTATGCATCTATTATAGCACATTTTGATAAAAATTGCAAATTAGCACGAACGAATGTATTGTTTTATGCTTTATAAAGCATAAAACCGATTCTCAGGTGGAATCGGTTTTATATCAAAAAATTAAAATTAGGGCGATCTCACGAAGACATCCCCCATATAAAAATGTATTACCATTTTTTCTCAACACATATACTATAACATATAACATCACATATTGTCAACTGTTTTTATGTATTTTCTTGCAAAACTTTATAATGGGTATCAATTATTTGTTTAAAATAATTATATACTGATATAAGTAAATTATTATTACTATAATATTCTCTATGTTTAATTACTCTATTAAAAAAGAAATAATTTATTTTTTTAGTAACACTTTCTCTAACACCATCACTAGTAACTAATTCATTAAACATATAAAGAACATAAGTTATTTGTCTTATTCTTGAATTTTGCAACTTATTTTTTCGTTTTTCTTTTCCAATACCACTTTTATCTAAAAAATCAATGACATATTTATTAGGATTATAATTGTTATCTTTTATACCAAGATTTGTTAAAATATTGTCATTGTGAGCAACCGCATTTCTCAATCTAACAATATCTCTTAAAATATAAATATCATTAACTAAATAAAAGAAATTGTATTCATTTAAAAAATATTCATAAAATTTCACTAATTCACCAAATGTTATAATTTTTAGAAATTCCCATATTGGAATATTTTCCAATTTCATATTATCATCTATAACTAATTTAGAAAATATTTCACTATAATAAATATTATCATAGTTTTTTAAAATACTATTATGAAGTTTTTGGGGGTTAATTGGATCATTATAGTCATTATCTAAATATTTATTAACAACTGCATAGCCATCTTCATTAGGTATATTTTTAATTAACCTGAGTATTTTAAGTTTTAAATAATGTTCAATATCTACAATCATATCAAAAAGTAATAGTCTTAATTTAAAATCAATTATTGATAAATCTTTTAAATAAGCAAAATCTAAGTCAACATATTCATCAATAAACTCTTTATTAACATATTTCTTTTCAAAATTATTTTTATAAGCAGTTAGGTTAAAATAGTTATTATTATCTTCCAAATATTTAGATGCTTCTTTTTCGCTCATTTGTTCAAATTTAATATTTTTCTCTTTTAAATGCTCTATCATTTCTTCTGTAGTAAGCATAGGTTTTAAAACGATTTCATCTAACATTTTTATCCTCCTTTCTGAGTGTGTTGTTTCTACAATATCACAGAAAGTGAAATAATGCAAGAGAAATCGTTCACTTTTAATAAATTTTAAAAATTCAAAACCGACGGTTTTGAATTTTTAAAATTAGGACAATCTCACTAAGACATCCCCCACGTAAAAATGTATTACCATTTTTTCCTTGCATATACAATATATCATGTATTTTTACCACAAAATCAATAGTTTTTATAAAATTTATGCCATAGTTATATCTGGAATATCACTAAGCGGAGCATTATCTTGTACTGGATTTGGTGTAACTGGAGCACTCGCTTGTGGTTGTAACTTCCAACAAGCAGATACATCACAGTTAGATGAATATGGCATTGGATTTGGCATTTCCATTTTAACAATCATTGGTATTTTAAATGCTCCACCAAAACAAACACAATTACCAGGTTGTAATACTTTTTGTTTATCTAGAATATCAGCTGAAATATTCGGCAACATTTCTCCAATATATTTTATATCTAGAGGGTGAGTCATTTTAAATATTAAGAAATTATTGCATTGAGCAATAACAGTATCCGATATTTCTACTGGTCTTTGACTAATAATATCAAGAATTACCCCATATTTTCTACCTTCTTTAGCAATACGATCAAAGATATTATAACCAAGCAAGAATGTATCATTATCTTTTTGAATATATCTATGAGCTTCTTCTAAAAATAAATGAAATGGTATTGTAGCTCTTTCACTACGACCTTTAGAAAAATCAAATATCATTCTCGAAAATATCTTAACAAATACTTTAGCATATATATCATCAACATCTTCTAAATTAATATTGATTATTTGAGCTTTTCTAGCCCCATTAGCAACAAGTGATGAAATATAATTTGGCAGTGATATATATTCGCTACTAAAAAATCCATTTAACTTACTATTAATAATTGAATTTAATCTAACTTTTAATATTGTTGCATCATCATGTAAGTTTTGATTGTGTTGAAAACCTTCACTAATTAATGTAAATTCTAATGCTGCCGCAAAATCTTTTAGGGAATATGAGGCTTTCTCTGGTTCTTTAATTGATTCCAAATCTTCATTAATTTTACCTAAAATATAATTAGTAATTAGTACTGATTCGCCGAAATTACCATTAGAATCTATTTCAAAACATTCACTTAATGTTCTAGTATATCCCAGTCCTGGTATTACAGAATCAAAATTAAATTCTTTGGTATGACATACCTCAATTATCGTAAATATTTCATTTTTCTTACTAGCTACTGTTTCATTAGAAAATAATACTGCTAGTAGTGCTTTAGCAATTAAATGATTCTTATAAGTATTTGCTTCTTCACTATTAGTTGAAAATATTTTAGCAAGCTTAATTGTATGTTCAATTATTGGTAATTGTGCATGATCACTTGCTTGAAATAAAAGAGCAAAATCATCAAGAGTGAGTAAATTTACGGGAATACTTAATGGAATATCAGTATCATCCTGTGGATTAGTTGTAATAAACTTATAACAATAATTAGGATTTATTTCATTAAGTTTTCCAAAAGCATTTTTATATTCACCAAAGGAATCAAAGATAAATAAATTAGCATTATATTGAACATTAAATTTGGAATTAAAGATATTTTGAATAATTCTAGCAACTCCACAAGATTTACCAGAACCAGAATTACCAAATATTGCTAAATGGTTAGAAAACAAATTATTAATATTTGGACATATCTTAAATCCCTTATATATAGCACTTTCACCTAAAACAAAACTTGATTCATCATAAGTACCAACAAGTTCCATTAATTCCGCTTGGTTAATCATTCTAATTTTACTTGTTAAAAGTGGTTTTCTTAAAACCCCATTTATATACTTACCATTAATATATTCTCCCAAAAATCTAATTTTAACTACATCACTACCAAGTTCAAATACTTCTCCAAGTATTCTTTGTTCTCCTTCTTCAAATATAACATTTAAATTCATTAAATCGGCAGCTGCTGCTTCTTTTTGCAAATTTTCTACATGAGCTTCACTATCACCAATATAAACTATTTTTCCAAACATAATATTCTCCTTATTCTACTATAAATTCTCTATCACCCATAATAAAGTTTCCTAAAACTCCATTATCTATAGGTATAAAACACATTAATATTTCATCACTTTCACTAATTTCTTTATTAACATAATAAGTTAAATTAATTGCAGTATCTGTTACTTCTACCCCAATATCATTAGTAAATTCTAAAGTATCATCATAATTAATAAAATCTATTATATAATCATAAGTATTTAAATCTCCTGCTGTTAAAAACACAAGTTCATGAATATCATAATCTTCTAAAAAAGCTAAATATTCATCATATGATGTTATAAGTGTTGGAGTATATATAGTTCTATCATCTTTTCTAATAACTATACCTTCAACTACTTCTCTATAATTACTATTTCCTCTTGTACCTATATAAATTCCAAGTACTGCAGCACCCAGGACAATTACTATAGCAAGAGTTGTTATAAATATTCTTTGCTTCATAAATTTTCAGTACCTACCCAATTATAATGATCATCATTTATTACAAAACTACTTCTATAACTTACTCTTCGTCTTGTTAAATGTTTATTTATATATTCATCAAATGTTAAATCATCATTTTCTACATCAATACTCGTAAATGATAATACTAAATTTTCATACAATCCATTATCATATACATGATAATTTATTACCCCATCAATATTCTCCTCACTATAAAATAATATACTTTCATCTAAATATAAATAATTATCACTTATACTTATATTACTAATATCTCTATCAGCTTTATAAAGTATACCATTATATTCTATTTCATCACACATATATACATCATCTTCAAAATTACATCCATTCTTCCCATTTACATTAAAATTCTTATTTATTATAAAAAGTCCACTTCCATACATATTATTTATAGTACTAATAAGTTCATTACTACTAATATCCTCTTTATTAATACTATATACTCCTTTAGTAAGTAATATATCATTATTTATATCATTAATACTCACTAATTTATCTTGATATGCAGTCTTATATTCCTTATTATTTGTAGTAACAAAAGGTATTAAATTCTCAAGCTCTATACTTAATGAATCAGTACCCCCATCAAAATTAACAATAGTATTTATATCTAATCCTCCACTATCTTCTTTATTAATCCAATTATTTAAATATAATAAACTACATATAACTAATAATAATATTAATATAATAAATCCCAGTATTATATTTACTTTTCCTTCTTTAGCATCATATTTCATATTATCTTTTCTCCTTTATATTCTACTAAAAGTATATCACAAAACTAGTATTTAAGTAAATAAGGTATTGTAAAATTCTTAAAAATAGTGTATTAAATATACCACATCAATAAATGTTGATGCAATGGTGATTAAGGAATATCTTCATTAAGCATATTAGTAGCAAGGGAATATCTTAATGTATGAATTCCTTTTTTATTTGCAAATTTAAAACCAACTATAATTTTTACATTGAAGCTGTTAATAATGCTACTGAAATACTGGAAATTTATGGCAGCAATACGATATCATATTGGTAGGAAAGGGATGTCTCAATGAAGTTAATTAATCCATATCCATTAAGAATAGATAAAGAATTAATGGAAAAACTAAATATATTGCCAATGAAAACTCTAGAAGTGTTAATAGAGAAATAGAATTTGCAATAAAAAAATTAGTAAAAGAATATGAAGAGGAAAATAATGTTGATATTAGTAAGGTACTAGAAAAAGATAAAGACAAGTTAGGAGTCTAACTTGTCTTTTAATATTTCTTTAGTAATAACTGGATTAGCTTTACCTTTAGTTTCCCTCATTACTTGGCCTACAAAATAATCAAATAGATTTGTTCTACCATTTTTATAATCTTCTATTTGTTTAGTATTATTTGTAAGGATATTATCAATAATAGTTTCAAGTTCATCTTTATTAGATACTTGGGTATTATTACTAATAAATTCTTTTGGTTCTTTATTAGTAGATAAAGATTCATTAAAGATTTCTTTAGCTTGTTTACTAGATATTGTATTATTATTTATTGCATCAATTATTTCTTTTAGATATGTCGGTGTTATAAAGAAATCTTTAAGCGTTATATCTTCTTTATAAAGGTAAGAAGTAATATTACCTACTAACCAGTTATAAGCACTCTTTACATCTATTCCAATATTAATAGATTCATCAAAATAATCAGCATAGTCTTTATCTTTAATAATAAGACTTGCTTCTAGTTCTGTTAAATTATATTTATTTATATAATTTAACTTACGATCTCTTGGTAACATTGGAATATTTTTCCTTATTTTATCTAAATATTCAGGAGTTATTTTATATTTAGGAAGATTTGGTTCAACAAAGTATTTATAATCAATGGCATCTACTTTACCCCGCATTCTAATAGTAGTACCACTTTCTTCATCAAATCTTCTCGTTTCTTGTTCTACTTCATCGTACCGGCCTTCTTCTTTAAGTTTTATTTGTCTATGTACTTCATAGTTTATTGCTTCGCGAACATTAGCAAATGAATTAATATTTTTTATTTCAACTTTAGTACCTAAAGTGGTACTATCTTCATCCGTTATAGATACATTGACATCACATCTTATTTGTCCTTTTTTAGTATCGGCATCACTTACATCTAGATATTGATAAATTCTGCGCATTCCTTCTAGAAAAGCTACTGCTTCATCTGCTGAATTTAAACAAGGTTCTGTAACTAGTTCTAAAAGAGGTACACCAGAACGGTTATAATCGATTAAAGTTGCATCAGAATAATGATCAAGTGAAGCTGAATCTTCTTCTAGATGAATATCATGAATGAGCACTGTCTTTTCTTCACCATTACAATCTATTATAACTTTGCCATTTACTCCTATTGGGTCATGCATTTGAGTTATTTGATAACCTTTAGGAAGATCGGGATAATAATAGTTTTTCCGATCAAAATAGAAATATTGTGGAACACTACATTTTAGTGCTAAACTCATTAAAATTGCTTTTCTTACACATTCTTTATTAAGGGTTGGCAAAGTTCCTGGAAAAGCCATATCAAGGGGAGCAACATTATCATTAGCTAGTTCATTATAAGAGTTACGAGCACTTGAAAACACTTTAGAATTCGAAGTCATTTCACAGTGCATTTCTAGACCTATTACTACCTTTTGTTTATTCATCTTTAACCACCATATCTTTATAATTCATTTTACTTTCTAATGCATAAGCAATATTTAGGACACTCACATCATCTTTACAATTACCAGTTATATTAATGCCTACAGGTAAGTTATTTATAAGTCCATTTGGTATGGTAATTGAAGGGAAGCCTCCGAAATTACCAATTTGTAAGTGCTCTTCTAAAAGAAGAGTATCATCATCATTAAGTTGATCTTTTTCCGTATTAAGTAGTGGTGCTGGACCAGTTGAAACTGGTAGGATTAAGGCATTATATGTCTTAAATAATTCCTTCATTTTATCTACTATTAATCTTCTAGCCTTTTGGGCCCCAACAAAATATCTTTCTTGGTTTTCTTTTTGTAAGATATATGAACCTATGACAAATCTGCGTTTTATAAGAGGTGAAAAGCCTTTAGTCCTATGATCTTTCATCATATCAAATACATTATCACCTTGACCGCGAGGGCCAAAAATAATACCTGTCATATTAGATAAATTACTAGTTGCCTCTGCACAAGATAAACATACATAAACACTAGGTATTACTTTAAGTAATTCTTTATCGATTGACACTTCATCTATCTCTACTCCTGAAGAGGAAAGAATATCTAATGATTTATGAAAATTTTCTAAATGTTTTATTAATGCTTCAGTTGCATTTGGGTAATTTACTATATCTACAATTTCTTTAATAAAAAATAGTTTTTTACCCTTTACATTACCATTTAAAGATTCATATAAATGAATATTACGGGAATCCCAACTTGTTGCATCTTTTTGATCTTGCCCTTTCATTGCATCAACTACAATCGCCGCATCTTCAACAGAGCGAGTTAGAACACCACAAGTGTCCAAACTTGATGCAAAAGGAAACAATCCATATCTTGAAATCATACCATAGGTTGGTTTATAACCAACAATTCCGCAGAAAGCTGCTGGTTTTCTAATTGAGTCTCCAGTATCACTACCTAAAGCATAAGGGTAAATTCCTGCCGCAACCGCCGCCGCCGAACCACTAGAAGATCCGGCACAACTTCTTGATAAATCCCAAGGATTGCGAATAATACCAGTATGAGCAGTTGTACCAGTTCCTCCCATACCAAATTCATCCATAGCTGTTTTATTTACACCAACAGCACCAGACGCTTTTAAATTAGCTACTGCAGTAGCATCAAAAAATGGAATATAGTCTTTTAAAGTATTACTAGAACCAGTTGAAAGAATGCCTTTAGTTGAATAATTATCTTTAATGCCATAAGGAATACCCGATAATAAATTATCAGTTACTTCATTACTTTTAGCATCATCTATAATTGTAACAAAAGCATTACATGTTTCATTTAACTTATGGGATTTAATTAAAGATTCTTTAATTAAATCATCACTAGTTATTTCCCCATTTTTTAGCATTTCATGTAATTTAACAATTCCCAGTTCAGTCATCTTACACCACCTTTGGTACAACTATTTCTCTATCTTCTGTATTATCACAATTAGCTAGTATTTCTTCAATTGGTACAGATTCTTCTGCTGTATCTTCTCTAAGTATTATTTCTGTATCATCTAGGGCATGAGTCATTGGTTCAACATTTTCAATATTCTTCATATTAGCAATAACTTGCATAGATTTATCAATTAACTCAAATTCTCTTAAAACCAAATCATTTTCTTCTTTACTTAAACCAATGAGTAATTTATTAGCTAATTCATCAACTAATTCACTTGTAAATTTCATTTAATACTTCATCTACCCTTTCATAAAACTCTTCGATTGAACCATTATTCACTATGTAATAATCGGCATTAGCAATCGGTTCACATTTTCTTATATTTTCAGTTTCCGTTAAATCTCTAGTTGCTGCCTCTTCATAAGTAAGTGGTCTATAATCTCTATTTACTAATCTTTCATAACGAATTTGTTTATTTACAACTATAGCAATAGTTACAATATTACTAAAATTTTCCTTTAATATTTTTAATTCATCCCAAGAATAAAGGCTTTCCACAACAACATCACTTGATTTTATAGCTTCTTTAATTTTCGGAATATTTAAAGTCGCATAAACACCCATGCCACCATCACACCGTAATTTTTCTCGCATCATTCTTTCATTTTCAGGACTTACTTCTAAACCACTTTCTTTAAGCTTATCAAAAGTAACTTCCCCAAAATATATTCTTTTGAAATTTTTCTTTTCTAAATAATCACAAAATACTGATTTACCAGAACCACACATACCAAGTATTACAATAATTTTATTCATTTATTACCTCGCAATCTTGCTAAATGTCTTGCATTTGCTTCTTCTAATTCTTTTAATTCACTATTTTTAAATGTTTTTACTTTACCATTTTCTAAAGCAATAACTAATAATATTTTTTGACAATTAGCATTAATGATCATATCTACTAATCGATCAGTATTATTACCTAATTTTAAATCCCTTAATTGTTTTTTAGTATAACCTTCTAAAACATCTCTAGCATCAAGTAAGTTTGGTTTAGGAATAACTTCTTCTTTTATTGTTTCATAATATTCTATTAAATCATTATTTATTGTTGCTGTTATGGCATTTCCTAAAGAATTATATAATACTTCTAAATTTAAATCTTGAAATTTAGAAGTATTGACTTTATCTTTTAAAATATAATAACCGCTTTCATAAAATAAAGTATCTGGTAGTTTTTTATCTTCCCAAATTATACCATTTTCGGTAATTACTGTATAAGTAAAATCAAGTCGTTCATTTTTAAAATTACAATTACTTAAAATAACTAAATTACTAGATAAAACTTGAACTTTATCATAATGCTTTTTAGATATATTACCTAAATTATCTATTAAATAATATCCATGATTATCTTTAGCTACAAACAATTTACCATTAATAGTATGAATTAAAGTACCAGGAACAACAAATTCTTCAAAGTTAGGATCTAGTAAGATAGGTTTGTTAAAAGCAACATACATTAATTTTCCTGCCTCACCATATACTTTTGGTAATTTAGATTCATATAATTTGGCCCTTTCATCAATTAATCCACTATTACTATTTAAAAATAAATAGTTACTTAAATTATCTTTAATCTCTTCCATAACTAAAACTCACAATTCCCCGGTGTTCTATAATATGGAATAACATCTCTAATATTTTCCATACCTGTTAGATACATGACAAGTCGCTCAAAACCTAAACCAAAACCAGAATGAACGACACTACCATATTTTCTTAAATTGACATACCAATACATATCATCGATACTCATACCAAGTTCCTTCATTCTACTCACTAGTTTATTATAATTTTCTTCTCTTTGTGAACCACCGATTAACTCACCAACACCAGGTAATTCAAGATCTACTGCCCCAACAGTTTTACCATCATCATTTTGCTTCATATAAAATGCTTTAATATCTTTGGGCCAATTATAAATAAATACTGGACCTCCGAAATGTTCGGTGATATATTTTTCATGTTCTTTAGCTATATCTTCCCCATATTCCGGAGTAAATTCAAATAATTCATTAGATTCTTTTAATATTTTAATTACTTCTTCATGAGTTACTCTCACAAACTTGGAATTAACTACTTTTTCTAATTTTGCTTTTAAACCATTTTCGACAAATTTATCTAAAAATTCTATTTCAGATGGAGCATTATCTAGAACATATTTAATTATATACTTAAGCATATCTTCTTCAATATCCATTAAGCCAAATAAATCACAAAAAGCAATTTCTGGTTCAATCATCCAAAATTCTGCCATGTGTGTTTTGGTATTAGAATTTTCCGCTCTAAAAGTTGGACCAAAAGTATAAACTTTGGAAAAAGCAAGAGCATAGGTTTCCGCCTCTAACTGGCCAGATACCGTGAGACCAGCAAATTTACCAAAAAAATCTTTACTATAATCGAGCTTGCCACTTTTAGCTACCCGCTCTAAATCAAGAGTGGTAACTTGAAACATTTCTCCAGCCCCTTCACAATCACTCGCCGTAATTATTGGAGCATTAAAATAAATATAGCCATTATCTCCAAAATATTTATGTATTCCTTGCGCAGCTATTGAACGAATCCGAAAAACCGCTTGAAACATATTAGTACGAGCTCGAAGATAAGCATTTTCTCTTAAAAACTCTTTTGTATGTCTTTTAGCTTGAATTGGATAATCATCTGGACAACTATCAAGAATTGTAATACTACTTGCTTTTACTTCATATTCTTGATTACCACTAGATTTAACTAAAGTACCTTCAACACTAATAGATGAACCAACAAGTAATTTAGATATATCTCCAAAATTATTTAAAGTATTATCATAAACTATTTGTAAATGATTAAAACAAGTGCCATCAGAAAAATCAACAAACCCAAATTCTTTTTGAGGTCGATGATTTCTAATCCAACCATTTAACTCTACTTCTTTATTTTCTAAATCTTTAGTATGATCTAATATATATTTTATTTCCATTTTTATCTACCCTTTCCAAACATTTCTAAATCAAGTGGTCCTTCAGCATTTAATTTAGAATTAATTACACTATTAAGTAAATTTTCTTCCATCATTTCATATGCTCCATTATGTTCTTCTAGAAACTTACTAAATTTTACAGAAAATTTATTTAAAAATTCATCAGTATTGCCTTCTTCAATTGCATTAAGCAATAATTGGTCACTCAAGCCATCAGCATGAGTAGCAATAGCATAATTGTATAAATCATTAAAACGAACATTAATAAGTCTATAAAACTCATTTAAATCTTCAATAGACCGTGGTATTACACCATAAAAATATAACCAATGAAATAATATTTCTCTTTTATCCATTATATCACTCCTAAAATATAATCCACCACAACTGCTTCATCCACTTTTTCTTCTTCTTTTGTAATATTATCCTTAACAGTAATTAATCCTTTATTTAAATCGTCATTATTTAAAATAATTAAATATTTAGCTCCAAGATTATCAGCAATTTTAAATTGTGATTTTAAACTTAAATTAGCCCCATTAATTTCCGTTATAACATTATTAAGTCTTAAATCTTGGGCGATTTTAATAGCATATATTTTTTCTTCTTCGGAAACACTCATTATATAAACATCAATATTTTCTTCTATCTTTTTATCACTAATTTTTTCTTTTAATTTAGCAATAATACGTTCTAACCCTAAAGCAAAACCAATGCCAGGAAGAGCAGGTCCTCCAAGATTTTCTACTAAAGAGTTATAACGACCTCCACCACCAAGAGCTAAATCACCATCTAACTTATATTCCCAAACACATTCATCATAGTAATCAAGTCCCCTTACAATACTCTCATCAATTTCATAATCTATTTCTAAATTATCTAAATATGTTTTAAGAGTTTTAAAACGCATTTTTGATTCATCTGATAAATAATCACTAATCTTTGGAGCATTTTTTAAAATATCAGAATCTTTATCTACTTTACAATCAAGTATTCTTAAAGGATTAGTATTTATTCTATTTTGACAATCTTCACACAACTTGTGAATATGAGGTTTAAAATAATCAACTAAAGCTTCACTATATTTTTTCCTTGACTGGGCATCTCCCAAAGTATTTAATTTAACTACTACATCATCTAAACCTAAACTACTTATTAAATTAAAGCCTAGAGATATAACTTCAGCATCAATTAATGGATCATTGCTATTAAAAACTTCTACTCCAAATTGTGTAAATTCTCTAAATCTACCAGATTGTGGTCTTTCATAACGATACATTGTTTCATTATAATATAACTTAATTGGATCATTTTTATTACCATATAACTTATTTTCAATAACACTCCTTACAACACCAGCGGTGCCTTCTGGTCTTAAAGTAATACTTCTATCTCCCCGGTCAACAAAGTCATATGTTTCTTTTTTTACTATATCTGTTGCATCTCCAACAGTTCGATGAAATAGTTCTGTTGCCTCAAATACTGGTGTTCTAATATATTCATAATTATAATTAATCATAAATGATTCAATTTCATGATTAATATAATTATTTATCTTAGCATCTAATCCCATTAAATCATAAGTTCCTTTTGGTTTTGTAATCATAATTTCACTTCCTTTTTCTTATCATTTTATTTTAAAATAAAAGGCTAGTCAATTGACTAGCCTTATCAAATGCATTTCTGCACCTGTCATAGTATATTGTCTTTCGACAAAATACAATCTAAAGCATTTCTGCTCCTGTACTAATATACTACAACATTATTTTATTCTAGTCAAGTATTTTTATGCATTTATAACATATTTTTAATTCAAATTAGTATACTCCTTTATAATGCAATTATCTATTTTTTCTATTAATTCATTATTACATTTCAACAATGGCAAATAATCATACTTTTCAAATAATGTTTTATTTATAGATAATTTGCTAATAGTTTTAATATGATCTATGCAAGCGTATGAAATAGTATTTTTTCTTTGTGTATAATATTTAATCACTCTTTCAATTTCTTTCTTTTTTTTAGAATCATTTTCTCCTCGGAATTTCGCTCTCAAACCATTGATTAGGTTTTCATCATATAAAATGTTACCAACATTCACAGATTTTAAATGCTTTTTGGAAGTTAACGGAATAACATGAAGTGTAGGATTCATCATAGTATCTCTTTTAGAAATAACAATAGCAAAATGCTCTCCAGAAAATTCACTCCCAATATTAACTCCAAATTTAACTCTAACAATTTCTCCCCTAAAATATCTCATAAATTTTTTTGGCTTATTCTTTATTTCATATAACAATGTTTGACTTTCATCTAATTTAGAATCTTCAAATTTAGTATATTTATCACCGAGATTTTTATCAGATATTTCAATATTGTTTAAATATGCTTTTTTTAATTTTAAATGTTTTTTATTTATAGTCTTATTAGTGCATATTTTTGTACTCATATATTCACTTCCTTTTTCTTACCATTTTATTTTATCACACAAACGCCTAAAAGAAAATGCTTAAATTATTTATTTTTCCTTACATAATTAAAGAAATTGATTAATTTAGTTTTAAAACCCATTTAATCAATTCATATTTAATTTTTCTTGTAATTCTTTTATTTTTTCTATTCTTTTATTTATTTCTGTAATTATTTTATCAATACTTGTAATATTATATTCATCTTCATCATAGGTAAATTCTAATACTTCGGTATTTTTATTCATTAATATGTATTTCATATTAAACCTATGGTTTTAGCGAGTTCAAACATTTTGTTGTGCAATTTTCAGAAGATTTGTTGTGCAACTTTCAGAGAATTTTAAAAAATATCAGATTACTCTGATACTTTTATACCTAATTCTTTTAATTGAGCATTATCAACAACGCTTGGTGCTTCACACATCAAGTCACTTGCACTGGCAGTTTTTGGAAATGCAATAACATCTCTAATATTATCAGTTCCCGCTAAGATCATGGTAAGTCTATCCAAGCCAATTGCTAATCCTCCATGTGGTGGTGTACCATATTTTAAAGCATCAACGAAGAAACCAAATTTATTTCTTATTTGTTCTTCCGTTAATTCTAATGCTTCAAACATTTTCTCTTGAACTTTCTCATCATGAATACGAATTGAACCACCACCTGCTTCATAACCATTAATTACAATATCATAAGCTTTGGAATAACAATGTTCTTTATCATTTATTAGTTTGTCAATATCTTCATCTTTTGGAGCAGTAAATGGATGATGCATAGCCATAAATCTTCCTTCTTCTTCACTCCATTCAAATGATGGAAAATCAACAACCCATAATAATTTATAATCACCATCTTGAATTAAGTTTAAATCATGTCCTAGTTTTACTCTTAAAGCTCCAAGAGAAGATTTAACAATATTCTTCTTACCACTTACTATAAATGCTATATCATTATCTTTTAAATCTAATTCTTTAATTAAATTAGTTCTTTCTTCATCATTAAGTAGTTTAGCAATTGAACCAGTTAATTCCTTATCCATTTTTAAATAAGCAAGTCCTGATGCCTTATAAGTTTTAACAAACTCTGTAAGTTTATCAATTTCTTTTCTGGAAAAGTCACTTGCTTTATCATTTACAACAATAGCATTTACTTCTACGCCTTTCATAAACTCAATATTAGTATTTGAAAATATATTAGTTATATCTTTAATTGGCAAATCAAATCTTAAATCCGGTTTATCTGATCCATAGGTATTTATGGCATCATCCCACTTAATCTTTATTAGTGGTAACTTAATATCAATACCTTTTACTTCTTTAAATATTTTAGCAATTAGTTTTTCGGTTACATCCATGACTTCATCTTCAGTAACAAAACTCATTTCCATATCTATTTGCGTAAATTCTGGTTGGCGGTCCGCTCTTAAATCTTCATCTCGAAAACATTTAGTTATTTGAAAATAGCGCATTATGCCTCCGATCATAAGAAGTTGTTTAAATATCTGTGGTGATTGAGGTAGTGCATAAAACTTACCCTTGCTTATTCTTGATGGTACTAAATAATCTCTAGCCCCTTCTGGTGTACTTTTACAAAGCATTGGAGTTTCTACTTCAATAAAACCTAGAGAGTCAAAATAATTTCTGGTAACCATCATTATTTTATGCCTTAAAACCAAATTTTTATTAATCGCATTTCTTCTTAAATCTAAATAACGATATTTAAGTCTTGTATCTTCTAGGGCTGTTGTATCATCAGTTAAAGCAAAAGGTATTTCTAGTGATTTATTGAGTAACTTTAAATCACATACTTCAACTTCTATTTCTCCAGTAGGAATATTTTTATTAATATTTTCCCGTTTTACAATCTTCCCCTTAATACTTATTACATATTCATTATGCAAAGTGTTTGCTAAATCATAAAAGGGTGATTCTGGTTTAATTACAAGTTGCATAATACCTGATCTATCTCGAAGATCAATAAATATAACTCCTCCAAGATTTCTTACCTTGGCAACCCAACCATTTAATGTAACTACATCACCAACATTATTAATATTATAATCTACACTTAATTTCATATATCCTCCTAAACATAAAAAGACCCTATAATATAAGGACGGATTAATCCGCGGTGCCACCTTATTTCATAGAATCTATGCTCTTTAATTTATAACGCAATCACACGAATTATTTATAATTTTGCTTATCTTCATTAACATTTAGTTACAAGTTTCCATCACCCACTTGCTTTCTATAAACTTTCTATTAACTACTGGGGCAAATAAATAATTTACATAATTAATATAACATAATTTTTACCTTAAATCAATTACATTTCTAGTATTATTGTTACAGGTCCAGAGTTTGTAATTGAAACTTCCATATCTGCCCCAAAAACTCCTGGTAAAGACTCAACATATTTATTTAATTCTGCATTAAACTTTTCATATAAAACTATGGCTTTATCACCTTTCATAGCTTTAATGTATGATGGTCTATTGCCTTTGGTAGCATCCCCATATAAAGTAAACTGCGAAATTGATAGAATTGAACCTCCAACATCCAGAATTGATTTATTCATAACACCACCTTCATCATCAAAAATTCTTAAATTAACTATTTTTCTAGCCATATTAGCTATTTTTTCTTCAGTATCCCCTTCCGTAAAACCAACAAGTAAAACTAGGCCCTTATCTATACTACTCACCAGTTTACCATCAACACTAACACTAGATTTCTTACTTCTTTGAACTACTACTTTCATACATCACCTATAAATTATCCGTAACATCTACGACATTACTTAATTTTCTAATTGAATTTTTAATATATTCTAATTCATCTTTATCTTTTATTCTAATATTAAGTTCATATATGAGTCTATCATCTTTTTCTATAGTCTTACATGATCTAACTAAAGAATCTCTTTTACCTATTTCTGTTATTACTTCAGCTAAAATATCTTTAGTATCTTTAATTGTTACATAAATATTAGTATAGTAATAATTTGTACTATCCATATTCCATGATACTTCAATTAATCGATCACTATCAATATGAACATTTTTACAATTCCTCTTATGAATGCTTATTCCTTGTCCTTTAGTAATAAAACCTACTATATCATCACCTTTAACAGGCATACAACATTTAGCAATATTAACCATAATATTTGGAGTACCTTCAACTAATATATCACTCTTATAATTAATTTTAGGCATATCTCTTTTACGCTCAATTAAGATATCATCAACATCTTTAGAATCATTACTACATAAATTAATTATATAACCAGCAGTATATCTCAAGGAACCTATTGCTAAATACAAATCATCTAAATCTTTTAATTTTAAATCTTTAAGTATTTTATTTATAGCTTCATTATTAAGTACTTCACTAAATGAAAGTTTTCTTTTTCGAAGCTCTTTTTCTAAAATATCTTTTCCTTTAGTAATATAAAGTTCCTTATCTTTTTTACTAAAATAAGCTTTTATTTTATTTTTAGCTTGATTTGTTTTACATAGATTTATCCAATCTTGATTAGGAGTAGCTGCTTGATTTGTTTTAATATTAACTACATCTTCATTTTTTAGTTCATATGAAAGTGGTACTATTTTATCATTTACAACTGCTCCAACCGTGGTATCACCAACTTTTGAGTGAATCCTATAAGCAAAATCAATTGGAGTTGATCCAACAGGTAACTCAATTACATCACCTTTGGGAGTATAAGTATAAATTAAATCAGAGAATATATTAGTGTTAACCGCTTCTTCAAAGTCGATATCCGATTCATCGTTACTTGCCTCAATTACATTACGAAACATTTCTAATTTTTGTTCCATAATATTTTGAATCTTTTTAGTACCCTTTTCTTTATAAGACCAATGACTCGCTAACCCTTTTTCGGCGATTTCATCCATTTCATAAGTTCTTACCTGTATTTCAAATACTTTGCCTTCTACTCCAAATACAGTTGTATGAAGAGATTGATACATATTTTCTTTAGGGGATGCAATATAGTCTTTAAATCTCTTAGGCATTGGTCTAAATCTTGAATGGATTAAACCAATTACTTGATAACATTCTGCTTCCGTATTAACAAATACTCTTAAAGCTAAAATATCATAAATATTATCCCATTTCTTACCATTATTAAGCTTATTATAAATACTATAAACACTCTTAACTCTTCCCTTTATTTCAAAAGTAATACCGGCATCAGTAAGTATTTCAATAATACTTTCCTTCATTTCTTCCAAGTAATCATTTAATTCTGAAACGGTATTATTTAATTTTTCTAGTATATCATTATAAACATTAGGTTTTAAATAATACAAACTTAAATTTTCTAATTCACTTTTAATAGAGTTTATACCAAGTCTATGAGCAATAGGAACAAGTACACTCATAGTTTCATTAGCTTTTTCTTTTTGCTTCGCTGGATTTATCGCCCAATTGGTGCGCATGTTATGAAGTCTATCAGCAAGCTTTATATATAGTACTCTTACATCTTCTGCTAAACCTACAAGTATTTTTCTTAAGTATATTACAGACTTTTCATTATTATCTGGAAGTTCTAATTTATTAATTTTGGATACGGAACTCACAATCATTGCTACTTCATCCCCAAAGTCTTCCTTTAAATCTTCATAAGTTTTACTACCATTATTAATGACTTCATGAAGTAGTGATGCAATTAAAGTTGTATCATCAACATTTAAATCCATAAGTATTTTAGTAACTTCTAAAGGATGTGTAATAAAATCATCACCCGTAAGTCTTTTCATATCCTTATGTTCATTATAAGCATAAAGATATGCTCTTTTTATCTCCGCATAGTTTTCCCTTTTTTTTAATTTTTCTTCCAAATCCTCAAAAGTTATTGCTTTTTCCAATGTATTTCACCTCAATTTTTTAAAGTTTAAAAATTACAACTCATATACTTATTATATAACAAAATAAAATTAATTTAAAGGTGATATCGTGAAAAATAATTTATTTATTAAATCTACTCTAATTCTTATCATAAGTGGTTTTGCTACTAAAATATTAGGTTTTATCATTAGAATTGTATTTACTAGGATAATTGGCCCTTATGGGATAAGTTTATATACTATAGCAACACCAACATATTCTTTGCTTCTAACCATTGCAACCCTTGCCATACCCATATCGATATCAAAGTTAGTTGCAGAATCTAAAGGCAGAAGTATTAGAATACTTACATCTGCGGCAGCCCTAATTCTTTCAATTAATTTTATTCTTATTATAATCATATTTTTTACTCACGATTTTATTGCGATAAATCTCTTAAAAGAACCTAAATCCGGTCCGATACTCATGGCCATGGCTTTGACACTTCCATTTGTTTCTATTTCAAGCGTCCTAAAAGGATACTTCGCCGGCAAACAAAATATGGTACCTCATGCAACAAGTAATATAATAGAACAAATTGTAAGACTAATAATTATTATTTTAATTTTACCTAAACTTATGGAACAATCTGTTATGAATGCTGTTATTGGCCTAGTTTTACTTACTATAATTTCAGAAATATCTTCCATTATAGTATTCTTATTCTTTATTCCCAAAAAAATCAATTTAAGATGTGACTTAACTCCAACTAGAGGAATAACTAAAGATATTCTGGGTATTTCTTTACCTTCAGTTTCCAGTAGAATTATTGGTAACATTGGTTATTTCTTTGAACCAATAATTCTTACTAATTTACTTTTACTATCCGGTTATTCAAGTAGTTATATTCTAGCAGAATATGGAGCTTATAATGCCTACTCTATATCCCTTTTAACCATGCCCTCATTTTTCATTGCAGCCATATCTTCATCACTTTTACCAGAAATAAGTAAATATTATGCGAGTAACAATAAAGAAATGGTTAGAAAAAGAATAAAACAAGGACTTCTTTTTGCCCTTGTTATTGGTTTAGTTTTTTCTTCTGTTATATTTATTTTCCGAGATTCACTATTATTTACTTTATATAAAACAACAATCGGAAGCAAATATATTAAAATACTTGCTCCCGTATTTGTCTTATTTTATTTAGAAGGTGTCTTAACTTCTTCTCTTCAAGCCATGGGTTATGCTAAAACTACTATGAAAATAACTCTATATGGTGTATTTATAAAATTAATAATTTTAGCAATATTATCCCTAAGTCACATTGGTATATATTCACTAGTTATATCAGAAATAATTAATATATTATTTGTAGTATCTCTTAACTTTAAAGCTTTGAAAAAAGGAATTAAAATAAAAAATTTAATTTAATACGTTCGTTTATGTTAGTTTTGT
Source organism: uncultured Bacilli bacterium (assembly GCA_944332555.1). Lineage (GTDB taxonomy): Bacteria > Bacillota_I > Bacilli_A > RF39 > UBA660 > Onthocola_B. The sequence continues at coordinate 59,688 of CALVKF010000001.1, forward strand.
CGAATCACTTGCAATATCAAAATTATCCTTTATAATAGATAACCGTTACCTGTAATTGGTAGAGCGCCGACGGGCTTTTTAGCTAAAGACTCCAGGGGGTCATGGATATGATTCTTAAAAGAGTTCCAAGGTTAAGAAGGCAGTTTATGATTAGAAAAATAATATTATATTTCATGATAATTATTAATATTAAAATAAAATTTAGTATTAATAAGAAAGACGCCACTAGAAAGTAGCGCCTTACAACAAATTTGGCGTTACCCAATACAGGTAATTTACAATATAGCAAAGTTTTATATAAATTACAACTATTTTTATTCATCTTTTATATTTTTAAATAAGTCATCGGAAAAAAACTCGCCGAGTGTGATATTTAATCCTTCACATATTTTATATATAGTTGCTATTTTAGGGTTATTTGATTGTCCTGCAACTATATTTTGTAAAGTGCTTTGGGTTAAAGAGCACATTAAAGCAAGTTTATTAATTGAGATATTTCTATCTTTACAAATGTTTAATATTTTTTTAGCTATCGCTTCTTTCATATTCATATTAACCACTCATGTATATAGTGTATCAACAAGTTGCCTTTTATACCTAACCACGCATGGTTAAAATGAGTATTTTTTAAAAAAATAACACTTTTTGACACAGATTTAAGGTCGAGTTGTGAAACTTCGAGGACTTAAATCTGTGTCAATGGTTTTATTTAAAAAAGTATAACTTTCCTATTATATAAAAAAAGCACTAAATTGTGCTTTTAGTTATTTTCTTTTAAAATTTCTAATGCTTTATGCATTCTCAAATCATACTCTATAATATCTTTAGTATAAACTTTATTGATTTCTTCAACATCTACACCAAATTGTTTAGCAAGTTCTTCTGCTCTATTATCAACTTCTTCTTTAGTGAATTTCAAGTCTTCTTTATCAGCTATTGCTTCAATTAAATAACGATATTTTACTCTCTTTGTTGCTTCTGGTTCCATAAGTTTCTTTAAATCATCTTCAGTTGAACCAGTCATTTGATAATAAGTATCAATATTCATACCTTGCATTTGTAGTTGTCTAGAATATTCATCAAGCATTCTTCTTACTTCTTCTTCAACTATTTCAGGATTAATATCGACTTTTAAATTTTTAGAAGCCGCTTCTAGGCAAGCATCGATGAAAGCATCTTCTGCCATATGTTCTTTTTGATGATGAATATCTTTCTTAATTTGTTCTCTTAGTTCTTTTTCAGTTTTAATATCATCATAACCTAAATCTTTAAAGAAATCTTCATTAATATCCGGTAAAACTCTTGTTTTAACTTCATTTACTTTAACTTTAAAAGTAACATCTTTGTTCTTTAAGTCTTCAATATAATTTTCTGGGAATTTTAGATTTAATTCTTTTTCTTCTCCTGCTTTAAGACCAATTAAACCTTCTTCAAAACCAGGTATAAATGAGTGACTTCCAATTTCAAGTGGAAAATTTTCACCACTACCACCTTCAAGTTCTTTGCCATCAACATAACCAGTAAAGTCGATGATTGCAGTATCTCCTTCGACAATTTCGCCATTTTCTTTAGTAACTACATCTGCCATATGTTCTTTTAGATGTTCAATTTCATGATCAATTTCTTCTTCAGTTACTTCAATCTTTTCCTTCTTTACTTTTAAATTTTTGTATTCCCCTAAAATTACTTCTGGTTTAGTAATAATAGTAAATTCAAAAATAATATTACTATCACTAATACCTGTTACATCAACTTTTGGTTCTACAACTGGTTCTAGTTTACTTTCATCAAGAGCTTTTTTATAAGCAACCGAAATAGCACTATCAACTGCATCACCATAAAGTGATTCAATACCAAAGTGCTTTAAATAAATATCTTTAGGTGCAGCTCCTTTTCTAAAACCATCAATTTTTGTTTCTTTGTTTTTCTTTTTGAATGCCGCATCTAGAGCAGATACCCATTCCTTATCTAATTTAATTTCAATTTTGTGTACATTTTTTTCCATACATCTCTCTCCTTAACTATAAAATATTATATCATTTCAATAGAAAATAAGCAATTATTTTAATTGCTTATGCGATTTTTTCAATCTTTATATTGTATCCACCATTCGGAGATTCTACACAAACGGTATCTCCGATACGGTGAGAAAGTAGTGCTATACCTAAAGGTGATTCATTAGAAATTTTATTTTCAAATGGATCAGCTTCCATTGAACCAACTAATTTATACTCTTCTACTTCTCCATCATCATAACTAATAGTTACTGTAGAACCTAAATTAACAATATTTTTATCTTTATTGTCAATAATTTCAGCATGTTCAAGTTTATATTCAAGTTCTTGAATTTTAGCTTCAATTTGGGCTTGTTCATTTCTTGCTGCATCATAATCAGCATTTTCTGATAAGTCTCCTTGAGCCCGAGCTTCCTTTAGAGCCTTAATTACTTCTGGTCTTCTCACATTTTTAAGTACATTTAATTCTTCTTCTGCTTGCAAGTATCCTTCAGCAGTCATAATAAATTTATTATCATTCATAATTTATCTCTCCTTTTTTATTTTGATTTCCAGTTCATAATATTACTATAAAATGCTTGATTTGTCAATCACTTTTAGTCTCATAAAATCATTTTTTGCGAGTTTTTTATCAACTGGAATTTTAACTATTGTTTTGGGATGACGAGACGCATCAATTAATTCTAGAGAATCATTATATATTTTATTTAAAACTATACTAAATGTTTCCGTATTTGGCCCAAAAAATTCAACTTCTGTGCCTATTTCAAAATAATTTCTAGTATCAATCGTAGCTATTTTAGTATCATCATCATAATCTAGAACTAACCCTAAAAAATCTTGGTTAGATACTTCATCACGGCCATTAAAGTATTGTTCATCTACTCCTGGTAATTTATCAAAAAATTGGGGAGCTGATTCTCTATTAGCACAACGATTAAGTATAGCTAGATAATATGCTTTATCTGGCTCTGTTAAAGTCTTATTAATTATACCATCAATCATCCTTCTGTAACACCAAATAACAGTTGCCACATAATATATGGAACGCATTCTACCTTCAATTTTAAAAGAATCAACCCCCATATTTATTTCATCTTCTAAAAATTTAACCATATTTAAGTCTTTCGGCGTAATAGTTAAGTCTACTTCCCCATCGCTTCGCTCAAAATTCCAACGACATACTTGGGCACAACCACCACGATTAGCATCTCTTAAAGTCATATAATTTGATAAAACACATTTACCACTAAATGAAGTACACATGGCTCCATGGATAAATGCTTCTACTTCTATACCAGTATCTTTTATTCTTTTTATTGCATCTCTACTTGCTTCTCTAGCTAAAACAACTCTTGTAACTCCGAGATTACGCCAGAATTTGACGGCACGTGAGTTCATTGTACTAGCTTGAGTAGATAAGCACATAGCTAGATTTAGACCTAATTCTTTTACTCTTTTAATTACCGCAATATCACTAACAATAATGCTATCAACATTAATTTCATCTAAATATTTTAAATATTCATCTAAACCTGCAAAATCGCTATCATGTAGTACTATATTAACTGTTACATAAACTTTTTTACCTAAGCTATGGGCATATTCAGTAGCTTTTTTTATTTCTTCTAAGTTAAAATTTTTGGCATTCGCGCGTAACCCAAAATTTTGGCCTCCGAAATATACGGCATCTGCACCATAAAGAAATGCAAAGTAAAGTCTTTCAAAATCTCCAGCTGGAGCTAGTAACTCAGTCATCTTAATCACCTATCCTATAAGTAGTAGCTTTATCTAGAAATAAAGAATCGTTATCTATGTTACTTACATCATTATTTATTACAACATCTAGTATTTGTTCATCATCTAAAAATACGGGATTATACCAAAAATATAATACATTATCTAAATCAAGTAAATTTAAAGCATTATAATACTTACTTGCATAAAAATAAGTACCATATTCATTTTCAAAAATTTTAAAACCATTATCTTTGATTTTAACATCCAACACATTTTTATTGGGAATATTATAGTATTTTGCATAATTTGCAAGTAATAATCTTCTTGAATACATTAAATCTTTCATACCGAATACATTTACTACTACTGGTTTTATTGTGTTTTTAACAATTTCTTTTATTTCTTCTTTGGTAATATCACTAGATACTACTACACTATCTGTGTATTCTAGGTAATAATTAATTGATCTAGTGTTATTACCATAATGATTAATTAAAAGAATTTTAGTAATATTTAAATCACTTATTATATCAAGTATACCTAAATCATCAAATACTATACCTTTTATATTATTTTTTTTATGTAATATTGTATCTAATTCATCCAAATCAAAATCATCAAGTATTCTATTTATTAAAACAAAACCATCAATATCTTTAATATCAAAAGTTATTGGGTATCCTACAGTATATGATTTAAGAGGATATAATAGCATTATATCCTCATTATTCTTTAATTTATCTGATATTGTATTACTTGTAACTGTAACTAATTTCATCAATTTTTCCACCTACTTATAGAAAGACCATCACCAATATCTAAAAATTTAGTGTCAAATTCTGGATTATTCTTTAAAAATTCAATATAACTTTCGATTTTTTCAACTAAACTTTTTAAATTACCTTTATCAAGCATACTGGACTTTCCAACATAATCATGAAAATTAATATTATCTGTAATAATGGCGCCCCCTGGCTTTAAGAAGTTTTTATATTTTTCAAAAAACTTAATATATTGACCCTTTGCGGCATCAATAAAGATTAAATCATATTTTAATTCTTCACTTAAATTAAGTTCTAAAGCATCTTGATAGACAACATTAATGCGCTTTTCCATGCCGCATTTCTTAACATTTTTAAGGCATTCCATATATCTTGTTTCATCACGCTCAATTGTTGTAACTTGCGCCTTATTATTACTTGATGCCATAAGTATGGCTGAATATCCTATAGCACTACCAATTTCTAAAATTGCCTCAACATTATGTTCTTTAATATACTTCATAATGTAAACAATCGATTTTTTCTCAATTATTGGTACATTATTTTCTTTAGCATATTCCTCCATCGCGAGGATATTTTCTTTTAGTTCTTTCAATTTTTCTCACCTATCCATATAATCTTTGAAATTCTAAAAATTCATTATAATCATCTGTAAAATAAACATTACCAGTTATGATATCTGCAAAAAAGTAGATATAATTTGTATCAGCAGGATTAAGTACCGCCCGAATGCTTTCACTACTTGGATTACATATCGGTCCAACTGGTAAGCCAATTAAAGATGCATTACGAGTATTATAAGGGTTATCGTCCGCTAAGTCAAGAGTTGTCAGGGTTTCTGTCATACTTTTATGAACTCCATAATAGGTTGTAACATCCATCCCTAAATTCATTCCCCTATCAAGTCTTGTATAAATTACTTGGGCAACTTTAGTCCGATCTTCATAATTCATTGCTTCTTTTTCAGCAATACTTGCCATTGTAAGTATTTCATGAACTGAATAGTTACTTGCATCAATCTCACTTCTAAATATTTCTAACTGTTTAGCTGTTTCATCAAGCATTTTTCTGATTACCTCATTTAAAGTCGTTTCAGTATGAATTTGATAAGTATTAGGATATAAATAACCTTCTAAACCATAATATAAATCATTATTTAGAATATCATCAGTTAAAAACCAATAATCATCAATTAAACTATTTAAAAATTCAGAATTATTTATTTCCTCAAGCATTGCATCATATTCTAAATTTGTATTTTCACTTAAAAGTTTTAGATATTCTTCTAAAGTAATACCTTCTCTGAAGGTTAAGCTAACACTATCTCGTTCAGCATTAATTACATCTCCATTTGCTAAAGATCTAATAATATCTTCAGTACTCATATTACGATTTAACTCATAAGAGCCCGCTTGGATATTGGTATTACCACTTAAAACAATATAAAATAAAGTTGCATATTTACTTTTTATTAAATTAGCATCCTTTAAATTGTTGGCAATTTCCATCTTACTATCACCTTGATTAATAGTAAAATTAACAATTGTGCTTTCTTTAGATACTGGTGTAAGCAAATAAAAATATAAGCCAATAAATATCGCTATTATTGCTAATATTATTCCACTAATTATTAAAATAATTTTAGTTTTTTTATTCAATGTTTTCTCCTCCATTCATTTTAGATTGGATATTTAATAAAACTCTATCTAAAAACTCCAATATTTCTTCGTCTTCGATAGGTTTAATAAATTGAACCCCATCTAAAAACTCATAATTACCAGCATAGGCAATAATATCTCCAAATTCATTTTTTTCTCTTTTAGTATATATGACATAATTATTACCACTAACTTCAATATTTAATAAAATATCATATTTTTCTACTTTTTCACCATTTTCAATTATTAATTTATTATTTTTCATAATTTCCTCAAAAAACTTTCCAATATTAATTGTGATGCCACTATATCAGTTTTCTTACTTTTATTAATTTTTTTCATTCCATTATTTTTAAGTATATTTATTGCTTCAACTGTTGTAAGCCTTTCATCTTCCAAATGGACAATTAACCCAATATTTTCTAACATTTCTTTAAATTTTAAGCTTCTATTACTTGCAAATCCTAACGAATTATCCATATTTTTAGGAAGACCTAAAACTACTTGTGTAATATTATATTCTTTAGTTAAATTTAGCAATTGTTCTAACGCACTTTCATAATCCTCTTTTGCAAATTTAATTAATTTTAAGGGACTAGCTATTGTATTAGTTTTATCACTAATTGCCACTCCTAAAGTAGTTGTACCTAAATCCAAACCTAAATAACGCATTAAACACCTAAATATCCATTAATTAAAGCTCTTAACACTTCACTTCTTTCATATTCAGCAATCTTATTTCTAGAATTATTAAAAGAAGTTATGTATTTTAAATCTCCAGTTAATAAATAACCCACTAATTGATTGGTAGCATTATAACCTTTAAATTCTAAAGCTTCAATTACTTCATTAAGCATCATTAATATTAATTCTTGTCTTAATTCTTGTACATTAAATATACTTGTTTTACTATAATCCATAATTTACTCCCATCATCAATATAATAATATCAAAAAATACATTATTAATCAATCAATTAAAAGAAAAAAAGATAGAAATTAATCTATCTTGGAGGGCGGAGACACTAACAGCAGTATTTAAATTGTTTATATTTAAAAGAAAACTTAATACTTTAATATTGTAGGAACTATAAGACTATAATTTATATTATAGAAAGGTTTGTAAAAGAGTTAATGATCAATAACGAACATATTTAAGAAAACTTAAATTTATACCGGTCTGTTCGGAAAACCGTCGGACTCCTCTCCTCCACAATAATATTATAACATATTTTTGAAAAAAGTATGTAATAAATGTGTTATTTTTGTGAATTTTTTTATTTTTTGGCAAAATCTTGAGAATTTTTGGCAAAAAATTCATAATAAACCCTTACATTTTCTAAATCTGACCATTTTTTTACTCTAGCAGGATATGAATCTAGATCATATATTTTAGCATCTTTAATATTTAGTAAAAATGGTGAATGGGTGGCAATGATAAATTGGCAATTAAAAAATCTGGCTGAATCTTCTAAAAATTGAGCTAATTTAATTTGGGTACTAGCAGACATACTATTTTCTGGTTCATCTAAAATGTATAAACCATCTTCTTTAATAGCTGATGCAAAATGCATTAAAGCTGACTCACCGTTGGATTGTTCAGGCATTTCGGCGACTGCTACTCTTGATTTCACAAATTTAGACAAAGTCATTTTTTTGGCATCCACAGCATTAACTAATTCTTCATAAGTCTTTATGCTATCAGAATTTTTATATTTTTTATCAAAATATTCTTCAAGCATCTCTTCTCTTTTATCATATATACCATAATTAACTCGCCGAACATTAAATAAATATTCAAATATATCATCACTACTAATAATTTTTATCTCCCGCGGTCTTTTATTAAATTTATATTTACAATTAGCAATATAATTAACAAATGTTTCACATGTACCATATTCTCTTTCCCTCCTTGCATTAATTGCTTCAGCCATAATATTTAAAGCTGTAGATTTTCCCGAACCATTACCACCATAAATAAAGGTAATTGTATCAAATTCAATTTTTTCCAAACCTCTTTCAGGAAATATATGACAAGGATATCTATTTTTAACATAAGTTCTTTGTTCCTTAAGTAGCAAATTATTTTCAGCATCTTCATTTAATAAATTAAACTCTTTTAAATAAATCATGAAATCATCTCCAATTAAAGTATAGCATAAAATTTAATCTAATACAATCATTTGTTTGCACCTAATTTATTTCTTTAATTTTCTCAAATAAATCAGGTATCGCTTCTTCTTTTAATTGGAGTTCAATGTTCTTACTTCTATTTTCAAATATGCCATTTACTTTATAAAAATACAAATGAATAAATAAACGTAATTTGTTTTCTTTTATTAATTTAATTAATTTATCTTCTTGTAATTTATAATAAGTCATTTGATAATACCTATAATGCATTACATTTTTAATAACTTTCTTGCTATATCTAATAAGACACATATCACTTAATTTAAAAACACATCTTTTAATTAGATCATCAAAATAAATATACCCGCGTTGTTCTAATAAGTTCTTGTTCTTATCATAAATATTAATATAAAACTTTTCATTATCACTTTTAAGTTCTATTCCTTTATAATCTGGGGTATAGAGATTATCAATCTCTTTACCTAGTAATTTTTCAAGAGTTAAACCACCTCCATTAATGCCATTATCTACCACTGTTGGTACATACCCTAAACTTTTTATTCTTTCAAATTCTGCGATTAATTCTTCTATACTATTCATAAATCGCCCTCCTTAAGTGATGTATCTTATCACAACTTAAGCGATTATTTTGTCGAATTAAGGAAGCAAAGGCAATTTTTTTAAATTTATTACAATTTTACATACTTTTTTAGCCAATATTACATGTTTAATCATAAACCGGGCGAAAAGGTCCACCATCAAAAAAAGAGATTTTCCAATCTCTTTTAATCCTTAATTTGGTGCAGGTAAAGGGACTTGAACCCCCACGGATAAATCCAATAGATCCTAAGTCTATCGCGTCTGCCAATTCCGCCATACCTGCACAAATAAAAAATGGTGGACCTCGAAGGACTCGAACCTTCGACCGCCCGGTTATGAGCCGGATGCTCTAACCAACTGAGCTAGAGGTCCGTGATACAATAATAATATCACAATAACAGGTATTGTTCAAGTGATTTTGATTAATTTTTTGAAATAATTTTAGCTCATGGTTAGAGCAGCAAGGCATTATCATAATCGAGGCCAGACATTTATAATACACTAAATACTTCGTTATAAGTGGTTTTGATTGATTTTATATAAATTTTTTAACTCAAAATAAAAGATTTAAGAACCCCCTTAAATCTTAAATCTTTTCCAAAATTATTTATCTTGCAACATATTTAATAAATCGATTTTAAACATGTCTTTAGATGCATTTGCTTTAGATATCATTATACCTTTATAAGTTGTAAGTTCTGATCTATGTCCTTCAAGCAAGATATCAGATGGTGTAATAGTTTCAAGCACTACTACTTCATCTTTTTTGTGAACTGTATATATTAACTTAACATCACCGTGAATTTGCGCAAACATCTTATCACTTGGAAGTTTAAGTTCATATGTTTCTGTACCATTTTTCTTATTAACAGAAACTAGTTCACCAACGAATTTACCATTTCTTAAAGCTGGGTAATAATCAAAATTTAATTTTTTGAATGCAAGCATATTATATTTTTTTAATGCTCTTTCCAACTTTTTAAATTCGTTTTCACAAACGTATTCTAAAACATATCCTTTCATTTTTCCATACCCCCTAATTACTCGAACAATATCATTATACCACAAACTACTTTTTTTGTCAAATTTGTGTAAATTTTTCATATCGTTCATAGTATTTCCACAATGGGACTAAATTATACCAAAAATATTATGCTTTGTCAAATTTTGTCGAAAAAAATTTCTGAAACATTCTATTTTTCCATAATTTATATAAAATATAAAGAATAATTATTACTAATATTAGTTTCGAATATTTACTAATTATCCCAGCAAATATATGCCAATTATCTGCAAGTAATACTCCGGCATAGACAAGTATTGTGTTCCAAATTATTGAACCAATTGTTGTATATATTAAAAATATTTTCATATTCATTCGATCAATACCTGCAGGAATAGAAATTAAGCTTCTTATTATTGGCACACATCTCCCATATAAAACAGCTTTTTTTCCATATTTATTAAACCAAGAATTAGTTTTATCTAATTCACTATCTTTAAACCATTTGAAATTTTTTATATATACCCCCACATAATATAAAATAATTGCTCCAATTAAAGAGCCCAAACTTGATGAAATTATTACACCAATTGGGGTTAAATCACTGCTTTTTGTAATAAACCCACCAAAAGTAAGTATTACTTCTGATGGAATCGGCGGAAATATATTTTCTATAGCTATTAGAAAAAATATTCCCACATAACCATAAGTATCCATAATATTTAAAATAAAATCTCCCATAAAACCCCCATTAAAAAAATAATTGGTTAAAGTTTAAGTCTTACTATTGTTTCACCTAAGTTCCAATTATTTAATTTATATTCTAATACATCTTTATTATTTCTTAGTATTCTATGCACTTCTTTAGTAAGAATATTTGTACTTTTACCATGGATAATAATAATATATTCATTTTTCATTAATTTATTATCATGAATAAACTCACTAACTAAAGCATCAACCATAGCAACAATTTCTCCATGTAAATCAAGCTTTGGAGTTTTACTAGTGATCATTGTGGGTTACTTGGTTGTTCAGGTGTTGGTTGCATTGGTTGTTGAGTCACTTGAGGTTGTTCAGTTTGAGTAGGCCCTACTTGTGGTTGTTGGGTTGGTGGTGTTTGCGGGTTCGGATTTTGGCTAGTTGTATTTCCACCATTAACTTTTTTAGCATAATAATCAAGTACTTCTGATAAACTTGGAATTGATAATCTTGAACCCATTTTTTGCACTGATAATCCCCCAGCAATATTGGCAAGCATTACAGTTTTTTCCATATCAAAGCCACTAGCAATTCCATAAGTAAATGCCCCGTGGAATATGTCCCCGGCCCCAGTTGTGTCTACCGCCGTACATTTAAGTCCTGGCATAATCTTTATTTGATTGCCGGCTTGATACAAAGCTCCATGTTCTTCTAGTGTTACTACAATTGTAGCATTAGGATATCTATTTTGTAATTTATTATAAATATTTACTAAACTTTGAGGTTGTTCAAAGTTAAATTTTAAACCTGTTAGGTTTTCCGCAAAACCTTTAGAACAAACAATATATTTAATATATTTACAAAGTTCAAGTAATTCTTGCGTAACACGACCCGCATCAATTATAGTAATTGCTTCAGGAAACTTAGTTATAGCATTTTGAGTTGCTCCATAATCATGGCCATCAGTAAATATTATATCTGGAGTAAATTCATAATTATATTTTTTTAAAGCTGGATATTCTGTTGCCACATTAAAAACAGTTCTGGAACCATTTTTCTTATTAACCATAATATATGAAAAAGATGTATCTTTTTCATAACTAGTTTCAATATAATCAGTATTAACATGAACATCTTGAAATTCTTTTTTAATTCTTGTTCCAAAATCATCACTACCTACATTTGTAGCAATAATTGTATCAACACCCCATTTACCCAGCAAATATGCCGCATTCGAAGCGGGGCCTCCACCACTAGAATATTTTTCATTAAAACGATATTTAGCATTCTCCACAGGGTATTCATCTACTGGAACTGTCATATCCCAACTAGTATGTCCTATACATAAAACTTTCATTAATAATCAATCCTTTCATTATATACTAACAATAAATGGTTGAGTCAAAGAACCATTACCACTTATAAATACACAATCACTTTTCAAATAAAACACTGGTCTTACTGCACTAATATTATCTACTTTACCATAACTACTACTATCATTTACATGACCATTACTAAATATAAAATAAACATAATTACTTGTACCTTCAACCTTACTTATGGTCCATTCATCTAACCCCATATATAAATAATTAGTACTTAAGCCATTTAAATAATTATCACTCCCCCAAAACTCTGGATAAGAGGAATAATAATAATCACTAACATCCATAAGTATTATATCCCCATCAACTAAACTAATACTACTTCCTAAATAAATTCTAAAATTAACATTTAAATTTATTTTATTTAAATTAGATTCTTCCCAATTATTTACTTTACTTGCATTATTCCAATAATAAGTACTTACATCATCATAAATACTTCCTTTATAGTAGGTATCTCCAATTTGATAAGTATTAAAATATGCACCATCTAACCCTAACATATCACTTGTTGCATAATCATTCTTAATTACTTTTAATCTTCCATTAAATACACCTATTATTCTATATAATTCATTATTAATACTTATATAATTATTTGGATTACTTCCTACATATCTATAAGTATTATCACTATCTAAATAGTATAAATTATTATTACTTAATTCTTTTATATAATCACTAATCTTTACTTTATCTTCTCTTAAAATTACATCTATATCTACATTTGTAGTATCTCCACTCACTTCAAATGTCCATTCATCTTTACTATTATTTATTGGACAATCGCTTTTTACTAAATATAATCCAGTTTTATTGCTTAAATCTAATCTGTTACTTACACCATTATTATCGATTACATTAAGTGCTAAATTGCTTACATTATTATTAACTTTAACATAGACATTGTAATTAGCACTATTACTATATTCGGCACTCAAACTAATTTTATTATTATTACTATCAAGTTTTCCATTATCAAGTTTTAATACATCACTATAATTTATTATTTCTACACTCTTTTCATCATTTAATACTACTTTAGTTTCTTCTAATTCAGAGTTTTTAGAATATACATAATATTCATAAAATATCTTCATAAATAAAACAACTGTTACAAGTAATATTAAAAACAATAATAATTTTAATCTTTTATCTTTATTTATCCTTTCTACTAAATTCATACATCTACTCCTTTATTTATGAGATATTTTTATTTATTAAGCTCCTAATTTACAAACAGTATCAGCAGTAATACTTTGAACTGTAATAGTTCCAAATTCATCTATTGAGGCTGTTGCATTGTTTGTGCATGTTACTGCACTATAATTATTAGTATTATTTACTTTAAATGTTGCTGAATCTAGAGCATTTATAGTTTTAGTATTCGCTGTATCATTAAAATAAACTAAATGACTATCTAAATAATCTTTGTCTGGATAACTAGCACCATAAGTAGCTGTTAAATCAATAAGCATGGCTCCGTCGAAATACATTGTACCAGCAATATTGTTATTATTAAAATCTAATCTTAATGGATAATTTCCACTAGTAAAGCTTGAACGATCTTTTACTGCACTAACTATTGTCCAATCATTAGCTGTAGGGGCTACTCCTTCAACAAAATTTGGTTCAGCAACTGGCCAATAAATACCAGCAGAGATTGAGGTTGCATCTAAAACATAAGCTTCTACTCTTCCATAATATATATGTGTTGCATCTAAAGGCCAAGCAGAGGTTGTATTAGATGTTATTTCTGGACTACCAGCTGAACCGTTTAATTGGCATGAATAAGAACCATATTTAGCATAAGAAGTTGAATATGCACATGCTGACCAACCAGTTTGTCCCTCAAAATTTCCTATAGAACCTAATAAATTTGTCAATGTATAATCACTACCTACTATTTCAGTATTTTCAGCAACCAATGTTACTTCATTAGTTTCTTTAACATCAGCATTCATAATAAATTCAATATTAAAATTATTTCCATAATTACCTGATTGATCATAAGATTGATTTAAATAAGTTAAAGTAAATGTCCAATTTTGGGCTGTTGCAGTCGTACTAGAATTAGAAGTAATGGCATAATCGCTCGCAACAGCATAAAGACCTGATGCTCCAGTTACATCAAAACCAGTTACTCCATTATATGTTCCATAAGTTAGACCATCAATATTAGTTATTTCTGTATCATCTTGAAAAACTGTAAGAATTACTTCTGGATTACCTTCTTGAGTATAATTTAAAGTATTTGCAGTAACATTAAAATAAACATAATAAGAATCTTCTGCTGTATTATTAGTAGAATTAGCGGTAAGTTCTGCTCGATAAGTTGTGCTTTGAGCATAGTTACCTCCACCTTCAGGTAGTGTTGTAGATGTTACATTTAAATCTATTGGATTACCTTCAAAAAACTCAAGTTTATCTGTAGTATCACTGCCTATTGTAACATTTTCTCTAGCTTCATTAATAAACGCCGCCAAATAAGAGTATGTTATTCTTATAACTAATACAAGAAATACTCCTATTATTAAAATGCTTAAGAAAAATAATACTTTATCATTTTTAATCCTATTAATAATATTCTTCACTCGTTTCACCCTACTATTCATTACTATAACTAGTATAACATAAATTAAAAAAAAGACATAGTCTTTTTTTTAATTTTTTATTTAAAAAGTTATATTTTATTTATTGTAAATAATAATTATTCATGTTATACTTAATTTATCAAAGTATGGAGGTTTTGGATATGTCTAAAATAATTAATTTACATAATTCTATTAATAAATATTTTAGTAATTTTGAAAATAAATATTTAGAAAATATTATACTAGATAAAAATTATAATATTATATTTGATCATAATATTAATTTTAATGGTTATTTTGTTAATGGTTTAATTTATAATAAAAATAATGAAATAACCATTAAAATTAATCCTTATTCTACTGAATCAATATTATTTATTCTTATGCATGAGATAACTCATGCAATAAATAAAAATAAATTAAAAGAATTAGTTATTAATTATTTAATTCAAGAATTAGAATTAATAGAAAACGATTATATAGTTAGTGATGAACTTATTTGTGATATTGCTGGTGTATTACTAGGTAATACTAAATTCTTGAATTATTTATATTATAATAGCAATTATAATATAAATATTAATAATAATTATAATAACTTTATAAATAACTTTTTAATTACTTGGGAATATTGTTATAAAAATAAAGATATTATATTAAATAAAATTGAATATAGTATTAGTAATAAATTAATTCCATATACAGAACATGAAATAAATAATTTTAAAAATAGTAATAAAATTATTATTGGTAATAGTTATTCAAAAATTAAAGAATTTGTAGATGACTCATATAAAAAATCAAATAATAACAAACTATATATTGGAAAAGTAGATAACAACACAGCTGCAAAATTAATAAAGCAATTAAATGTCAACTTATTTAATTATAATGTTTGCTTAAAAAATAATGCTATTAAACACATATTACGAAAACATTCTAATAATAAAGAAATATTAAGGGGTCAAATTCCTATTTCTAAAAATGATTTTTATTTAATACCAAAAATAATATTACAATACGATAAAATAGAAAAAGTAGGTGTTACTAAACAAAATAAACTTGCATTAAAAATATCAAAGACAATAAATACACATCAATACAATTTAATTGTATATATTTCGGATAAAAGTAAATCTATCGAAATACAAACAATGTATATAATTAAAAAGAAAAAGATTTCTAGTCTCTGCGTCTAATGCATAAATCCCTAGACTAACGCCCGAAACGAGCAGAGATACAAAATCTTTTTCTATAAATAATATACTATCTTTTTTATTAAATGTCAACTTATTTTACTTCAGTTTTTTTAATAATATATATTTTTTTATTTTTATAAAAAGCATAAAATATATCTTCATAAGTTAAGTTTTTGTTCTTTAATTCACTTTTAAGCCATGCTTCACTTTTATGAATGTGTTTTAATGCTCCTTTTTGAATAGATCCATCAAGTATTAAAGGCATTGGGTAACTACTTTTAAGTTTAAATAAATTATATTTAAATACTGATAATTCCCCATTAGGTTCTAAAAAAGCATATTCAACCATATCTAAATCTTTTATTCCTTGCTGTCTTAAACTTACTAGTAAATCATCTAGGGAATATCTTTGTTTAACCATTTCTTTATAATTTATTTTACCATTACAAATAATTAGGGATGGTTTACCATCAAAAAGAGTTCTAAACTTTCTTGATTTAATAGAAATATAAGCAAATAATACTTCAAGTATAACAAGTAGAGCAATAGGTATAATTGTTAAATATATGGGGTTTTCTGTCTCTTCAATAGATATTGCAACGAGTTCTGCAATAAGTATTGATACTATTAAATCTATTACTCCCAATTGCCCTATTTCTCTTTTACCCATTATTCGATATGCAATTAAAACAAAGAAGTAAAAAAATAAAGTACGAAATAATACTGTAAATAATTCCATAGCTTCACCCAAATATATTATGGTGCTAAAGTAATAATTTTAATCATATTATTAACTAGGTGATTAATTTGAAATATTTACTTAAATATTTAGGATATTATAGTGTATTTATTATTTTACTGACATTTATTTGTAGTTTACTTAATTTAATTGGAGTAAATTCTACTATTACTAATTTAATGATTTTTATCTTTAACATTTTAGCATTCTTTATCTTTGGATTTAAAACTGGTAAAAAAGCTAGTAACAAAGGCTATATTGCAGGTTTAAAAATTGGTGGTTTATTCCTACTAATATTAATTATCATTAATTTGTTTAGTGCTCGTAATTTCCTTAATATAACTACTCTTATTTATTATGTTGTTTTGCTTTTGTCTTCTACTCTCGGAGGGAGCCTCGGTATAAATAAAAAAGAAGATACTAATTAGTATGAAATGTATAATTAGCATCTTCTTTTAATACATAAGCTGATTCACTATAATATTCTTTAGTTACAGGATTAACTTGGGTCTCTAGATAACCTAAATCATAAAGAGTTTTTAAAGTTACTTTAGTTCCTGTACACTTTTTTTCATTTAAACAATTCTTAGCTTTTCCAATTATATATTCACTTTTAACATGTAATAACTTTTCATTATGATCATCAACTACTTTATAGATAGTTAAACCTAAAACTACAACAACTATAATAAATAATGTGAGTGTAATAAATATTTTATTTCTTTTCTCCATAATACTCCTTAGCAAATTCATCTCTAAATTCTTCTAATGTGCCACTTTTAATATTTTCTCTTATTTTAGCCATTAATTTATGTAAAAAATAAATATTATGAATTGATAAAAGTCTGGCACCAAAAGTTTCATCAGCAACAATTAAATGTCTAATATAGGCTTTAGTATAATTTTTACAAGCATAACAATCACAATCATCAACTGGCGTAAAATCATTTTTATATTTACTGTTTTTTAAGTTAATTTTACCATGTTTGGTATAAGTATGACCATGTCTTGCTAGTCTTGTTGGTGATACACAATCAAATATATCAACACCCCGCATTACATTTTCAATTAAATCAATGGGATCCCCTACTCCCATAAGATAACGAAGTTTATCTTCTGGAAGATAAGGAGTTGTATATTCAACCATTTTATACATGGTAGGTTTGTCTTCACCTACACTAGTTCCACCGATTGAATAGCCATCAAAATCCATTTTAACTAGTTCTTCACAACAATGCTTACGAATGTCTGAGTATTCTCCGCCTTGTACAATTCCAAATAATAATTGATCATTATCTTTTTTTACACTTTTTCCTCTTTTAGCCCACCTTAGAGTTCTTTCAACACTTTGTTCCATGTATTCATGAGTACTTGGCCATTTAACACATTCATCAAAACTCATCATGATATCACTACCAAGTTTTTGTTGAATTTCAATAGATTTTTCAGGAGTCAAAAATAAATTATCCCCATTTAAATGATTCTTAAATTTAACTCCTTCTTCTGTAATATCTTTTGGTTTTGCTAAGGAAAACACTTGATAACCACCAGAATCAGTTAAAATTGGCCCATCATAGTTCATGAACTTGTGAAGACCACCAGCGGCGGCTACTATATCTTCACCAGGCCTAAGCCACAAATGATAAGTATTAGAAAGAATTATACCAGAACCAATACTTTTTAGCTCTTCTGGAGATAATGTCTTAACTGTTGCATTAGTACCAACTGGCATAAACATTGGAGTTTCATAAGTTTTACCATTAAAACTTATTTCTCCAAGTCTAGCCATTGTTTTAGAGTCCGTATAATTTAATTTAAATTTTAATTTCATAACAATCACAAATCAATTATAGCTTATTTTTCTTTTTTTGTCGATATTTGTTATTTAATTATCAAAATTATATGAAAAAACGAACATAACTTTCAGTTGCCCGAAAAAATCGGACAACTGAAAATGAAATTTATATAATAGGCAAAACAGATTTTTCAAAAAACAACTGTCCGAAAAAATCGGACAATTGAAGCAAAGTCAACTGCACGAAAATATCGTGCGATTGAAAATGAAAGCTTAAAAATGGTAAATTTAGAGGAACTGAATTGTACACATTTTGTGTACAACTCAAAATAAAGTCTATAATGCTGTAAATTTAGATACTAAAGAAATTTCGAGACTTTTTTTAATCAATACCATTACTAAATCCGAACCTTTTAAATTGCGTAATAATTAAAAAAACAAAGTAGCTGAAAAAAACAACTGTACGATTTTATCGTACGGTTAAAAATTAAATAAATATATATTTAGAAAAAATAATATACTATATAAAAATCATTTAAGTTCCTCTAGTCGTTCATCTACTTCTTCAAAAAATCTATAAACTGTTGTACAACTTTCTGATTTAGAAGGAGTATCATTCATATGATTTAAATGAATTCTTTTGGCTCTTTTGATAGCTTCTTCTAAAGAACCATATGCACATAATTTATCATAAATATCTTTATCATTTTTATGATATTTATATTTCAAACCAGAATCGGAAAAATATTGATTAATTTTTTCTTTATACATTGTTCTATCCATTTTATTATCGATATAATTAAAATGTAACAAAAACCAATATTCTATAGCTTGATTAGACCACAAGGGAATATAACCATTATCATAACACATTTTGATTGCCATATTGAAAGTTTCATCACGAAAACTATCTTTGTCAAATACTACAAATATTTTTCCATATGGAACAATGGCTTTTTGATATTCATCGATATCATTTTGAATATCTTCTACTGATCTTACTAATGAAATTGTATTTTTTCCCATTCCCACAATTTTTACTTTTAATTTATTTTTTTCTTCAATATTTTTATTAATAGCATTTACAGCTCCTTTAAAATAATTTGGTTCTGTTTGAGCTCCTTCGCAAACAATTAGCCAATTACTAGGCCTTTGATGTAGTATATTTTCTCTTCTTTTCTCTCTCTCTTCTCTTCTTTTGTTGAATAAATTATCTTTCCCCATAATGCCCCCTAGTTGTTATCGTATGGAATTGCTCCAAATTGTCCTGTTAAATATTTTTGTTCATAGTTTGCATCAAATCTTAATCCTCTAAATTCTGATAAAGAATATAAAGATGATTTACCAGATAAATCTTTAGCCACTAAATACAATTCATCTCTTCTTAAATCATTACTGTTAAACAAGAATGTAGAATGAGCAGTATAGATTAATTGAGCATTATTTTTATTAATATTTCTATCTTTATACATATTAACTATTTGTTTAAATAGTAAAGGATGTAATTTAACATCTAATTCATCAATGCATAATAAACCACCAAGTTCTAAATTTTTTAATATTATTGGCATAATATTAAAAATTTTAATAGTTCCATCAGATTCATTTTGCAAAGGTATTAATATTTCCGAATCATTATCAATACTTTTATGAATACCACTAATTTTATAATATTCTCTAACATCTTTTATCTTTTTAATATCAATACCTTGCAAACAAGGATCAAAATCATTAATTATTTTTTGGAATTTTTTAAACAATACACTATCTTGAGATAATATATTAATACTTACTTCATCATTTAAAACGCTTTCAATTTTAAAACTAAATTTTGAAACATAATCATAAATATCTCTTAAAATTCCTTTTTCTTCTTTAATAGCAATATTACTTAATACTAATAGCTTATTAGTATTAACATCCGTATTATTACCAAAAAAATTCCAAATTTTTTTATATTTTTCAAAAGATTTACCAAACACTACTTTATTTTTAATTCTTTCAAAAACTATTTTTTGAGAAGCTTTAGAAGATGCCATAAATTTTTTCTTATACAACCATTCTTCAGCAAATCCGTCTTTATTAACCGCAAAACCATAACGATATTCATAATCTTTTAAACAAATAGAAATTTCAAATTCGCTATTTTGACTACGAGCTTTAGTACTAAAAGCAAATGGATTAGTTGGAAGCTCTTTATTAATATCAACTCTACTAGAAGTTTTAATAAGATTAAACATAAAACCAAGTGCTTCTAAAATACTGCTTTTACCAGAAGCATTAGCACCATTAATTTCTATTACTGGTAAAATCTTATTTCCATTAATATCTATGGTAGTATTAATATGCCTTTTTTCACCAGTTGCTGTTAAATCTAAAATAGTTTCATTATAAAAACATTTATAATTCTTAAATTTAAATTGTAATAACATACTACAACACCTCTTATCACTCATTTTATCATCCTTTTTGATTATTTTCAACAACTTTGAGAGAAAATTTCTCTCAAAGTTGTTGTTTTTTAATATAATATGCAAATTTTTATTACATATTCTTGTAAAATAAAAATAAATATGATAAATTTAATTTAGGGTGATAATTAATGAGTAATGAAGAAACGATTCTTTTTGTTATATTTTTTTCTATAGCTTTTATTTTAATATATAAATATATTAGATTATATTTAAAAAAGAAACATATGATTAAAATAAATGCCACAGTAACCAATATAATAAAGAAAACTACCTATCAAAAAAACATGTATGTTTATTTTTATAAATATAAATTTAAAGGTGAAGAATATAGTACAAGTGATAATACCAGACATAAAATATTAGGCTTTAATCCTAAAATTAATGATACATATGAAATATTTATTAATACTAAAAAACCTAGTGAATGTATTACTCCACTAGATTTATTCTTAAGTAAAATATCTTTAATATTAAGTATAGTTTTAATAATAGTACCTTTTATTTTATAGGTGCCTTTTATTTATGGCAAATTCGGAATCGATTCCGAATTTGCCATACTTTTCTTTTTAGTCCCATAAATACTGGGATTGTAACGTGGCCATTAATTCTTGAACTTGGTAATATTAATTAATCTATCAAGTAACTCGCTATAACTAATCCCACCATATTCAATTAATTTTGGATACATACTAATATCAGTAAAGCCTGGTAGGGTATTAATTTCATTTAAATATATTTTATTGGTATTATTCTCTAAGAAAAAATCAATTCGAGAAATAGCGGTGATATCTACTACCCTAGCTGCTTTTAGAGCAATACTTTGAATCTTTTTCATAGTATCATCATCAATATCTGCAGGTATTAAAGTTTTGGAATCACTATTATTATATTTGGCATCATATGAATAAAACACATCAGAAGCAAGAATTTCTCCAACTACTGAAGCACTACTACCAAGTAGGGCACATTCAAGCTCCCTTCCCTCAATATTTTTCTCAATTAATATTTTATCATCCAAGTCTTTGGTCATATACAAGGCATCAATTAATTCATTTAAACAACTTACTTTACATACTCCCACAGATGAACCTAGTCTTGCAGGTTTAATAAAAACTGGATAATTCAATTTATTTTTAATCATTTTATCTATTTCTAAAACACTAGTTTCGTGATAATCAAAATTATCATCAACAAAATAAAATTTATTATTATCCCATTTGATATATAAATCTGGTGTAACACTAATACCGGCATGTTTTAAAACATATTTAGTATATACTTTATCTATACATATGCTACTAGTAAGTACTCCACAGCCAACATATGGAATATTGAGTACTTCAAGTAACCCTTGAATAGTGCCATCTTCACCATTTTTGCCGTGAATTACTGGTATCACGCAATTCATACTTTTTAAGAATTTAAAAACATTCTTAACCTTCCTAATTCTTTTAGGTAACCATCCAAAAGAATTTTTAGGCATATCTTCTAGCACATGATACCAGTCTCCTGATTTAGCAATATATACTGGATATATTTTATATTTATCCTTATCTAAATGATTAATAACACTACAAGCACTTGCTACACTTACCTCGTGCTCACTAGATGTACCACCAAATAAAACCCCTAATTTCATAACTCCCCTTATCTTAATGCATCTACTATTTCCTTAAATTTCATTGAGTTACTAGCTTTAATAAGTATGTAGTCTCCAGGTTTTATAATACCTTTTAAAAACTTGATAGCATCACTATTATTATCAAAATGTACTGTTTCTATTTTACCTTTAGCTTCTTCATAAATGTAGCTCGCCTCTATCCCTACTGTAACTAATATATCTATTCCTTCATCTATTACTAATGCACCAATTTTACGATGTAATTCTTCAGTATAATCTCCTAGTTCAAACATCGAACCCAAAACAGCAATTCTTCTCCCATTTAGGGATGCCAAATACTTAATAGCATAACTCATTGAATCATAGTTAGCATTATAAGAATCATCTATAATTGTTATATTTGATTCTCTACTTATTATATTCATTCTATTGCTACTAAGTTCAAATGCCTTAATTCCTTCATATATTTGGTTATAATCTTCATGATACAAATTACCTACAGCAATACCCATTAAGGCATTATAAATAAAATGTTCTCCAGATACTGGTACCATATATTCATTACTTAAAACTTTAAAAATACTAGTATTATTAATAGTAGAAATATCAGTTGCCAAATAATCTGAAGGATTATTAATACCAATAGTTATAATATTAAACTCATCTTTATTTTTTAAATACCAATCATGTAATAATTCATTATCATTATTAATTATCACATAACCATTTTTATCTAATCCTTCAAGTATTTCTAGTTTAGCTTTTAATATATTTTCCCGACTTCCCAAATTACCAATATGAGCAGTACCAATGTTAGTGATGATTGCTACATTTGGTTTAGCAATATTAGTAAGATAACTTATTTCTCCGAAATGATTCATTCCCATTTCTAAAACTAATATTTCACTACCAGCATCCATACTTAAAATTGTTAAAGGCAGACCTATATGATTATTTTTATTGCCACAAGTTTTATAAGCTTTATATTTTTCTTTTAAAACACTATAAACAATATCTTTAGTTGAAGTTTTACCAGCACTACCAGTTATAGCAATTACATCACTTTTAATAGTACTTCTTTTGTATTTAGCTAGCTCTCCTAGAGCTTTTATAGTATCTTTAACAACAATAATTGATTTGTTATTTTCTTCTAAATATTTTAAATCATTTATATTTTCTTCATAATTATCTAATATTACTAGTTTAGCTCCTTTAGTAAAAGCATCCATGTAAAATAAATTTCCATCATTATTTTCCCCTAAAATGGCAATATAACAACTATTATTATTTACTTTTCTGGTATCTGTAGTAAAATTAGTAATTTCCCCATCTACTTTATTTATTATTTTCCCTATTTCAATATTTTCATAAATATTTTTTATATTCAACTCACACACCACCATTCATAGACATTATACTCTATTTAAACAATTTTGTATATGCCTCATCAAGATTACTTACTAAAATAATTTGCATATTTTCTTTTATAATATCTGGTAAATATACTAAATCCATTGCATTATCTGCTGGTATATAAACGGTTTTTATTCCATAGTTATATGCCCCAATTAATTTTTCTTTTAATCCCCCGATTTTTAATATATTACCTGTTAGAGATACTTCGCCAGTAAAAGCTATATCACTAGGTACTTTTTTCTTTTCTAAAGCAGAAATTAAAGCAACAAGACTAGCAAATCCTGCCGAAGGACCATCTTTTTTAGCATCAGCACTTAAATAATGAAAATGAATATCCATTTTGCTCAAATTATATTTATATTTACTTTTGACAACAGTTGCTATAACCTCAATACTTTCCTTCATTACATTACCTAAATTACCTGTTGTAATAATTTTACCATTACCACTAGATAATACTACTTCTACATTTGTTACTTCTCCCCCAATAGCTGTATAAGCTAAAGCTTTAGTAACACCAACACTATCCTCATCTAAAGTATTATTACTATATTTAGGATTGCCTAATAATTTAATTATTTTATCTTTATTAATTGTTTTAATATTATTAATAGCCATTTTACGAACTAAAGAAGTTAGTATTCTAGTAAGTTCCCGAACCCCTGCTTCACTAGTATAATTATTTATTAAAAACAAAATTACATCATCACTAAAGCGTTCTTTTTCAACTAATTTATGTTCTTCACATATTTTAGGAAGAATATATTTTCTAGCAATATCTTTCTTTTCAAATAAGGTATAACTATTTAAATTAATTACTTCTACTCTATCAAGTAGTGCATATGGAATATCCTCCATTACATTAGCTGTTAGAATAAATAAAACATTAGATAAATCAAAAGGTTCTTCTAAATAATTATCAACAAAACTTTTATTTTGCACGGGATCTAGTATTTCTAATAATACACTAGCTGGATCTCCTTTATAATCTTTAACCATTTTATCTACTTCATCAATTAATATTACCGGATTATTACTTCCTACTTTATTAATTCCTGCAATTATTTTACCAGGAGAAGATGCCAGGTAAGTTTTTCTGGAGCCAATTAATTCTGTAGCATCATTTAATCCACCAACACTTATTTTGTAAAACTTCCGATTTAAAGCCCCCGCAATAGATGCGGCAATACTGGTTTTACCTACCCCTGGAGGTCCCACTAAACAAATTATTGGAGACCCTATATCTTTATTAATATTTTTAATTGCCACATATTCGGTAATTCTTGTTTTTATTTCTTCTAGTCCATAATGGGTTTTATCTAATTCTTCCCTTACTTTATTAAAATTAGCATTTTCCTTCGTCGACTTATTCCAGGGTAGATTAAGTAAATAATCTAAATAATTACGAATAACACTAAATTCTGGAGAAGATTCATTCATAAATTCTAACTTTTTAATTTCATGTTCAATTTTTTCTTTAGTTTTACTAGGAAGACGTAATTTATTAAGTAAATTTTGAAAACGATTAATTTCACTATTAGTTACACTTTCTTCTCCTAATTCGGCATTTATCATCTTTATTTTTTCTTTTAAAATAAATTTCTTTTGATCTTCATTTAAGGCATCATTAACTTTATTATCTAATTCAATATCAAGTTCTTGAATCTTTATTTCTTCTGACATATCTACTATTAAATTTTTAGCTCTTTTAATAGGATTTATCTCTTGCATATATCTTAATTTTTTAGAAATATCAAATGGTAGAAATGAAGCAATAATATCCGTTGCTTTATTTAAATCTTTATTAGTAAGTATATTTAAAATATCATTAGAAGAATGGGTACTAGTAATATAATCTTTTAATACACTATTTAATTTTCTAATTAAAGCATTTTCATCTTCTTTGATGATCATTGGCAAATCAATATACATTATCTCACTATATAAAATATTTTCATCATCACTAAAAAACTTATTAACAGCTACTCTTCTTTGACCTCGAAGAGTTACTTGCATCCCATTAGTGGTAGCAATTCTACTTTTAATTTTGGCAATAACACCAACTTTAGGTAAATCATCAATCCCAGGTTCTTCTTCAAAAGAATCAATCGGAGCAATAACTAAAATTTCGTTATTATATTTATTAGTTGCTTCAGCTACAGTTTTTTGACTAATTTTATTACTTAATTCTAATTTTATTTCCTGATTAGGAAGGATAATTAAATTTTTTAATATTATTACTGGTATATTCATAAAACCTCCCAAACTAAAAGTTATTATATCTATTTTCACCATTTTTGTAAAGTAAAATCACCAATAAATTTTAAGAACATACCATATTAGTGTAAAAGGAGGATTATTGTGTTTAATATATTTACAAATTTATCGTATCCTATGCAAGCCTTTATTGCTTGTCTATTTACTTGGTTGATTACATCTCTTGGTTCCTCTGTTGTTTTTTTATTTAAAAAAGTTAATAAAACCGTTTTAGATGCAATGCTTGGTTTTGCTGCGGGAGTAATGATTGCTGCAACATTTTTTTCACTTCTTTCACCTGCAATTGCTATGGCAAATAATTTAGGGATGACTTCTTGGATTGTTGTATCATTAGGCTTCTTTGGAGGAGGTTTACTTTTATTTCTTGGTGATATAATTTTTGATTATATTGTTAAAAAGAGAAAAGCTACTCCAAGTAATGCTAAAAGAATTGTAATGTTAATCTCTTCAATAACTTTACATAACATACCAGAAGGTTTAGATTTATGGGTAGCAATTTGCATTAAAACGTGATAAAATTATGATAGGGTGTGATATTATGATAACGAGTAAAGATCTAAAAAATATTGTTAATACTGAATTAAATAAAATATCTACGGTTTCTAGTAGCACAAATCGTGGGGAATTTATTTTAGCTAATGATAAAACTAATATTTTAAAAAGTGATATTGAAAAATATAATGCCCTACTACGTATGCAAGAATTACTTGATAATAATTTTTCTAATCTTCAAAGTCAATTTGAATTTTTAGATTTAAGCAAACTTACCGGAATTAATTTAAGTGAAGAAGATTATCAACAATTATTAAACCCTAATTATTTAAAAATAAAAGATAAAGATAAAATTATAGGTTTAATAAATAAAATATTAAAAGAATCAAATACTAATCGGGGTGAATTTGTTTTAGCTAATGATTCTAGAAGCATTTTAAAAAGTGAGGTTCAAAAATATAATGCCCTACTACGTATGCAAGAATTAATAGATAATAATTTTAGTAATTTAGAATATAAATTTGAATATGAAGATTTAAGAGATTTTGTTGATCTTGACAATGAAAAACAAGAAATATTAAATCCCCAAGTAGTTTTTGATAATGAATATAAATTAGTTAGTGATCGCATTAAAAAATTACAAAATACTACTGGTATTAATTTTGAAAAGAATATTGAATATCAAAATTTATTAAAAATGCAAAATTATTTAAATAATAATTTTAAAGATATGCCTCATACTTATGATTATTTAAATTTAAGAAAAAAGACTAATTTAGATCGAATGGAAGATAATAAATATTTTATGTTAATTTCATCTAAATTACCTAAAAAAGAAAGTACACAACCAGTTGCAAATACTTCCATAGAAGCTTTAGAACCTATAGAAGTAAAAGAAGAAAAGGAAATAAAACCAGTCATTAAAAACGAAGAAGTAGAACAAGCAAAACAAGTAAATGAAGTAGCAGAAGAAATAGATACTTTTACTACTAATGTAGATAATGATACATTAAATTCTGAAGAAGTTTTAGATGTAATTCCCCCACAAGAGGTAGCAGAAGATACTAAAGTGGATGCACTAGTTCAAAATATAGAACCCTATAATTTTTATGGTCAAAAAATAAAAGTGGTTAAAAAAAGACCATTAACTTGGCTAAATGAACATCGCAAGCAAATACTAATAGCTTTAGCAATTACCGCTTTAGTTATTGCAGTTATTACAACATTCTCTTATTTAATACCAGCTTTAACTTCGGCTGCTGAAATTGCAGAAGTATCTACCCTTAGCACTTCAATGGTTAATAATGCGGCCCTATGGCATACTGCTGATGCGGCGGTTCAAACTACTCTTCATGCCCAAAATGTTGCCCTAGCTCAAAGCTTGCAAAATATTGCAGGAATTAAAACCACTTATGAGACAGCTACTGGAATATGGACTATCGGAGGCATGGAATTATCCCAATTTGCAACAGCTGCTACTATGAGTGCTCAAAATGCTATAGCAGCAACCACTACTACTGCTAATACCCTTTTAGGCATCTCTACTGCTGGATCACTTATAGGAGTCCTTGGAGCAATAGTTCCTAATAAAAAGTCAGATGAATATCTAAAATATAAAGAAAAAATACAAGAATGGGGAGCATTAGATACATCCGCCCAACAACAAATATTAAAAGATATTCATAATTCTAATTTAAGTGATAATGAAAAAAATAGACTTCTAAAAAAAATAGATAAATTACAAAATAAAATAGAAAATTATGATAAAAATATAGGGAGATAGATATGAATATAAATGATTGTATAGAACTTGAAAATGGTAAAAATTATTTATTATTACTTGAAAGTATGTTAGATAAAAATAAATACTTCCTAGCAGTAGGAATTACTAATGATCTACCCAATGGTGAATATATAGTATTACAAGAAGTAATAGATGATAATGATACTTTTGTAATACCTATAAATGATCCTATTATTCTTGGTAATTTAATTAAAGAATTTCAAGAAGATTATAATGAAGAATATAACGATTAAGATATTTCATATATCTTTTTTTTATACATATTATTAAATATGAAAAAATTTAAATATTATTTAATATATTCAAATAAAAAAATAAAGGAATTAATTAAAAATGTTAAATAAAGCAGCATTATATATTAGATTATCTAAAGAAGATAAAAATGAATCTATTAATAATCAAAAACAATTATTAATAAAATATGCTAGTGAAAATAATATCTCTATCCATGATATTTATATTGATGATGGTTATACCGGAACTAACTTTAATAGACCAGCATTTAATAAATTACTAACAGATATTAATAACAAATTAATTGATACTATTATTGTAAAAGATTTATCAAGACTAGGAAGAGATTACATTAAAACAGGAGAATTAATAGAACACTACTTCCCTACCCATAATATTCGTTTTATTGCTATAAATGATTCTATTGATACAATTACTAATAATGCTAATATTGATATAGCTCCCTTTAAATATATTTTAAATGATTTATATGCTAAAGATCTATCTAAAAAAATTAGAAGTGCTAGAAAAACTATGCAAGAAGCCGGTTTATGGGTAGGAGGTTGTATTCCTCTTGGATATATGCAAAGTACATTAAATAATAATAAATTAGTTATAAATAAAAAAGAAGAATATATAGTTAAAAAAATATTTAACTTATATTTAAATAATAAAAGTATCAATGATATTAAAAATATATTAAATCAAGAAAATATTCCAACATTTTCTAAATTAAGAAAAAATATTAATAATTCATGGACTAATCAAAGTATCAAAAAGATATTAACTAACCCTATTTATACAGGAACCCTCACTCAGAATAAACAACAAAGATTAAGTTATAAATATCGTCATATTATCAATAATCCTAAAGAAGATTGGATTATAGTTAATAATACTCATGAAAGTATTATTAACTATAATGATTTTATAAAAGTAAATAAAACACTAAATACCAAGAAAAAATCTAACAAACTAAAAGCTCATTTATTAGATAATTTATTATATTGTTATGAATGTAAACATCATCTAGGTATTAGGAAAATAAAAAATAAGTACTATTTATGTTGTAATAATTATCGCTATAATAAATTAAATTGTACTGCTCATGGTTTTAATTATCATACTTTAGAAAATGATATTAAAGAAATACTTTATACTAAATTTAATATTAATATAACTAGAGATATATTATTAAAATTAATAGAAAGAATAGAAATATCCCAAAATAAAAAAGTATTTATTTTTTTTAAGTTCTAATTACATACCAGAATATACATACCAGAAGGTATGTCTATTGGTGTAGCATTTGGTTCAATTTTTTATGGTATTGAAGGAGCTACAGTATCTGCAGCTATAATGCTTGCTTTAGGTATAGGTATTCAAAACTTTCCTGAAGGATCAGCAGTATCCCTACCATTAAGACGTGAAGGTTTATCAAGAAAAAAAGCATTTTTCTTCGGTTCCCTTAGTGGCATTGTTGAACCAATATCCGCAGTAATTGGAGCAATACTAGTATTAAAAGTACAATTTTTATTACCAATATTATTATCATTTGCGGCTGGTGCAATGATTTATGTAGTAATACAAGAATTAATACCTGAAAGTCAAACCAATAAAAGAAAAAACCTAATGGCATTATTCACCATATTAGGTTTTGTTATAATGATGATTTTTGACGTAGCCCTAGGTTAAGTGATATCAGAGATATCACTTTTGTTATACCACCAAACGAATTGGGTCAGATTGTGTCCCTGTTCCGCTAGAATATTGAACATTTGAGTTGAGGTAAAAGACAGGACGGACCCTAGCGGAACTACTATTTAAAATAACATAATTATAAATATACCCCCAACCAATTACATAGAAAACTATATTCGAATTGTCTGAATGGCGAGTAATTGTCCATTCATCAGAACCCAGATACATCCAATCATAATCTTGGGCTCCTTCATCATATTTATTTAATGGTGTTGCCCAATAATCTGAACTGGCCGCAAATCCATAATCACTTACATACATTAATCCTATCTTTGCATCATATGTTGTACTACTACTATTTACTCCTACTTCGTAATTATATGCTGTTTGTGGTGTGCCTGTTCCATTTGATCTGCTCATTCCTCCGACTTTCCAGTTATGATATGATATCAAACTGTCCCAAGAATTCCCAATATTGGTTAAATAAACTTGATTTAAATTTACTGTATTTAAATTTGATTCACTCCATACATTTGTATTTGTATTATTGTTCCAACGATATTGATACCCCGAATAATATGCTCCATCAGTTCCTAATAAATTGGTTAATGCAGCAGTTGATTTAATTAATTTTATCTCTGAACCAAACACTCCTATGATTCTGTACAAGTTATCTTCGGGACATATTGTAGCATCTGAACCAAAACAAACATAGTTATTTGGATTAGCTCCCGCATATCTATAACTATTATCTCCAGCACCATTCACTAAATCTGCATCATGATAATATATTCCATTATCCATATCTCCTGTTATATTATAATAATTTATGATGCATTCCGATAGAGTTTCATCTGGATTACAAACAGAAGCTAAATTAACTTTTTTATCAAAATATACATAACAGGCATCAGAAGAGTTAGCTAATAACTTAACACTATTAGTACTACTATCCCATGATAATTCACCGCCATTTTGACAAGCACTTAAAGTTCCATTAAATTCATAATCATCCCCTGGCCAAGTACCAGATGTTGATTCTTGATACTGTCCACTACCCGCTTCAGTTTCAAGCATAAGCGTTAGAAAACCACCAATTTGGTTTTCTACTTTTTCTTCTACTTTGGCTTGATATATTTCACTATCAGTAGTTTTATTTACATAAAAATAAATACCTATACCAAGTATAATTACTAATAAACTACTTATACTAATTAATGCTATTTTTCTTTTACTCATTACTACTCAACTCCTCGTATTATCAATACGGTTATATTACAATTTAATTATATTATAATAAAAAACGTATGTCAATACGGTTTTTGATATAAATAGCTTGATGATTGATATAATTCAAATGGTGAAAATAATGGAAATAAAAGCAAATAAGTATAAAGCGAACGAAATACTTAAATTTATAAGACAAAATACTAATTTAACTCAAAAAGAATTTGCTAAAGGAGTTAATAAATCAGAAGATTGGGAATACTCTAATGAAGCTGGTAGAAGCAGATACTATTTTAGTGATTTAATTGAAATTTGTAATAAGTATGATTTAGAAATTATTATTAAAGACAAAGAAAAATAAAGAAAAATGCATTATTTTGCATTTTTCTTTATTTTACATTAACAATATTTCTTAACATTTTTTAAGTAATAATATCAGAAATTACATTTGTTATACTACCAAACGAATTGGATCAGAACTTGTTCCTGTACCACTAGCATATTCTACATTGGAATTTAAGTAAAATGTTGGTCTAACTTCATTAGTATTATTATAGACATTATCATTACTAATAATACCACCATAAGTACTATATACACGAAATGCATAACGAGACTGATCCAAATAACGAGTAATAAGCCACTCACTAGAACCCAGATATAACCAGTTATTATTTGCTACATTACTATAATTATTTAAATGTGTTGTCCAATATGTATTGCTTGTTCCAAAACCATAATCACTTATATACATTAATCCTATTTTAGCAATATATGTTGTACTACTACTATTTGTTCCTACTTCATAGCTATATGCTATTTGTGGTGTACTTTGTCCATTCGAAGAAAATATTCCTCCAACTTTCCATATATGATTTGTTATTTTACTATTCCAAGTATTCCCTAAACTATTTAAATATGTCTCATTCAATACATTAGTATTTAATGTGCTTTCGCTCCATACATCACTTCTATTAGTAGATGAACCGCTCCAACGATAACTTCCATAACTTATATTTTTTATTAGTTTAACCTCTCCATCAAAAATCCCAATAATCCGATATAGGTTATTACTTGGGCAGGTTGCTGCATCTGAACCAAAACATACATAATTATTTGGATTTGCTCCAGCATATCTATATGAATTATCCCCAGCTGAATTTGCTAGTGAACTGGTATGATAATATATGCCATTTGAACCTTGACTTGTATATAATCCTTTTATATAATCAGCTAATAATATTATATTTTCTGTTTCGGCATTTATTGTATATACATTGGAATCTACTCCGTTAGTATCTCTTACATATACTCTTATACTATAACTTTGTCCTGCACTTAGTCCACTAAATGTATAACTGTTTGAGCTACTACTTGTGTATGAACCATTATTTATTGAATAATAATATGTTTGAATAGTATTTGTTCCTGCACTTGCACTCACACTTACTGTTATACTATTATTACTTACACTTGTTGCTGTTACACTATTGACTACTGGATTTACATATGCATCTGTTATTACTTCTATTATCTCTTCATTTGATTCATAACCTTCACTATCTACTGCATATACTTGGAATGTGTATTTAGTATTATCTGTTAGATTACTAAAAGTATAACTTGATGTATTACTTGTTTGATAACTATTTCCTCCATCCATACTAAAGTAATATGTTGCTACTGGATTTTCTCCAGCATCTACTGTTACTGTTAAAGTAACACTATTAGTTGTTTTAGTTGCAGATACATTTGTAATAGTTACTACATTATATAAATCAAAATATACATAACAACCATCAGATTTATTACTTAATAATTCTACTATGCCATTTTCTCTATCCCATCTAAGTTCTCCGCCATTTTCACATCTACTTAATTCACTATTAAATGCATAATTACCACTTGGCCATGTGTTAGTTGTTGATTCTTGATATGTTCCATCACTTTGTTCTAACATTAATGTTAGAAATGAATTATTGATTAAATTTTTATCATTATTACTTAATACAATATTTTCTTCACTTTTAAATAAAGTAAGTGACAATGTAATAGCAAATATTGCTATTACAAATATAGTGCTTATTCCAATTAATACTTTTTTATTTTTCATATAATCTAATACACATCCTTTATCATTTGTACACAATTGTATTATACCATACACATGTGTACATTTCAATATTAAAGCAAACATAATATAATAAATGTAAAAGAAAGGAGTGCACATATGGATTCAGTAACTATAACATTTAGAACTACAGAAGAAATAAAGAAAAAATTAGACAATATTGCTTTAGATCAAAATAGAACTCTATCAAATATGATAGAAACTATAATCCTTAAATGGTTAGAAGAAAATGATGAAAAGGCTCAAAAAAGCAATAAATAAACCAGTGAAATTTTTCACTGGTTTATTCACTAATTAGTGTTTTTAATCTCTTCTTTTAATTCATATAATAAATTTAGAGCAGCAATTGGTGTTGTATTCATTAGATCAACATTTTCTATTTTTTTCTTTATGTTATCTTCTTTTTCTTCAGTTTTAAAGAAATCCATACTTAATTGGACTTTTTCATGTCCTTCTTTTTTCTTGGCGTTTGTTTCATATTCACTTAATATTACACTAGCTCTATCCAGTAATTCTTCTGGCATTTTAGCTAATCTTGCTACATGTATTCCATAACTTTTATCTACTGCTCCATCTTTAACCTTATGTAAAAATGTTATATTATTACCATTTTCAACAGCACTTACATGAACATTTTTAATATTTTTAAATTTTCTATCTAATTTGGTAAGTTCATGGTAATGAGTAGAAAATAAAGTAAAAGATTTAATATTCTCACTAATATATTCAAGTATTGCTTGAGCTAAACTCATACCATCATATGTCGCTGTACCTCTTCCAAGTTCATCAAATAATATCAAACTATTACTTGTGGCATTAACTATTGCATTTCTAGCTTCTTTCATTTCCACCATAAAAGTAGATTCTCCACTTACTAGATCATCACTAGCACCAATTCTAGTAAATATTTTATCAATAATAGGTAATTGAGCGGATGAAGCCGGAACAAAAGAACCCATTTGAGCCATAATTACAATTATAGCTAGTTGTCTCATAAAAGTCGATTTACCACTCATATTTGGTCCAGTAATAAGTAAAGTATTGATATTACCTTCCATGATACAATCATTTGGAACATATTCATTTTTACTTACCTTTTCTATAACAGGATGTCTACCATCTTTAATAACAATTTTCTTTTCATCAATTATTTTAGGTCTAACTAAATTATATTCTTCACTACAAATTGCCAAAGATAAAATAGCATCAATTTCACTTAATAGACCGGCGGTTTCAATAATACTTGGTACATCTTTTTTTAATTTATCTCTTATTTCACAAAATATTTTATATTCTAAATTCATAATATTTTCTTCAGCATTTAATATTAAGGCTTCTTTTTCTTTTAATTCTGGTGATATATATCTCTCACAATTACTTAAAGTTTGTTTTCTTTGCCACATATATTCATCTTTTACCAGATTTTTAGCCCCATTAGGAATTTCAATATAATAACCAAACACTTTATTAAAACCAACTTTTAAATTTTTAATACCGGTCTCTTCTTTAACTTTAGCTTCAAATTTAGCCACAAAATCTTTACCACCACTACGAATTAATCTAAGTTCATCTAAATCACTATCATAACCTTTTTTAATAATATTTCCTTCTCTAACACTTATTGGTGGTTCTTCCGCAATTGCTGTTGCAAGTAAAATATAAATATCTTCTAATGGATTAATTTCATAATTAAAACCTAATTTTTCTATTATATCTTTAATATTTGGTAATACTTCTAAACTATTTTTTAATTGTAATAAATCTCTAGCATTTAGACTTCCATTAATTATTTTACCTGCTAATCTTTCAATATCATAAACTTTATCTAAATCTTGAATTAATTCATCTTTTAAAATAAATTCATTATTTAATGTTTCTATTTTATCTAATCTTTGATTTATTTTATTTTTATCTTTTAAAGGATTTAATAACCAACTTTTAAGTTTCCTACTTCCCATAGCAGTTTTACATTTATCTAGTAACCATATAAGAGAATACGTTCTTTCTTTTAATCTAATCGTTTCTACTAATTCTAAATTTCTAACAGTATGAACATCCATTTCTAAATAATCATTAACATGTAATATTTCTAAATGATTAATATGACTTAAATCTTTTAATTGACGATTCGCCAAATAATAAAATAAATGTTGAACACCTCTTTTATGCCGAAAATTGCTAATTTTATCTATAAAATCTTGATATTTATCTTCTAATAAATTACTAGAAATAGTTACTTCTATATGATAAGTATTTTTTAATGTTTCAATAAATTCAGCATTACTATTATCCATTAATACTATTTCTTTAATATTATAATTTAATATTTCATTTATTAAATCATCCATATTATTATCTATAGTTAAATTAGCTAAAAAACTAGTAGATATATCTAATATTGTAATATTTATAGCATCTTGATAAAAATTAATACCTGCAATAAAAGAAGTTTCTAAATCATTTAATAAATCATTATCAGCAATAGTTCCTTTACTAATTACATCAACGATACCTCTTTTAACCATTCTATTGCCCGTGGTTTTAGGGTCTTCCAATTGCTCACAAATAGCTACTCTATATCCT
The DNA here is from genome assembly GCA_944332555.1 of uncultured Bacilli bacterium. Classification (GTDB taxonomy): domain Bacteria; phylum Bacillota_I; class Bacilli_A; order RF39; family UBA660; genus Onthocola_B. Next base: position 95,998 of record CALVKF010000001.1, read on the forward strand.
TTATTAACTAATTTTTCAATATAACTCTTAACATTATTATGAGGTACTCCACACATTGGAACTCGTTCATTTAGCCCTGCAACTCTTCCTGTAAGTGTTAATTCTAGTTCCCTTGATGCAACTAACGCATCATCAAAAAACATTTCATAAAAATCTCCCAGACGATAAAATACTAATTCTTCGGGATATTGGTCTTTTATTTCCATGTATTGTTGCATCATGGGACTTAATTTATTTCTATCTACTTCACTACGTAACATTCAAAACACCTGAATGTATTATATCATATTTTAAGCTAATTTAAATCTTTTTTTATCAATAAATAGAATTATTTCTTCTAAATACATTCCGGTATCAGGTACTTTAATACTGATCTTCTTATTAGTAATATTAACTGTAATTACTTCAGAACTTTCTAATATATTAAAATATATCTTATCACTTAATACTTGATAACCCGGGCTTGCAACACTCTCTTTAATATAATAACTTCCAAGTGGTAATTCTAAAACTTCTAATACTCCCAAATTATTAGTTAGACCACTAAAAATTAATGCCCCATCTTCATTAAATATATTAAAACCTGTTCCTTCCAGAGGTAAATTATTATCTCCAATCTTATTAATTATTAATTTCCCCTTCTTTAAATAATTACTAATAGTTACTTCTTCTTCACTATTTTCTTTGACTATTACTTTATAGTAATTTTCATCTAATTCATATTCTACTAAATTACTTAATTCTCTTACATAATATTTACCACATACTAAATTATCAAATATTACTTCGCCATATTCATTAGTAGTACTCACTTTAACTAAATTTTTATTTTGATCATATAATCCAATTTCTATATTTTTAGCTAAGGCCATATCTTTATTAGCTAATTCCTTATATTTTATCACCTTTACTTTACCTTTTTTTAATTCATTATACACTTTTATTTCCTCCACACTTCCTTCATTATTAACTATTTTTACTTCAACTATAAAATCATCACTAACTATATAATCATCTTTTTTAGTTAATTCTTTTATTTTATATTTACCTAACTCTAAATTATCAAATATAATTTCCCCATCTTGATTAGTTTTATTAGTCCTAATTAAATTATCAAACATATCATATAAACCAAATTCAATACCACTAGCTAATACATATTTTAGCTCTTGATCAAATTCTTCTTGATATTTAATTATTTTTATTTGACCAGTAATCTTTTTATTATAAAAATCAACATTTATATTACTAGCATTTAAAAAAATATCTAAATATTCATCATTAATCATATACCCTGTAATAACTTGGGTATTATCTTCTTTCAAATAATATTTACCTACTTTTAAATTATTAAATATCGCCATACCATCAGCATTAGTTTTTGTTGTACTTACTAAATTATGTTCTTCATCATAAAGTAAAAACTTAATACCTGCGATATTTAGATTTTCTAAAGTATCATAATCTTTTTTAAATACAGTTATTTGACAAGGAATAATATTGATATTTATCTTTATTTCTTGATCAGAAATATTTCCTACAGCCATAGCTTTTTGACTTTCAGAATCAATATATACTAATGCTGAAGTTTCATAATTATCACTTTTTTTTACTAATTCAATGGCAAAACTCCCTATTTTATTACCATTTATTTTTAATTTATTGTCCTGAATTTGAACTAAATCAAAATCTTCAATTATTTCATAATCACTTAATACCCCACTAGCATCAGTAATAATGGTATCTTCTCCATATAAAAGATTTACATCATTTAATGCAGGTAACAATTTATGTCTACTGACTAAAGATTCAATTTCTTTTATTTCATCTTGATATAAATTATTGTTAATATTGCCCCCTAAAGTGTCTGTAAAATAAAACTGGGCATTCGGAGCAACTTTTCGCCAAATCATCATTTGCGTAATATAATACCAATAATCTTCAGTATGATCATCATACATATACCCATAATAAGCAATCAATGAAATATCTTCCCAAACTTCTTCACTAATATTTAAATCATCTAAAAAGTCCTTACTATACTCTTCATATTCATCTCCATCAATTAATGCAATAAATGGCTCTAAACAATAAACAAAAGCATTATCACTAACTCGTCTTAAAAAACCACCTTGTTTATTAGTTATTTTACCTGATTCATCAATTTTTCTAATAAACATACCCGGTATTTTATCCCCAACATATATTCTTTCACTACTAGCACTAACTACATTTGTAGCTAATAAAAAACCTATTAAAAAAAATATTACTTTCTTCATTCCAAACCTCCTTTGCTAATATTTTTTTTAAATTTCTAATTTCATTTATCACCTCCCTCTATTATATATTTTCAACAAAAGTAGTCAAAATTCTTTTTTTTAGCCAAATTTTTTTCTAAAAACAAAAAAAACGTTCATTCGAACGTATAATTTGTGTAAACCAATGTCAAACTTGACATTACTATTTATTCATTAAAAATAATTCCATCTTCGGTAAATTTATATGTAGGAATATCTATTTTTATTTCATCAGTTTTAGCATCTTGATTATTTTCCAAAACATTATTTAAATTATTTTCAATATTCTCTTTATCCTTAAGAGCTAAATCATCAGTTAAAACTGCAGCGTTATTTTGTTCTATGACCGGAATAGCACTTGGAGCACTATTAGAAACTGGTGTTTCAAATGGATTTTTAACTTCCATAGAATCTAATAATTCTACTAGATGCGAAACTGATTTAGAATCAGTAAATTCATCATATGCAACTACTCCATTAGCATCATATTTGACATTGACAAAATTATCATCTTTCTTATAATCTTTAGTATCTTGATTATTTTGTCCCAACATATTATTATTTAAAATACCAAATGATTCATCTTTAAAGCCCTCGAATAACACATTAGTTATATCACTATGATTAAAAGCAAAAGTGTTACCTAAAAGAGTTCCTTCGGGATAACTTATACCTATATAATCATACATTTTAACAACATTTTGATATTTTATAGCATAGTATCCTACGATCATTACACTTTTATTAGTATCATTTATAGTTACAATACTACCTATTGGTAAATATTTATCTTTCACTAATCTCACCCTTTTCTTTTATTTAGCTTGCATTTGTTTTTCTCTAACAATATCTAATACTCCCAGCATATTATCTACTAAAATATATAAAAATTGTCTTTCAATATTAGATAATTTTCCAGGAATATATTCAGCTCCACTTTTTCTTACTTCATCAGAAATATTTACTCCTACAGCTGATGCTTCTTCTTGAATCATTTGTTGAATCAATTTAACATGTTCTTCAGTTAATACTCCCTTTTCTTCAACTTTATTTTGACTTTTCATAATATCAGCCATTTTTGGTTTATCTTTTTTTCTTAAATATCCATCAATTAATAATTGAACTATTGAATTAAATTGCATTTGGGCTTCTACATCATTATTAAAGCCAACATTCACACCTAAATCATTCATTATTAACCTCCATTTATCCAATTATATACTGTACCTAAACGAGCTCTATCAACACTTGACGCACTTACTTCTTCTGCTAAAGCTTGCATATCATTAACAGATTTTCTAATATTATTTACTAATCCATCAATAATATCATTGTAAGATACTATTTGTCCATTCAAAAATTCTGTTAAATTTCTAACATTATTTCCTAATGTAACTGATGTTTCATCAATTACATTTATACAAGTATTTAATAAATTATTTAATTGTTGAGTTTGAATATTTCTATTCAAAGACAATAATAGTTCTCTTATTTGTGGATAATAAGATTGAGTAAGTGTATCATTATTATTACTTATACTACTATTTATTCCTCTTAATGTTTCTGGATCTAAATTTACATACATATTTAATCACCTTCCTATAAATCTTCCAACATACTTTGTAGTTGAGATAGACTATCTGTTGCTGTTTCGTTAGCTCCACTATATGCCGCGATTTGTTTGCTTAAAAAAGTATCTACAGCTTCAAATAAAGCAACTATTTGTGTACTTTTTGCCTCATTAGCACTAATGTATTCTTGCAAAGCTGGAGTTATTTCATTACTTCTGATATTTTGTGTTATATCATTAATTATTCGAACATCATTATCATATTTATTTTTCAATTGAGTTTTTATTTCCACCAAACGAGCTTGAACACTTCGCATTTGATCAATATCAAATTTTATTTTCATAGTACCTCCCTATATTTGACTAGATGTAGCACTTTTGCTACTAGTCTTTTCTGTAAATTCAATATATTCTTTGATAGCATTAGCAAAGGCATTATTACAAGTAATTGAACGATTAGCAAAACTTACTTCATTTAGTAATTGCGTTCTAAAAGCTTGAGCATCAGATTGTGATTCTTCCCAATATGATAAAGTCGTATTTAATATTTCATTTAGTTCATCAATATAAGCACTGCTACTACTACCATTATTAATAAGTTCATTAGCTAAAGATGTAACTTCAGTAGTATTATTAATTACAAAATTCATTTAATTTCCTCCTTAATTTATTTGATTTCTAGATGCTTCTAATGCTCTTTGAGCATACACCATAGATGTATTAGCACATTCTCTAATTCCTCTAGCTAAAGCCCTTAAATTAGTAATATTTTTTTGCAAACCTGCAACATAACTGTTCTTATCTTCTGTTTCAGATGCCCAACTATCAATAATCCGATTTTTATCCGATTCTAAATTATCAGCAATACCATTTAATTTAGTAAAGAATTGCAATAATTCTTCACTAGCATCTATTACTTGCTGTGCATTTATAATTTTAAAATTATCCATTTCCTTCCTCCTTATTATATTTTAATTTTAACACAACTTATATATTTTAGTCAATTTAAGTTTTAAGAAATAACATCTCTATTAACAAACGGTCCGTTAACACTAGCCATATTTCCAGAATTGCTATTATCATTTCCACTTGCACTAGCATTTGGAGCTGAATTTACATCTATATTAGCAGCAGCTCCACTTACGGCATCAACATTTGAGCTAGCACTAGTCCCTCCCATATCTAAAGGTATTTCATTAGTATATTTAGGAAATTCTGGAGTTTCAATATCACTGGCACTAACATTTGGAGCTGAATTTAAATCCATATCTATACTATCAAAATCTACTGCTGCTCCAGTTACAGCATCAATGCTTGCGTTAGATCCAATATTTCCTTGAGGATTAATTGTTCCATCCATATTCATATATTCCATTGCCCTGTCAGCAAAATCGGTTGCTTCAAAACTATTTGCTGCCGAACCCACACCACTATCAGCTCCACTTACGGCATCAACATAGGCATTAGAATCAATTCCTTGATAATTGGCAGTAGCATCATCATTCAGATGATCCATTGCTAAATCCGAAAAACTTTTTCCTTCGTCAGATGCTAATGTTCCTTCAGGATTAATTGTTCCATCCATATTCATATATTCCATCGCTCTATCAGCAAATTCCGGTGCCTCAGTATTAGTTGTTTCATTTTGATTAGGTATTTCTATATTACTTGTACCATCACTCTTTCCAATATAACTTACAGCATCACTTTCGGTAAAATCAAAATTGCCACTAGTAGTATAATCTTGCATTACAACAAATAATTCTGTAAGTTTTGATACAGCCATTTCTAATATTACATTATATCCTTCTAAAGATGCCGCAATATTTTCTTCAAGACCATTCAAATTAGTTCTAATATTATTTGCATAATAAACTACTTTTTCATCAATTGTTGTTAATATTGCTTTAACATCCTCCGTTTTAATTCCTTGTTCTGTAAGCAAATTAGCAATATATTCTCGCATTTTTTCAAAGTAATCATTTACTAAAGTATTATCATATGATTCAATATCATGACTAACATTTTTTAAAACCTGTAAATCTACATCAATAAACACGATAACACCTCCCTATATTTGCTCTACTGAAGAGACAGTAGAACTAGCAAAACTATCAAGTTCATTTGCTGTTTGTTGCATTCTAGCTTCGGCATCTTGATTTATGTTTTCATAAGAACTAATTTGATTTTGCAAGAAAATAAACAATTCATTTAAATTTCTTTGAATATTGCCATTTTGACTATAAATACTATTAGAAAAATCTTGAATTATTTTAGATAAACCACTAGAATTTACATCCCCACTTATTAATGTATACTTTTCTCTATTTTCCGCAAAAGCTGTAGCTAACTGTTCTTTTAAATCAACAATACGATTTAAAAGTTCACGAGCCCGATTAAAATCCTCAATACTTATCACATTATTCACCATCCTTATTTGCTTGAGCCTCTAAAGAAGCAGCAAAATCTTGCAAAGTATAAGCAAAATCTTTTGTGAATTTAACTAAATTTTCTAAAAATTCAACATTTTTAGTTAAATTAGCAGTAAGAGATGCCACATCTTCTGTATCACTTGTCCAAATACTAGGTATATCCACCTCAACAATATATCTTAATGAATGGGCAACACTATCAATTTTAGTAGCATTACTTACTAATTCATCACAATGCTCTTTAGTATTCGTCGTATTGGTTTGTAATAAATCTTCAACAATTTCTGATCTAGTCATAATTCCTCCTTATCTTACTGCTGCATTGGCAATCATATTACTAGGTTTAACTACAGTATTAGAACTAGCCCCAGTATTATTGGCAATAGCTGAACTATCATCAATATATTGATTGACATATTCCGCAAGGGAACTAACTACATTTACTAATTTATCAACTTTTTCAATATTTTCATATAATTTAGTAATATAATTTACATTATCAGTTGTGCCAGTAGATCGCCAACTAGCTTTTATCTTATCACAACTTTCTTTTAAATCAGCACAAATATCATAAATGCTTTGATTTACTTGAATTAAATCCGTCATATTTTGTTTTACATAAGTTGTATTACCTACTTCTAAAGCTGCCATATCATCACTCCTATTCTTAATTAATTATAATATATTTTTTACATAAAAACAATAGTTGTACCATTCCTAATATTAGTTTCTCTTACTAATTTATTAAAAGGATAAGGATTGGCATCATCTACATTATATATTTTGCGATTATTTCTTACAACATATAATCCATTAGATACTTCTACTAAAGATTCATTTAATAGTTTTATAACTAAACCAATCCTTATATTAATTGGAATAAATAAATCATATACTTCATCAATCTCGGGAATAAGTACTTTTACTAATACTTTATTATTCATCCAAATCACCTTTATCTAATACATATTTAATTATTTCATAATTACCTTTATTAATAACAAATCCCATAAAATCAAAATTAATCTTTTTATCTTCATATGATACATTTGGTGGTGTTAAAACAAATTGATTAGTAATATCATTACCTAGCCAAATATAATATTTATCACTGACATTATTTTTGTACCAACCTTCAACTTTTAAAGTTTTTAAAACATCTGTTGAACCTACAATAATTACATGTTTAAATGGATATTTATTTTGATTATTTAAACCTGCAATTAATTCATTATAATCTTCTTTAGATATAATGGCTTCTATATTAGCTAAACCAATTAATAAATAATATGTATCATCATCAACATCACTATTTAAATTTAAAATAAAATCTTTAATATTATCTTTATTAAATAAAGATACATTATTTATTTCTTCCTTAAATATATTAGCAATATCTAAAACATTGATTTTAGCTACTTGACCAATTATTTTAGTAAGTGATCTAACAAATGATAATTTAGTATCTTCAGTTATACTAAAAGCTATTGGAATAATATTATTAACTTTAAAGTTAAAGTAATTAATTGCTTTATTATATATATTATAACCTATTGGAATTAATGTTTTACTTTGAACTTTATCTAAAAGCATTGTAACATCTACAATATCTGGTACAGATGGAATTGGACTTGCTTTAGTTGTATAAGCACTATTTAGGGTATTAGCCAGTTCTCTTAAAGAATTAGTATAATCTTTTCTTGGAGCAAATAATGCTGATTGGAATTCTAATACTTTACCATTAACAGCAGTTAATCCCCGACCAAAATAATCAGCAGGCATAAGTTCCCTAGGGCTATTTAAGATTGAACGATAATCCATAGCATCATTTAGATGTAAGCAGATTTTATTATTAAAGTATGATATACTTCGTGATTTAATAGCTGTTGAACTAATACAACTTACAACAAATACTACTCCATATTTATATCCATCACGAAATAAAGGTTGTATTAAATCACTAATAGTAGAGTATGTTTCAGTAAAGACATCATAATTATTTATAACTATTAGCATTAATGGTAATTTATTACCACTATTTTTAATATAATCATTATAACTTCCGGCATATTCCGTAAATAATTCTTTTCTTCTTTCTATTTCACTAGATACCATTGTTACTAAATCTTTAATTTTTTCTTCATTATCTATTGTTAAAACCTCACCAACATGAGGAAAATTAGCAAATATTTTTAAAGATTCCGAACCACAATCTAATATATAAATATTTACTTCATCCGGAGTATGTTCAACTATACTAGAACGAATTATATTAGTAAGTAAATTTTCTTTACCACTACCAGGAATACCATAAATAACTAAATTACCATCCCTGGATAAATCGACATTTAAAAGGCCTTGAACTTGATTTATTGGATCATCATATTCCCCAATTACAGGATTAATATAATAGCTTTCTGGTGTATAATTATATTTTTTCTTCAAATTACTTATATAAATAACTTCTGGTATTGAATCAAGCCATAATTTAGTGGTTTTAATATGTTCTTTTTCTCCTAATTCATAGATATATTTAACAACATTTGTAAGTTCATCCCCATAATCTTTTTTATTTACTTCACTAGGATCAATATCTTTAACACTTTTAATGACATAACCAATATTATCAATATAATTAATAGATTCATCAATTCTTTTTTGAATTTTATCACTTGGAGTATACTTTGCTCCACTCCAACCACTTTGACCGATTTCAAATAATTCATCATAACCAACTTGTAAATAAAATCTACCAGTTTCTTTAATTGAAGCGGCCTCTGGTCTTTTTAGCATTTCCATAGAATCACTTTTTTCTTGTACTCTTAAACATACTTTAAAACGCGAATTGGCCCAAATTTGATCATTAACAACTCCACTAGGTTTTTGTGTTGCTAGTATTAAATGGATACCTAGGGAACGACCAATACGAGACGTAGATATTAATTGTTGCATGAAATCCGGTTGTTGTTGTTTTAATTCCGCAAATTCATCACAGATGATAAATAGATGGGAAAGTGGTGTTTTAACAACACCTTCACGGTATAATTTTTGATATTTATAAATATCAATTGTTCCTTCTCCTAAAGCTTCTCTAACCTCATTAAATATCCGTTGGCGTCTTGTTAGTTCACTTTGAATCGATACTAAACTTCTATTCATCTCATGAGTATCAAGGTTAGTTATAGTACCTGCTAAATGGGGAATTTTAATGCCGGTTTCTTTATTTTCAAAAGCTCCAGCTAAACCTCCCCCTTTATAATCAATTAATACAAATTGCACTTCATAAGGGTGATAATTAATCGCCATTGATAAAATATAAGTTATGATAAATTCTGATTTACCTGAACCAGTAGAACCCGCAATTAAACCATGGGGTCCTTGAAATTTTTCATGTAAATCAAGCATAAATTTATCACCACTTCGATGAACCCCAATAACAGTATCAAGGGATACTACTGGATTATTAGTTTGCCAACGATTAAGTATATTTAATTGTTCTATTTTAGATACTCCAAACATATCTAAAAATTTAAGGCTCGTTGGAAGCACTGATGGTCCATCTTTAGACATAACAGGAATATTAGCAAGTCTTCTTGCCACATTATCCATATCTATATCACTACTTATTTTATCAATATAAAATATCGATTGTTTATTTAAACCTGTTGATTTATCAATTACTACGCCATCTCTATCTCTAACTTCAATAAATGTCTTACTACTTGTTGGAACATTTTTAATACTATCTTCTAGTATAAGTAATGAAAAACTATATAAACCAGCATTTTTATTAACTAATTCATCTATTATTTGAATAGATTTAGTATTTTTATAATCATCAGTAATTATTAAATAATAAGGAATTCCTATATATCCTTTATCATTACCTTCTCCCCCATTTTCTTTTCTAGCCTTTAATTCTTCTTCTAAATAATTAGAAACATTCTTCCATTCTTTTTCATTTACTCCAAAAAATCTTATACTTTTATCTTCCGAAAAAATATGGGGAATATATTTCATAAATTCAAAACGACTAGCATTTTCTTCTTTAGTAAATAATACTATTTTTAAATCTAGGCTACTATGCAAAATAATTAATTGTAAAATTAATTCATTAATATAATTATCTTTATTAGTCCCTTCACAAATTAAGGAAGTTACATTACTGTCTCTTAAAGATACAACTACCGGAGCCCCATCAACATGATCATATTTATCTTTTATTTTATATGATTCTTCTAATAAATTATCTTCATCTAAAGAAAAATGTTCTTCTGGAGCTTTTACCTCTACTTTAGAATCAACTTTACCATTACCAACTCTAATAGCTAAAAAAGCATCATCTGTTACCTCACGCCACCAAAAGTTCTTATTTTTCTTATCTAGAGCCACCAAACAATTATCAGTACTTAAATAATTATCATTTAATACTTGTAATTCATTTTTAATAATTAATTGTAATTCTCTATTTTTATCAGCCAAATATTCACTATATTTCTCTTGTCTTAGAGCCTCTCTTTTTTTCTTTTGTTTCTTTTGCCAAGCCCGAGTAATTCTAGGCATAATTAGGCCCCCGATAAGCATAGATATACCCATTACTAGTTGTGGCAAGATACTCCAAAAACTTCTACCAGTCATATACCCATAAACGACATTATAAGTCATCATAAATGATGAAGACATCATAATAATTGAAGTACCCATCGATAAAATAAATGGCATGGAATTATCTTTTTCTTCACCTGGTGGAGCATCTACTACCACTTCTTTTTCTTCCACAGTTTCTCTAATCGAAGGATAATGAACAAAATAATCATCTTTATCATAAAGTTCAACTGATTTTTCATCTTCACTAACAGGTAATATTTCCCCATTATCTATAGCTTCTTCATTAATTAATTTCATACCAGTGATCTTTAAAGAATTTCTTGGATTATTAATACACAAAAATGCATTCATCCAAACAATTTTAAGTCCCCCGATAAATATAACATCACCAGATTTTAATTTCTTAACACTTATTCTAAAATTATTTACAAATACTTTATAGTTATCATCATTAATACAAGATATTGTCCAATTACCATCAATTACTTTAATTATTGCTTCAACTTTAGTTAAATCACTTGAATTATAATTAATAGCACAAGAAGGATCAGTCCCTATAGAAAAATTATCTAAAGAACTAAAACTTAATTTAAATAAAGTTTCTTTACTAGGTAAAAAATACATTTCTAAATAATTCTTTTTACCTACTACTTTTAAAATATATTTACGATACTCAATTACTTCAATATTATCTACTTCTTCACCTTTTTCAATTATATTAACATTACCATTACTTTTTAAATACCATTTATTATTTATACCTTCAAAACTAATTAAACAATCCTTTACTTCTGGGTCATTATAAGTAATCAAAAAAGAATCATCTATTTTAGATGGTAATATATATTTAATTATTTTATTATTATCAATCAAAAATACTTTCATACTTATCTAACCCACTTTTATTATATATCAATTATAACAAATTCTTTGTATTTCTTCAATAATAAAAACTGATAATTTATTACTTAAAACAAGTATGTATCAATTTAACTAAAAACTCAATTATTAAATATCTTCTATAATTATTTACTTTATAACTAACCTTTTTAAAATCAAAATCATTATATATAATTATATAATTAATATCTTTATTATTAATGTATTTCATTAATAATTTATCATAATATAAACTTTTCTTAATACCTTTATCATCTAATATAATTACATAATCTTTATATAAATTTTTAAAAAACCAATATTTATTTTTCATGAAAAAAATACCTATCTATTAATTTTAATATTCTAATATTTTCTGTATATTTATAACAATTACTATAAGTCATAATTGAGCAAAATGCTCTATAATGACTAATTTTATTTCTATCAAGTAAATATCTTACTTGCTTAACTCTCTTCTTTATTTTTTCTAAATTACTTCTTTTTATTTTAATTACTAATTTTTTATCAATTACTTTAAATATATATCCAAGAAAACTAAAACCTTCCTTACAACTGACTATTTTAGTTTTCTTGGTATTTACTTTTAACTTATATTTTTTATCTAATTTATCTATTATTATATCTCTAGCCTTCTTTAGCTTTTCTAAATCACTATCTAATATAATAAAATATCGAGTAGAAATATATATCACTATATATTCCCCTCACAGATCCGTACATGCAGCTTTCCCGCATACGGCTCTTCATAACATAGCATTTATTCATCAATCGTCATATATTTTTACACATATTCGTGGTTTAGGAATTTGGTATTGTTCTAATAACTTATTAAATTCTTCCCATGTATAACTCTTTCTTTGACTTCTCCTATTTAACCATTTAAATAGTATTTGCATGGTTCTAAATTTATATTTCTGTATCATGTGAAAGTTATCAGTTATTCCATAGTAATTGAAGTGTCCTATTACTTTCTTTTTATATGTGTTCATAAGTTCATCTATATCCAAGGTCCTATTTCTACTACACCAGTCGTTAAATTCTACTAATTTCTTAGTAAATTTCTTACTGGATGTTTTCCTCTTTACTCTAAATTTGCCATTTCTATTTGTACTACAATAATGTACAAAACCTAAAAATTCAAATGTTTGTGGTTTCTTGCCTTTGCAATTTTCTTTTGCAAATCTTCCAAAACTTATTATTCTTGTTTTATCTTTGGCAAGTTCTAATTTAGCCCTTGCTAATCTTTCAGGCAACCATTTCTTATAGAAAACTATTGCATCTTGTTTTCTTTGAAAACAACATATAAAATCATCTGCATAATTTATTATACTTGCAAAGCCATGACAGTTTGGTCTTACTATCTCATCAAACCATCTCACTAATACATAATACATGTATATATTGGCTAATACTGGACTTAATATTGAACCTTGCGGTGTTCCATCATCTCCTATATAGAGGTTATCACTTTCTAGTATTCCCGCTTTTAGTAATTTTCTAATCAACATAATTATGTTTTTATCCTTTATATGTAGCTCTAGACATTTTATAAGATTTTCATGATTTATGTTATCAAAATATCCTTTGATATCTGCTTCTACTACATAGTTAGTAAAGTTTCGTTCAATATCTATAGATATTTGTCTTAATGCATCATGGCATCCTCTACTTGGTCTAAAACCAAACATATTATTACTAAGTTTTGGTTCAAATATTGCTTCAATTATACTCTTTAAAGCCAATTGAACTATTTTATCTTCAAAGTTTGATATTGCCAGTTCTCGCATTTTTCCATTTCCTTTTGGTATTTTTACTTTTCTGGCTGGTTGTGGTTTATAACTCTTGTTTTTGAGTCGTTTAACTAAGTTATTTATATTTTCATCTAAATTCATATAATAAATATCCTTAGTTACTGAATCTATCCCACTAGCTTTACTACCATCTAACTTTTCAAAACATTGCATTAGCAATTCTTTATTTATTAAATGATAGACCGATGTAAATACTTCATCTGGCTTTTCTTTGACTATTTGATTTATTCTTATTATTTTACTTGTCATTATTTCTCCACTCCTTGAATAGTGATAATGTTTGCTTTAATAAGAGCTATGTTATGTAAACCCCTTCCCTCCAATATATTTATTAATATATTATCATCGGTACTATGAGTTTATCTGACTACCTATGTTTCTTTTGATATTCTTAAGTTTATCATACTCTCTTTTCTTAATATTAGCACTTCTGTCTTTCTATTAAGCTGAGAAAACATAGGTCCTCACTGTTCATCGAATAAACATTGTATATCATGGCTAGGTCTTTCAGACTCCGCAAGAGTTTAATATCACTTCCCATATCGCAATATTAAATATAGCATTCCATCTGGACGATTATGTCTGCGCTCTTGAAATTATACATTTCGAAGCTCAATACTAGCCCTAATACCTGACTGTCTACGCTTAAACTATATTGTTACCAAGATAGCTCCAAGACTCGCTACTAGATGTAATGGGTATTACTTTCTAGATGAGATTTCCACTCATTAATTTATTCGACCTACACAGTCGCACCATCCATATACCGCACATAATACTTAAGCTTTAAATCATGGACAATAAAGTGATCTAATTTATATAAATAAAATATAGATAGTATCTGAGAGCTTACATTACCAATTGGAAGCCCTCGTCCATGGTAATATAGAGGAACTTCTACATTATTCATTTTCATTATTTTATTAATTGTTTCATTTATATAAGCATCATTAGTACTATCTATTATTTTTTCAACTAAATCATATTCATAACTATCTAATTTATCAACTAATAAACCCTTTAATACTTCATGATCTATGGAATAAAAATACTTACTTATGTCTATTTTTAATATATAAAATTTATTATTTTTTAACCTTTTTAAATATTTTATTACTAATTTTATTCCATAATCAGTTCCCATACCTTTTCTTGTAGCAACATTTCTTAAATCTAAATATTTAGTAAGCTTTGCCTCTAGTGCATACCTAGTAACAAAATGATTAATTATCTTATCTTTAATACTTAAAGACATAACTAATCTACACTTAGGTTCATATATTAAAAATATATTATAATGTTTATGTCCTATTTTACCCCTATTTAACATATCAATTATATTAGTTATATTTTGTACTTTATTTATTTCAAACTTAACTAATTTTTTCTTATTCTTAACATTCTTAGATATTTCCTGTTCATAAATATTAAGTAAATTAACAAAAGTTATATTATCTTTCATTCATGCACCAAGCATATAACATTTTATTAATTTTTAAAAGTTCATTTGCTTTACTTGTTGCTTGTTTTTCACTAATATATCTAAGTTTATATGCCCTTTCTAAAAAGAAATCTAACAAATTTACTTTAGCTAAAGCTACTATTTGATAATCTTTCTTTTTATCTTTATCAGATTCATAATTAGCTTTAATAACATTATTAAGAAGTATTAATGCTTCTTGATAAATAACGCTCCTCGATAAAAAATCTTTCTTAGGAATAGTTACTAAAATATTCTCTAAAGATATTATAAAACTTTTAATATTTTTAACAATTAAAAATTTATTGTTATTCATATGCTTTTATCCTCTAAGCTATCAATAACTCTTTCTAATTCTTCTGTACTTAAATTATTTATTTTACTTTTTAATCT
>CALVKF010000002.1 GCA_944332555.1 uncultured Bacilli bacterium
TGTATAATGCAATAAAAAAAGACCTAAAAATAGGACTTCTATATTTTTTTTATAAAAATCTAAGTGGCAAACTCCGGAATTATAAAAAAGGATTTTATGTATATGCTGAACCTAAAAAATTTAAATCTTTAAAAGATGGAGTTGAATATGTTACTAGATATTGTGGTAGACCTGCCATTAGTGAAAATAGAATTATTAATTATGATGGTGAAAATGTTACTTTTTGTTATAATGCTCATGAAGATGAAACTTATCATGAAGTTACGGTTTCTGCCGAAGAGTTTATTAAACTTTTAATTAGGCATCTTGTTCCTTACGAGTTTAAGACCATTAGATATTATGGCTTTTACAGAAAGAAACCTAGTTGTTTTGATAAGATTAATAAACTTATTAATAAAGAAAAATATACTATTAGAAAAACTCTTCTTAAACATAGACTTTCTATTATGAATGCTTTTAATAGAGATCCTTACACTTGTCCTAGATGTGGATATATGTTAAATTATCTTTTAGAAATGACTGGAGGTTAACTATGTTTGATTTTGATAATTTTCCTATTAAACTTAGTGGAAAAACAGTTGATTACATCTGTCCAAAATGTAAATATAAATTTGAGGCTCCTATTGAAGCCGTTTTAGAATTCGAACAGGATGATGAATGGAATGGTTTACCCATTTCTACTCCTCCATATATTATCTGTGGAAAGTGTAACTATAATAAATGTGTTCCTTTAGATTATCACTCTAAAAGAGGATATCATCACGTTTATAAAGAAAATTAATTTTATTTTAGATATATTAATGATACGAGATTGTTATCTCGGTTTTTGTGGTTATGCAAATTTAAATTCGAATTTTTATTCGTAATATAATTTTAAGTATGAATTTCCTATTATAAAATAAAAAGATATGATTTCTCATACCTTAGCTATTTCAAAACTAATATTTTATTAAATAATAATTTCATTACTTTTATTTTAATAATATCAATTCGAGGACATTAACACTTAATAACTGATACTATTATTTTAAAATCTACATTTTCATCTTGTTCTTCCAAAAAGTTTAACTTCATTCTTCTATTATCAAGCTTCCCTTTAAAATAAAGCAATTTTACTATTTTTTCATTCCGTGTCATTTGGTACAACTTAGCCATGTTTTAAGTCCCATATAATCTTTTTTAGAATCGACTCTATTAAATATTATTTCTGGAGCTGTCATTCCTGAAATAGCATAATGTAACTTATTTTGAACATTTTTGTAAAATTCCTTAGTGATGTCACTATTTTTATCATAATCATAACTGCATTCTTTATAAATATCTGTAATTTTTTGATAAAATCTTCTTTCACTAGCTCTAATTTCTTTAATTTTAACTAATAATTCATCAAAATAATCTTTGCCAAATTTTGGACCATTTTTTAATAATTCGGTATTTAAAACATATCCTTTTTTAATATACTCTTTTAATGTATTTGTTGCCCATATTCTAAATGCAGTTGCTTCCTTTGAATTAACTCTATAGCCAACAGCGATAATTGCATCTAAACTATAGAAATTTGTGTTATATTTCTTACCATCAGAAGCAGTTACTCTAATTTTTTGAGTAACTGAATCTTTATTTAATTCTCCACTTTTAAAGATATTTTGCAAATGGTATGTTATGTTGTTTTCTGCTACATTAAATAACTCAGCCATAGTTTTTTGAGTAAGCCAAAAATCTTCATTCTCATATAAAACTTCTATTTGAACATTATGATTTTCGCTTTGATATAAAATTAAATCTTTTAGTTGATTAATTTTCATTGTTCATTCCCCCTTAATTTGTTAAAATTTATAAGTTCTATTGATATTATAACATTTTTTAAATTACTTTCCTATGAAAAATAATTAATTTTTAAAATTATTTTGAAATAATTTAGGAATTATATTTTCTCCCTATACCTAGAATGGCGGTGTAATTATGGGATAATTTCTAGTAAGCAAAGAAGGATTAGGTTATTTAATAATCTATGGTACCCAAGTATTTAATTTAAGTTTAGTTATGGCAGTATTTTAATATTAGTTATTATATCTTATATCCTTTATAAAATTATTACTTTTATATTTTATTCTTTAAACTGTTAAGATTTTCTTAACAGTTTAATTCTTTTCTAATTCCATCATTTGCAGTTGTCAAAAAATCCTTGACAACTGAATCTTTAATAAGTTCATATTCTTTAAATATATTATTTAAATGGTAGCTTATATTTTGTTTTGTTGTACCATAAATAAAGATTAGCCATTACTTTTTGACTCATTAAGATATTATTGTTATCCATTGTTTTTTCATTCTTTTTAGCTGTTAAGATTTTCTTAACAACTGTGTTTTTTTCTAATGTTTCATCTTCAAATATATTTAAAGGTCGCAATATAAAAATTCTAGAAACAATCTAGAATTTTTAATTACTATTTTTAATTACTATTTAAACTAATTTTTATTTCTTCAATTATATGACGAATATTACCTTCTCCAGCATATTTATTCATATCAAAGAAGTTATCATTTATATCAACCCATTCAAGAGCATTTACTTCCTCAACTAATTTTACTTCTTTATCTAATATACCAAAATATACTTCTATATCTTTATTAAATGTAATATATTCAATATTCATAAAATAAGTTAAAGTTATATCATTTTTAGTGATTGCTGTTTCTTCTTCTAACTCACGATACGCTTCATTTAAGCTATCATTTTCTTTTTCAATTTTTCCACCAACTAGGTTATACATTCCCATATATGGTTCTTTTGTTCGTTTGCACATTAAAGTTTTTGTTAAATTCTTATTAAATATTACAATTACATTATATTTCTTCATTTTTTCTCCTAATAATACTTTATATTATTTTCATTACACCATTCTACAGCTATTTCTTTTAATCTTTTTTCTCTATATTTATACCAATCATCTATAATTTCAAAATTAATACAAGTATCTTTAAATCTGCGAAAAGCTCCACTACCATTTAAAGAGATATATAATTGATTGTGAATTTTTACATCTTCTATTTCATCTGCAAAATCAACCATCATATCGTATTCATTAATATCATACTGACTAGGTAAAGGAATGCATTCTTCTAATAAGTCTTCATCTATATCATCAAGAAAATCTGCCCTCATAATGATTTCTTCAGTTTTAGGATTATAATAATAATTCATATCTATACTGGTAAAATCTAAAGATTCAATTACATCATCTAATTTAACTTGCACTTTAATCACCTGAAACTAATATACCAAAGAAATTGGTTATTTACAATATTTATTTTTATATATTACTTTAATTTTTTGAACAATTATTTTTTCTTTCCTCTTAAATATTTATAATTAAACATATATTTATCAAAATCTTCACCTCTTACTTGACCAACAACTCTAAAAGGTATTTTATTATTCCACAAATTAACATTTAATACTTCATCTTGCTTATTTTTATTAACAATTAATATATAATCATTTTTTCTTTTTAAAATTATATATTCTTCTTTAGTTACTTCATTTTCAAGTATTGTTTGTACAATAAAACTTTTATATTTTTTTAAATTATTTGTATGTATTGTTTTTAGTATTTGTTTTGTTTTATTATATTGATTTTTAATTTCTTCTATTTCTGTGATTTTAGCAATATCTATTATTTCATACTTAATATTATTACTTATATTAAGTAATTTAAAATCTGTATAATATGATTTATTATTAATACTTATTTGATATTTATATAATTTTTTTATACTTACATTAAAAACATTATAACTATTATTTTCTTTATTATAAACATAATACAAATTACTATCATTTTTAATTAAAAAACCTCTGGTAATTGATTCATTAAAAGTTATTAATCTAATAATTTTTTCTAATTCATCATTATTAGCAATAGCTCTAACTTGCATTTTCTTATTATCTTTTTTTAAATCACAAATTTCTAAATTTGAAAAATATCTATTATTATCTATAACTACTTTAGTATGATACTTATTATTTAATAATATTGCTTTAATACCACTACTATCCATTTTATAAATAAAATATTTCTTTTTATTATAAGTTATTAATTTACCTACTTCTATTTTATGTATTTTAATTAATATATTTTTTATATAATTTCTTTGAGATAATGTAACAACTTCAATTAGTTTTATTTTATTAATTGGTATTTTATTTAATATAGGATTTATTTCATAATATTTATTAGCTATTTTGATTTTAGTATTATTTCTTACTGTTTTTAATTTATATGCATAAACATAATTATAACCAACTTTTTCAATATAAAATTTTTTATGTTTATAAGTAACAATATCCCCCATATTATATTTAAACGATAAATCTTTATTAGCAATAAATTTCATTTTGTATCCCATATTATATAAAATAAATAATCTTTTTTTAATAATTTCTAAATCTTCATTACTAATATTTCCCATAATTTTAATAAAATTGTTTTTATTAATGATAAAAACTTTACCCAAAAAAACATATGTTTCTTTAGTATTTATAGGCATTTTACTTATTTTTAATTTTAAATCCCATGGTGTTTTATTAGGTTTAGATGTAGCCATTAGTGAATAAACTCTTTTATTAGTTTTTTTAATAACAATAAATGGCCCATTTTGGTGTCCCTCAGGAATACTTGACTCTTCTAATTTATTTTTAAATCTTTTGGCCCATATAATATCTCCGAGCTTAATTTTTTCTATATTCATTATTAACCTCTCTCAATAAAAATTTAAATGGATTATTTTTACAAATTTTTCTGGATATTTATCTATTAAATATAAAGCTAATTTATTATATTTAGAATTATATTTAGATAAAATAAATGTGTGTCTTATAAAAACTATAAGATAATCATCATAACAAACTACAATAAACTTGTTTTTAATTTTTTTAAAACAAGGATCACTTATTATTTTAGAATCATTAATAATTATTCTATTACGGACATCTTTTAAATTGACATTACATATTTCACTAACTAACTTTTCTAAATAAAAGATCATATGATAGCTTGTCCAAAGTTTTTTTATACGATATTTTTTAAACATATTTTCCTCCCTTCACTATATAATTTCAACAAAAATACCCAAAATTCTTTTTTTTATGAAAAATTTTTGCAAAAAAATTACAATTTGACACAAATTTTACGCAAAAAAGAAGCAAACTTCTAATTTTGAAGTTTGCTTCGCATTATTTCTAAATTGTTTTTTATACGTTCATTATCAGGATTAATTTCTAAAGCTTTTGTTGCATGTTTTACAGCTTTGTCTATATCCCCGGTATTATAATATGCTAGTGATAATAAATCATCAATAGTTTCATCAAAACTAAATACTTCATTAATATATGTTTTAGCATTTATTGGTATGTTTAAAGCGGCATTACAATATTTTATAACCGCTTCCCAATCCTCTAGTTGATAATAAACTAAAGCAAGTTCAACAAGTGGGTCTCTTAAGTGAGGGGCTTCTTTAATCGCTTCATTATACCAATATACTGCATTATCTATATCATTTAATCCTAAATAACTTCTAGCTATAAAACGCATTGATGCACATCTTTCATCTTTCCATGTAGCATTTTTTAAAGATAAATGTTTTTTTAGGGTAGTAATTGCTTCATTCCATTTTCCATAATACATATATTCCCGGCCTAGATAGTGCATATTACGATCATTTTCAGGGTCTTCCTTAACTGATAATTCTAATAATGGTAAATAAGAATTACGCGATTTGGTTTGATCAGGATAATGATTAATAATTAATTCGTCGGTTGTCTGATAGTGTTCTTCACCACCAGAATACTTTAATATTTCATGAACATGATTTACCCATTTATAACCTTTATAAGCATGTATTTTATCTTGATAAAAGCTGACTTTAGGATTATCGTGTTCATCTAGATTCCAATTATAAATATATCTAAGTCTTGTAGTATCACTCTTCCAAGCTTTTTTTATGGCATCCTTCCAACCTGGAAGCATCACTTCATCAATATCAATGCATACACATACATCTGTATCTTCAGGAATTAATTTTATCGATTCATTACGAGCTTCATCAAAACGGAAGTTAGTAAAAGTTTTTGTCTCTACGATTACTCCAGCATTTTTTAATAACTCTACTGAATTATCAGTAGAACCAGTATCTAAAACACATATATAATCTGCATCTTTAATTGATTCTAACCATCTATTAATAAATTTACTTTCATTTTTACAAATAGCATAAACACAAATTTTGATATCTTTCATAATCTCCCTATGGTCCGGTTGGTCCCGTAGGTCCTGTCGGTCCAGTTGGGCCTGTCGGTCCTGTTGCTCCTGATGCTCCAGTTGGTCCCGTAGGTCCTGTTGCTCCTGATGCTCCAGTCGGTCCCGTAGGTCCGGTTGCTCCAGTAGTTCCCGCCGTTCCTGCTGGGCCAGTTGGTCCTGTTGCTCCTGATGCTCCAGTCGGTCCTGTAGGTCCTGTTGCTCCAGTAGTTCCTGCCGTTCCTGCTGGGCCTGTTGGTCCTGTTGCGCCTGATGCTCCAGTCGGTCCTGTAGGTCCTGTTGCTCCAGTAGTTCCTGCCGTTCCTGCTGGGCCTGTTGGTCCTGTTGCTCCTGATGCTCCAGTAGCTCCAGTTGGACCTGTTGCACCTTGTGGTAATACTAGATTTAGGAAATAATTTGGTGCTACACCTGTTATTGTAGCAGCTGCTGTTGCTCCAGTTGTTACTGTTCCAATACTTAAGCTTACACTAGCTCCAGTTGGTCCCGTAGGTCCTGTTACTCCCGTAGCTCCGGTTGGACCTGTCGCACCTGTTGCACCTGTTGGACCTGTTGGACCAGTTGCTCCAGTTGGTCCTGTAGGTCCTGTTGCGCCAGTACTTCCTGTTCCTGCTGGTCCAGTTGCTCCAGTCGCTCCAGTTGGGCCAGTGGCTCCGGTTGCTCCGGTTGGACCAGTTGGGCCTGTTGCACCTGTTGCACCTGTTGCACCAGTCGCTCCAGCTGGAATTGAGAATCTTAAAACAGCATTTTCTAATGTTCCTACATTAGTTACTTCTGCTTGTGTTCCAGGAGCAGTTGTAACAGTTACACCAGTTGTTACTGTTGCAGGTCCTTGGGGTCCCGTGGGTCCAGTTGGGCCAAAACAACAACATGGTTGTTCTAAACCTGAACACTTAACCTTTTGAACAGCTCTTTCGTAATTGTTCAAAATATAAACCTCCTTTCTATATAAGATATGCTAAAATTTGTTATATAGAAATGATAATTATCTATAAATCTTTGCTTTTTTATATAATATATAATATAATCTTATTGTATAGAGGTACATTATGAATATATATACACAATTTAAAATACTTTGTTTAAGATATAATGTAGATGGTAAAAATAGTAAAACATTATGGAATCTAATAAAACCTATTTGTCTTCATCCAGAATTTAAAAAGAGAAATTATAGTCCTTTTTGGCATAATGATGCTACAACTTTAGGTGAACATATCATGAGTGATGCTATTGTTACCTATAAAATGATTTACAAGATTAAAAATAGAAGGAAATTAGATTTTATCAACCTAAAAATTGCTATATACATTGCTATGTTTCATGACCTATATGAAGAACCATGGCAAAATAACATTAAATCTAAAGGCAAAAAATTTAAAAATCTTCATGGATTTACCCATCCCATTGAAGCAGTTGTTAATGCTATAACTTGGTTTCCCAATATATTTCAAGATGAAGAGGAATCTTTAATGATTATTGATGGAATAATCCACCATATGTATCCTCTACCAGTAAGGGCAATAGATGAATATGCAATAGAATTAAACAATCAAGAAAAATTTAATCAATTACCAGAAATTTATAAGAAAATGATATTTGTATCTACATACGTTGGAAAAGTTGGAGCATTTTCTTTTAGAAAATCATTTTATATTGAAGGAAGAATTATGTCGAAAGCTGATAAATTAGTTGCACTTAGAAAAGAAATATGTAGTGCAGGTGCTTATTTATCACTTATTACTGGTAAAAATAAAAAATTATTAACAAAAAAGGAAGATTAGGATGAATTATTTATCAATTATAAAAATAGCTGTAGTTACATTTCCCTTTATTGCGTTTTTAATAACTTTACCATATATTTTAAGGGAATATCACAAATATGGTTCTGTTTATTGGTATAGAGCTTTAATTATTTATTCTTTTATTTTATATCTTTTGACCGCTTATTTTCTAGTGATACTTCCTCTGCCAACTAGAGAAGAAGTAATAGCTCTAACAACTCCAACAACACAACTCATACCATTTAATTTTGTTACAGAATTTATTACTAAAAGTGGTTTTGTTATAAGTAATTTTTCTACTTATTTTAAAGCTTTAACAAGTAGCTATGTTTTTGTTCCCTTATTTAATATAGTTCTAACTATTCCTTTTGGTGCTTACTTACATTATTATTTTAAATTTAGTTTCAAGAAGACTTGTCTTTTTACATTTTTATTAAGTTTATTTTTTGAACTTACCCAACTTAGTGGCTTATATTTTATATACCCAAGAGGATATCGTTTATTTGATGTAGATGATTTAATACTTAATACTCTCGGTGGCATAATTGGTTATTTTGTGGGAACTCTACTTTTAAAATTTTTACCAAATAGAGAAGAAATTGATAATACAGCCCTAGAACTCGGAATGAAAGTATCTGGTTTTAGAAGAACCCTTGCTTATGGTATTGATTTATTTATTTTTTTAGTTTTTTATATGATTATACGTTTTACCTTTAATATTACATTTGCTTATAACTTTTTCGTATTTGCTTTTATTTATTATATAATTATTCCTTGGATTTTTAAAGGTCAAACATTAGCTTATAAGTTTTTAAAAATAAAAATTATTTCTACCAAACATGATAAAGTAACATTACTTGAACTGATTTTAAGGAATTTATTATTCTATACATTTTATTTAGTATTACCTATTTTAATAATTATATTATGTAGTAGTGTTGTTAATTATTTTAATAATACAATATATGTTTATACTATCTTACTTTTAATATTATTTATTTTCTTATATTATGTTATTTCTTTCTTTACTTTAGCTATAAAGAAAACTTTATTTTATGAAAGATGGAGTAAAACTAAAATAGTTAGTACCATAAAAACTGATAAGAAAAATGATGATGATACTAATTAGTGTCGTAATTTGTCGATTCCTCCCTAGTTTTGTCGAAGTTAAAGACAAATACTAAAAAATGTAGTATAACTAACTTAAGGAGGTTTTGGAAATGTGGTCTTTAAATGAAAAAATATGGAAAAAGTTGTTTAATCAACCACAAATGTTAGAATTTTTAGAACACTTTATTAGTGAACTTATGAGTATTGATTATGAAGAAGTGCATAATAATATTGTTGTGGATGCTGATGAAATAGTAAATAACGAAAAAATCAATTATAAATTATTTCGTCCTTTTGCATTCTTTATATCTTTTCAAAATTATATTATTATATTTTTGAAAAATGACACTTTAGAAAAAGCAAAAAATCCTAATAATGCAATATTAGCTAAAAAAGTTGCTGATGAATTTTCTAACAAAATAGTCGTATTATTAAATTTAAATTTTTATGACTAAAAAAATTAAGGCTCAAATTTGAGTCTTAATTTTTGCTTACTTGATATAATTCAACATCAACATTGGTTTCTTGACCAAATAAATCTATAATAATATTTAAACGGTTATTTTCTAAATCAATATTATCTACTTTACCACTCATACCATTAAATGGTCCATCAATAATATTAACAGTATCACCAACTTTTAGATCTTCTTCAATATTTACTCTACTCATACCCATATTAGCAAGTATTCTATCAATTTCTTGAGGAAGTAGTGGTGTTGGTTTAGCACCTTTTCCAGAAGAACCAATAAATCCTGTAACTCCTGGGGTATTTCTTACTATATACCATGCTTCATCAGTCATAATCATTTCTACTAAAACATAACCTGGAAACATTTTTTTGACTTTTTCTTTTTTGACACCATCTTTTACTTCAACTTCTGTTGTTTCAGGAATAATTACTCTAAAAATATAATCTTGCATCCCCATAGATTCAATTCTAGCTTCCAATTTTTCTTTAACTTTAGTTTCATGTCCTGAATAAGTATTTACTACATACCACTCTTTATCCATTATGCCACCCATCCTCTAACTAATGACATTATTAAATTCAATGCCATAAATATCACACATAAAAATACACAAAATACAATTGTTGAAATCGTATACTTTAAAACTTCTTTTGCAGTTGGCCATTTAACTAATTTTAATTCTTTACCAACTCTCTTTAAATAACTTTCTTTGGGAATATTACTATTCTTTTTTTTCTTTGTTTCCTTCTTTTTGTTTGTAGCTTTTTTTACTTTTTTTATCTCTTCTTTCGCCACTTTTTAACCTCCATTTAAAAAAACACTTTCGTGCTTGCAATTAATATATCACATATTTTAAGATTTAGCAAGCACTTTACTCGTTTTATTACGAATTCTTGTTATAGCATTATATACTTTTTTTACATCAACATTTAATATCTTTGATATTTCTTGGATATCAAAATCTCCAATTAATTTGAATATTGATTTTTCTAAATCAGTTAGCTGACAATATATTTTTTGAGCTAGTTCTTGATGATTTTCTTCTTTAATAACTACAGCATCTGGATTTATAACTTTTTCTTTTAAAATAGATTTGTTGAATGTTTCATCATTTAAAGATATTGAATTTATATAAACACTATCTTTTTTACGATTATTTATTTTAAAATAATTGTTAATGCGGCGATTAATTAAAATTGTTGCAAATGAAGCAAATGATGAATCATTACTATTAAAAGTATTTATAGCTTGATGTAGGGCCAATAATCCTATATTAAATATATCATCTCTTTCAATTTTTAATGCTGTGATTCTAGCTAAATTTTTATTAATTATTACGTTTATTATGTATTTATATTTGTTAATTAAATATTCTTGAGCAATTTCGTTATTTTCTTGTGCTAAATATACTAATTCATAGTCGTTTTCTATCATTTTGATACCCCGCATAGATGAGAATGCCTGCAGCAACTGAGGCATTTAAGCTTTCCACATTTTGCTCTAGTGGAATGCTTATTAAAAAATCACAATTTTTTTTAACTAAAGGACTAATTCCTTTTCCTTCATTACCAATAATTAAAACTTTTTTACCACTAAAATCTACTTGCATATAATCCTCACCAGTTGCATCGGCACCATAAATAAAATATCCTAACTTTTTTAGCTTCTTTATAGCCTCAACTAAATTACTAACCATAATAATTTTTACTTTATTAATTGTGCCTGCACTAGTTTTAACAACAGTATCTGTAATTTTAACCGCTCGATCTTTAGGAATAATTATTGATGTTATTCCCGCAGCAGCACAAGTTCTAATTATCGCTCCAAAATTATGAGGATCTTCCAAATGATCTAATATAACTAAAAAATCCCCTTCAATATCATTTAAACTATAGTACTCATAATCATTTACATCTATTACAATTCCTTGATGATTACCTTTAACAAGTTTATTTAAATAATCATTAGTAACTTTTTCATATTTAACATTGTTTTTTTCACAATATTCTACAATCTCTATTCTGGATGTATAAACTTTCCTAATATCATTTAGTTTAGTTTCTTTTAAAACATTTTTTCCAAATACTTTCATAACTACCTCGCTTTTGCTTTTTATTATATCATAATTTATTTAATAATTGTGTCGATTTTTGTCGAATATTCTAAATTTCTACTAATAAATAGATATAATAAATGGCAAATATAGCCAGCATAACAATTGCTTCTTTTTTATCAATTGTTTTTTCGCTTCTAGCAAATATGAATAACATAAATGAAGATAGGAATGTGGCAATAATATCAACTATACCAAATCCTGTTAGTACTACATTACCATAAATTAAAACAGGAAGACCTAAAACTATACAAATATTAAATATATTAGTACCAATTATATTTCCAATAGCCATATCATATTCACCTTTTTTAGCACTGGTAACAGTCATTACCATCTCTGGAAGACTAGTTCCAACAACTATTGCAAACATCGTTATTACCTTTTCACTAATGTTAAGCCTCTCGGCAATATTCTGTGCGGCATTAATAATTAAATCACTACTATAAATAATTAAAATAATTGATACAACTAACAAAATAGCTGATAAAATAGGGCCATATTTAATTTCTTGGGTACCACTATCTTGTTCATTACTTTTTTTAAATAACATTTGAATCAAATAAACAACAAATAATAAAAACAGTAAAATTAATATTACAGCATCGGTTCTGGAAAATGTATCATCTGTAAATGGGTTAAAGATACTATCAAGCATAAGAATTGAAAATACTGTAGTTATAATTAGTAAAAGTGGTAATTCTTTTTTAATTGTTGCATGTTTAACTTTAATTGATCTTACAAAAGCTGCAATGCCAATAATTAGAAAGACATTGACAACACAACTGCCAACAATATTGGCAAAAGCCATTTCGCCATCACCAGTTGCAACACTCCGAAAAGATATAGCAATTTCTGGTGCACAGGTACCAAATGCAACAATTGTTAGAGCAATAAGCATTTTTGGAACATGCCATTTTAAGGCAAGTGAAGATGCTGCATCAACTAAAAAGTCTGATGCTTTAATAATTATAACAAAACCAATTATTAAATATATTACTTGCATACTACCACCATTATCTTTATTATACAATAAAAGTTAGTATTTTATAAAGATTTTCAAATAAAAAGACACTTTTATGTGTCAATTAAAGCATATTTTTCTTCTTAAGCCACCAGGCAATGCATAAGGATATTATTAAGGATATTAAAATAATTAAAGCAAATGATGCGGGATTTTCTCCAAGTTCACCTAGTGGAACATTCATACCTAGAAAAGATGCAATCATCGTTGGTACTGAAAATACAATAGTAATACCGGTTAAAAATTTCATTAAAACATTTAAATTATTAGAAATTATTGAACTATAAGTATCCATTGTTGATGATAAAATTTCTCTATAAACAGTACTTGTTTCAATGCTTTGTTTATTTTCAAGAGTGGCATCTTCTAGCAACATTGCTTCTTCCTTACTAAAATCTAGCATATTTTCCTTTTGTAATTTTTCAAGTACCATTCCATTAGCATGTAAGCTGGTAATAAAATAAACTAATGTTTTTTGAATATTTAAAAAATTAAGTAGTTGTTTATTATCTGTTGCTTTATATGTATTATTTTCAATTCTTACAATATCTTCATCAATAGATTCCAAAGTTATCAAATAACTTTGAGCGGATTTTAATAAAATTTCAATTAATAATTTATTTATTTCAAATGTATTGATATCTTCCATATTATTTAAAAAAGCATGTTCAACTAAAGATACAGTAGTAATACAAGTATTACTCACAATAATTCCTAAAGGATATGTAACATATTTATTCTTAATGCTTGTATCTTTCATAAAGGGAACATCCACTACTATTAATGTAGCATTATCTAATCTCTTTACTCTAGGCAATTCTTTTTCTACAAGTACTTGAGATATAATATTAGTCTCAATCTTTAGGGCATCAGCAACCTTTATTATTTCTTCCTCACTTGGCTTTACTAAATTAATCCAAGTATTTTTTTCTATTTTACTACATTTTTCTAAATCGCTACTATTTTTTTTACTCTTTAAAATACTAATCATCATTACACCTCTACCATTTTTATAAGGTAAAATCAAAATAAAGTCAAGAGAATTATGTTCTCTTGACCTTACTAGACGCTCATTTAACGAGTTCTTGATTTAAATTTAAGCTTATATTCTTCATAAGTCATATCATCATCACTCATAGTCATAAAATAACCTGGAGTAGTTTTACATAAAGTATGTATTCCATTATTTTCCAAATTAGCAATTAAAACATCAACATTTTTATATTGAGCTTTAATATCATCAATAGTTAGTATTTCTCCAAAATATATCCATGGTGAATAATTGAATTTTTCTCCTTTAATATCTTGATCAAAATATCTAAAACCTATAGTTTTTCCATCATCTTCTACAAGTTCAGGATTTCTACTTTCTACTTCACTAATTTCTGGTATAACTGGCTTATTTGCTTTCTTTTTTTCGATAAATGTTTTTACTTCCATAATAACCTCATTTCTAATGACTATTATTATAACAAATTAAAAAAATAATACAAGTGTAAATGTCAATATAATAACCAATAATCAAAGTTCTTTGATGGGTTTGATAAAATATTAATTTATTATGATAATGGCCAAAGAACTTTAGGGGTAGCTATAAAAGAATCTTTTTCTATTTTAGAAAACTATGAGCAGGTTGATAAATTTAATCATACACAAGAACGATTATTTCAAAGTGCAGACATGCTCACTTTTATTTACAAATTTGATTACAAATATAGAAACAAAAGTAATATATCAATTAGTGCTTTGTATTTTTTTGAAACTATGGAAATGCGAAAAATTTTAAAAGAATTAGAAAAGAAAAAATTGTAACATTCAAAAAGCAACCAAATGGTTGCCTTTTGAAGCGGCGCGTGGCGCCAACACGGGGCGGGACCTCAAACCAAGAAAGAACTAGTATATTTAAATTAGAGTTATCAGTCCCGGAGTAGATATAATATCTACATATATATTATATCCACCAGTAATTAAATTATACCATTTAATTTATCATTTGTAAATAGATTTTGATTAATTATTTCCTTGTAAGCAATATTTTTTCCACATTGCTCCAGCCATCTCGCCAATCAAGACCTGCTCTAATAATTCCTTTTTCTTTTAACTCTTCATCAGTTATCCCTTTATTGTGATATGACGGAAATAATATTTTCAAATTTACATATGGACCAAAATTATTAATTCGATCATCTATTTGAATATCTGCAACAAATAAATGTTTAGCACTAGTTAAGATTATATGTCCTGGATCTATAAATGGTAAAGTTTTCCTTAAAAAATTATATTTATCAGCAAAATATCTTCCTGAACCATCAACATCCAAAAAATTTACACATGAAGATAAAATATAAATATCATATACTTCATTTAGTTTCTTTATAACTTCTATAGCATTAGGTAATAATGGAGCATAATAATATAGATTTCTATTTCTTAAAAATTCATTAAATTCATCCATTCTATCGCTTGGAATAACTACACTATCAATATAATATTCACTAAATTCATCAATAACATAATTAGTACCTAAAAAATCATTAATAGCTTCTAAAAATCCTGAAAATACTATTACTTCATCGACATCTAATAATAAAGTTTTCTTCATAATATAAACTTAATTCCTTTCTTTTTAACTGTATATATAATGCTTAAATATATATCTTTTTCATTAATTGTAGGATAAGATTTATTTATAGTAATAACTATTTTATTAATATCTTTTTCTTTTTTACTCAGTTTAAAAAAATAATTATATATTGTTTCAGGCTTTATTCTGGTTCCTTTTATAACAACATCTCCATTACAAATAATTTTATTTTTATTCATATATAAAGGCCAATCAATCTTTGTAGCAATTCTTTTTACTTTAAAATAATAATATATTCTATCAGACAATGTATATTTATTATCAAAATAATTGCATAAATGTTTTATAGTCATAAGCATATTAATTACTCCTTTCTTTTATATAATTTTAGCATTAATATTAAAAAAAATAAACTAATTATAGATATTAAAATCATTTTTTGATAAAATTAAATTGGTGATTAGTTATGAATAGAGAAGAAGCATTTGAATTATTAAAAAAGTATAATAAGGAATCTTATCATATAAGACATGGTTTAATGGTTGAAGCAATAATGAGGGAATTTGCAAGAATCAATAATTATGATGAAGAATTTTGGGGGATTGCAGGATTACTTCACGATATCGATTATGAAATGTATCCAGAAGAGCACTGTATTAAAGCAGTAGAATTATTAAAGAATGCTAATGCTAGTGATGAACTTGTTCATGCTGTAGTGTCTCATGGATATAATATATGCTCTGATGTCGAGCCAGTTCATTATATGGAAAAAGTTTTATATGCTACTGATGAACTAACAGGAATTATTGCCTCTCTTATTAATATGAGACCAAGTAAAAATGCTCAAGGTATGGAGGTTTCTACTTTAAAAAAGAAATTTAAAGATAAGACATTTGCTAGAGGATGCTCAAGAGATATTGTTAAAGCTGGAGCAGAAATGCTTGGAGTTGATTTAAATTATTTATTTGAACATGCTATAAAAGCAATTGAACAAGACGAAGAATATATCAATAATGAAATGGCAAAAATATAAGATACCTCGGTAATGGTATCTTATTTCTTTTTTTCATCTGTTCTTTTTCTTGTTAATTTTGGTCCTTCTAATTCTTTTTTAGGTTCTTCAACATAATCAACAACTAATTCATTATTGTTTGCTTTATCTTGAATATGTTGTTGTACAATTTCTTTTGACAATTTTAAAGATTCTTGTATTTCTTTGACTAATTCATTATTGCTTTTTAAATTTTCAATAAATACTTCTTTACTACCATATACTGAATTAGCAAATTCCATTATTTCATTCCAATTATTTTGAGCTAAAGGAAATAATATATCTTTATCTACATTTTTTAAGGTACCTTTTCCTTCGACAGATACAACTTTTTCAAAACTATCATCTAATACAATTATTATATATCCGCCATCTAAATTAAGGCATTGTACTTTGGTAATAGCATTATTTAATATTTCTTTAAAGCTACTTGCTTTTCCTTTTCCCTCATCTTTAATTAGCATACCTCTTGTAATCATTTGATCAATTACCTTTTCTTTATCATTTACATATTCCATAGATGCTTTAAGAGAATAAATTATATTAACAATTGGAGTAAACATCACTAAAACAGTTAATTTATTCATATAAGATTCGTTATTATCTTTATAATCATGATTTATCACATAGCCATTTCTTTTAGCTTCCTTTAAAAATTTTATAACTAAAGTTATATTCATTGCCCCACTTAATATTATAGTAGCTAACCAAATTAATAATATGTCCATTTATCTCACTTCCCTCAATTGCTGATTATTATATCATAATCTTCCTATTTTGCAATAAATTTTGGTTAACTTTTATTAGTTAATATCAAATAAATTTCTAATATCAACATTTAGAGCATCAGCAATTCTACCAACAACCGCAATAGAAAAAACTTTTTGCATTTTTTTACTTTCAATTTTCGCCAAATAATTCATAGTTATACCACTTTTATCTGCTAACTCCTGTTGAGTTAAATTAGCTAACTTTCTATATTTCTTAATATTTTTTCTAACAGCATCGTAATAATAATTATCACTATTAATAATTTACCACTCCATTTAAACAAACTCTAGTTACATTTCCTGTTATTATTTATAATTTATTATATAATATTGCTAGGTGATGAAGAATGGATCAAGAACATATTGGCAAATTTATTGCTGAGTGTCGTAAACAAAAAAAAGATGACACAAGTAGAATTAGCAGAAAAACTAGGAGTTACTGAAAAATCGGTAAGTAACTGGAAAAATGGCAGAAATACGCCAGATTTAAGTTTGTTTAAACCTATCTGTGATATTTTAGATATTTTCATTAATGAACTTATGAGTGGAGAAAAACTAAATCAAGATAATTATCAAGAAAAACTAGAAGAAAATATAATAAATTTATCTTCTAAAAATAATAAAACATACAAGAAATACTTAATTATATTTTTTACTACAGCATTAGTAGGATTTATTATAGGTCTAGGATTATATATTTTATATGAAACAATGGAAATAGATGTAAAGTATGATGCGAGAGTAATGGAATGTAACATTCAAAATAATGAACTTATTTTTCAAAACAAAGGAATTAGTGTATTTAATATGTATTATACTACTAAAACCATCAATGATAATAATTATATCATTTTTCATAACACAGTATATCTTCAAAAAAAAAGAAGAAGCAACTGGGAATATGGCGAATCTTTTGCTACTTACTTAACTGAAGGCAGGATACCTTTTGCATCAATATTAACTTTTGATGATTTAGAAGACTATGATAATGTTTTTGTTTATTACACAGATGATTCTATTAAAAAAATAGAAAAATTGTCTAACTCAGAATTTATGAATGAATTAGACAATCTCCATTTAATGTGCCAACTAAATTAAGTTTCTAAAAGTTTTAACAAAAAATAAGAATAATTCTCCATCGATTATATAGGATAAGTAAAAAATATAACTCCAAGTTTTATTATGGTTATATTTTTTCAGTTCCAAGTTTTATTGAAAATTAGTTTATTTTTATTTAAAAATTTAAATATTGCATTAAAGAAAATTAATTCTTGGCATAAAATTTTTCAAAGGTATCGAATTCGCCCCCTTTAAATTAATAAAATAATTATTAAAACTCAATTAGTAATATAAAAATTAATTTAGACTCCAATTTCAAAGGCCACGAATTCGTGACCTTTAGAAAATTATCATTGAGTTGTTACCATTATACTTAAATAAAACAAAAAATTTTATTTTATATCATGTGATAGTGTATTTAACTAATAATATAAAATGGTGCTGGAAATAGGACTTGAACCTACAACCTATGCGTTACGAGGGCATTGCTCTGCCAATTGAGCTATTCCAGCAACAATTTAATTGTACTAAATTTTATGATAAATTACAATAATTAGTGACATAATTTCAAGTTTTTGATAAAATACTTTCTGAGGTAATTAGAATGTTTAAAAATACATTAGATAATAAAAGATATTACACATTAAATTATTTTTTAAGAAAAAAATTTAATAGCAAAGTATTTAAAGTACCAATTGATATTAATAGTACTTGTCCTAATATGGCTACTGGTGGTTGTATTTATTGCTCCAACAGAAGTAAGGATAATATTACGAATAGTAATCTAGATTATATTGAACAATTTAATCAAAATAAAAAAATTTTAGAGCATAAATGGCCAAATTCTTTATATATTGCTTATTTTCAATCTGGAACTAATACTTATAGGAGTGTATCAGATATTAAAAATATTGTTGATAAGTTGTTAGTTATGAACAAAGTTGTGGGTATATCTATTGCAACCAGACCTGATACTTTAAGTGATGAATGGTTAAATTATTTGGAAGCTTTAAATAAAAAAACATTTTTAACGGTTGAGTTAGGTTTGCAAAGCAGTAATGATGAAACTCTAAAATTTATCAACCGCGGCCATAATGCTGAATGTTTTAAAGAAGCTTGTGAAAACTTGAAGAAAAGAGGTATATTTACTGTTGCTCATATAATTAATGGGCTTCCAGGAGAAACTAAAGAAGATATGTTAAATACTATTAAGTTTTTGCAAGATTTCAAAATTGATGGCATAAAAATTCATATGTTATATATAATTAAAAATACAAAACTTGCAGATATTTATAAATCTAACCCTTTTCATGTTTTAACTAAAGATGAATATATTGACATAGTTTGTGATGAACTCAGACTACTTGATGAAGATATAGTTATTGAGCGAATTACAGGAGATCCAATAAAAGAAGAATTAATAGCACCAGATTGGTTAATAAAGAAATTTGTTGTCTTAAATGATATTGATAAAGAAATGAAAAAAAGGAATATTTACCAAGGAGATCTAGTCAAGCGTTGAGTATTTCTCCTTAAATATTCCTTTATTTTTTGTTTAGCAGTAGCAGTTTTAGCAATTTCTAGCCATGATTCATCAGGACCTAAAGCATTAATATCGGTAATTATTCTTATTTTATCATATGGCTGTATTGTGTAATCAAAATTAACTGCAACTCCATTTACTATAACTGCCGCTAAATGATTAGCAACTCCTGAAAAATTAAGATAAGCATAATCTATCGGAGTAGAACCTCGAGCAATTTCTATAAGTTCTCCCTTATTATTATAAATAGGTATTTTTTCACCCAAAACATCTTCTTCAACTATTTGAACAAAGTCCGCATTACTTTTAGCATTTTTATTAGCAATTAATATTGATTGCATTAATGGATATTGCTTGTTAAAAGTATCTTGCATAATGATTGATGCATTATCTATATCTTGATGCCAATAATAAGTTATACCATACCTTGCTAACTGTTCCATTTCTGGTGTTCTAATTTGCATTTGCATAAGTTTATCATCAGGACCAAACACAGTAGTATGGAGAGCCTCATAATGATTTGGTTTAGGTTGAGCAATATAGTCTTTAATAAAAATTGTATTAGGTTTATATAATTTATGAATATATTTTAATGCTAAATAACAATTATCTACATTATCAAGTAATATATTAAATATAAATAAATCATGAATATTATCTATACTAGTACCATTCATCAAACTTTTATATATACCATATAAATTTTTCATTCTAAACTTTATTGTTGAAAAAATATAATTATCATTAAGTACATTACTAATACTTTCAATTATTTCATCTTTAATAGAACTAACATCTTGCCATTTTACTTTTAAATCTCTAATTTCTTTATATGCATCAGGGTTTAAATACATAAAGCTCAAGTCTTCTAATTCTAATTTAGTGCTATATAAACCTAAATGTTCTGCTATTGGAGCATATATTTTGATAGTTTCTCTTGCTTTCAATTGTTGTTTTCTTAAATCTTTTTTATATTCTAGCGTTCGCATGTTATGAATTCTATCGGCAAGTTTAATAATAATTATTCTAATATCTTTGCTCATACCTACTAAAACTTTTCTTAAATTAGCATTATTAAATGTTGTTTTATCATAAAAATTCATCTTAGTAATATTTGTTACCCCTTTAACTAAATTAGTAATCTCAGAGCCAAATTCACTTAACAGTTCTTCTTCACTAGTTTTAGTATCTTCTAGTGTATCATGTAAAAGACCTGCACATATGGTTGCAGTATCAGCATGCAAGTCTGCAAGGATATTTGCTACAGCTAGAGGATGAGTTATATAAGCTTCGCCACTTTCTCTAAATTGATTTTTGTGTTTTTCATATGCATACAGATAAGCTTTTTTAACAATTTCCACAGCAGAAATATTGTAAGTAGCAACTTTTTTTAATAATGCACTAGCAACTTTTTCCATAATACTCCTTTTTTCTTCAATACTATACACTATTTTTGCATATCTGTCAAAATATTTCATACACTTTATTATGAAAAAAATAGATACAGAGTTTAATAATTTAATTTGGGAAATTAATAATAGAAGTAAAGAAGAAATATTTAATCATATTAAGGATAATTATAAAAAACTTAATTCTAGCACTATTGCATCAATAGAAATATTTTTAGCGCAGTTTGGTTACTGGGGAAAATTAAATTTAGTTGGTGGGGAATTTGAAGAACTAGAAAGAAGAAGTAGCATTTTAAAGAGTCATACATTTGATTTAATGTGGCTATATGATAATCTTGGAGATTATCGTTCAAAAATAGTTTTATTTGGTATTCTTAATTATTGGTATAATTCTTTATTTGATACATTAGATATGGCAATTGAGAGAAATTATCATCAATACTTTGATTTGGATTTAGTTAAATGTGATCATTCGGAGGTATTTGTGGATATCGGAGCTTACACCGGAGATACAATACTTGATTATATTAATACTTACCGGGAATATAAAAGTATTTATGCTTACGAAATAACTCCAAGTAGTATAGATTATATAAAGCAAAATTTAAGTATTTATCCAAATATTTATATTAAAAATAATGCCGCAACAGATAAATCAGAAACACTTTATATCAAAAACAATTTAGTAAGTGATTCTGCAAATACTTTAGATGATTCAGGAGAAATACAGGTGCAAGGTGTTACAATAGATGATGATGTATTAGAAAAAGTAACTATGATTAAAATGGATATCGAAGGAAGTGAACTTAAAGCATTAAAGGGATGTATAAATCACATAAAAAATGATACACCAAAATTATTAATTTCGGTGTATCATAAACATGAGGATATTATCGATATTCCTAAATTTATTTATAATATTAATCCAAATTATAAGTTTTATTTAAGATATTTTGGTAACAAATATTATCCTACAGAAACTGTCTTACTAGCTATCCCAAAATAGCTAGTAATTTTTTAGAAATTTCTTCTACAATATATTCTTTATTTTTTTCTCTATCAGCACTCATTGCTATTAATTTAAAAGTAATATATTTAGCATTATCTTTATCATATATGCTTATAAATATTTCATTATCTTTACCTTGATCATTATAAGGGTCTTTTCTATTTATTTTACCAGTTATCCCAATTCCATAATTAGAGTTCGCAAACTCGGTAATTTTCAAACTCATGTTTTTAGCAACTTCCATACTATAAACACTATATTTATCGATTAAATCTTTATCTACTCCCATTTTAATTTTAAATTCATTAGCATAAGTTACTACACTAAATTTTAATACTTCACTTGCCCCCGGAATATTAGTTATAGCATTAACAACTGCCCCACCACTACAAGATTCCATTGTAGCTATAGTTTTATTTAGTTCTGTTAAGCGTTTTACAACTTCATTCATTTTTAACATCTCCCTTTGTAAGTAAAATACTTGCTGTGATATCTCCGGTAACATTTAGGGTTGTATAAGACATATCAAGCATTTTATATATACCACTATAAAAACCAATAAAATCAAGAGGAATATTAAATATTGATAGATATGTTGCTCCAATTACAACACCACCATTAGGGATACCTGGAGCAGCCATATTGATGAGCAAAGCAGTAATAAGCATTAAAATATAAGTCATTATATTAATATCAACACCAAACATCTTACTACAAAATAAACCCAATATAGCAAAAGATACGGCACCACCACACATATTAATAGTACAACCTAGAGAAACTATAATCTCAGTTTTTTCTTTAGGTAATTTAAAATCATTAATACATGTTTTTAAAGTTAGTGGTAATGTCGCTAAAGAGGAACAACTAGTTATTGTCATGAGCCAAACTTTAGCAGCATTTCTAATATAAGTAATTGGGTTTATTTTAGCATAAATCCAAACTGGAAGCATCATCACTAAAAACATCACTACTATACTACAGATATAAGCAAGTATTATATACCCTATTCCCATTAGAATAATATCTCCACTGTAGTTCGCAACTGCACTCGCAATTAAAAACAAAACACCGATAGGATTTAAATAAAGTATATATTCTAACATTTTTTTAAAAATGTTAGAAAGTCCATTAATGGACTTCATAACAGCTTCGCCGTTTTCCACCTTTGATGCACAAAAACCTAACATCAAAGCTAAAAGGATTACTGTAAATAAAGCATTTTCTTGAAATGGTGTAATAATATTACTTGGAAATATATTAGTTATAACTTCTGATACTGACAAATTAGATACTTCTCCATCCCACTTAAATTCATCCAAATTAATATCTACTACAGGATCAGCAAAATAAACTATAGCTGATGTTATAAAAAAAGTAATTGTAAACATAATAATAAATAATATTACTGATTTAACAACTGTTTTTTCTCTTTTTATAGAAGCTTTATAAATTGTATAAGTTATACTACAAAATATTAAAGGTACAACTAAAAACTTTAATAAATTTAAATAAATTGTCCCAATAAATGCAAGTTCTTTGGTAATATTAGGTAAAAAATATCCTAATAAAATACCTAAAGGTATAGCAATTATTGTTAATATACTAATTATTTTTTTCATAATACTTAATTATCCTTTCTACTGCTTTTATAGTGTTTTCTCTCGTATTTAGAGCAGAAATACGGAAGTATTTATCTCCAGATAAGCCAAAAATAATACCTGGCGTAATAATAATATTAAGTTCACTTAAATATTTATCAAATATTTCCCATGAAGTCATATTTTCTTTTATTTTAACCCATAAATATGGGGCATTATCTCCACCCCAAATATTAAAACCAACTCTTTTAAAACCTTCTTTTAAAATCTTGGCATTCTCTAAATAATAATTAATATTATTGTTTACCTCTTTTTGCACATCTTTATCATAAAAAGCATTTGCTCCCTTTTGAGTAATATAATTTACGCCATTAAATCTATTAATAGTACGAAGAGCCCAAATATTATTAACACCTTCATATAAATATTCTGGAATAATATAATAAGAACAACGAATACCACTAAAACTTAGGGATTTAGAAAAACTCTTAAGTTCAATAGCAACACTCTTAGCTCCAGGAATCTCATAAATAGAGTGTGGTAAATCATCATGGATAAAATCTTCATAAACATTGTCATAAATAATTATAGCATTTTCTTTCTTAGCATAATTAACCCATGCAAGTAGTGTATCATAATCATACGCATTACCTATTGGATTATTAGGATTACACAAATAAATAATATCATAGTGTTCTTGAGGCACTTCGGGAATAAAATCATTTTCTTCTCTTAAAGGCATCATATAAGTTTTCCTATTTAAACAAAGGGCAGCATTATGATAAATTGGATACATTATATCACTAATTAATATTTTAGCATTTATATCAAATAATTCTAATATATTGGTACTATCAGTTTTAGTTCCATTAGATATATATATTTCGGAAGTTTTAAATCCCATATTTTTATATTCATTTTCTAAGATAGTACTCTTCAAAAACTCATAACCAGAGGAATCCCCATAACCCTTAAAAGTATCTTTATCATCTTGTTCATCTATAGCCTTTTTCATAACTTCAACTACTTTTTTAGGGATAGGAAATGTTACATCACCAATACCTAAAGATACTACATCTTTATCGGGATGTTCCTGCTTATAAATATTTGCCAATCTTATAACTTTTGCAAATGAATTTTCACTTTCAATATATTTTAAATTTTCATTTATTTTAACCATAATAAAACTTCCTCCAACCCATATATTGTATCAAACTTCATCAAAAAGTCAAAGTTTTTTACTATCTAGTAATAGGTTCAGTATAATCTAAATAAAATTCATTTAAATACATTGGTAATGTTTCATCTTGTAAATCAATGTATCCTAAAATATTTTCATTTTCAATTATATATGGTGCCATTTGTTCTTCATTCCATGCCTTTTGTTCTTGATTTTCGCGAACCATATAGTTTTCATCTCCGATATAACAACCTAAAATCACCATTTCATCAGCATCTCTTAAATGCTCTCCTCTTTCATCTAATAAAAATTTTTCTACATCATCTAGCATATCTCTAGTTATCTCAATAGTTGTACTCCACAAATGACTATCTGCCATAAGTAATCCTTCACTACAAATCTTCTCACCTATACCAGAAGCTGTAATATGATAATAATATTTCATATTATCAAAATCTAATCCCTTCAAATAATCTAATGCTGATACTTCTACCATTTTTATCACCTCTTATATGTTTTCATTTTTTATTGCATCAACAATATTGTTATTCTTTATCTTGTTTTTACTATACATAATTACTAAGAATATTAAAGCAATTAATATAACTATTGCTATTATAACATATTTAGTTGGAAATATTAAATTTTTTAAAGAAGATATATTCAAGAGTTTAATTAATTTTCCCATACCAAATATTAAAATAATAGATATTATTAAACTAATAATTAAAGTTTTAATTCCTAAAAATATGCCTTCATATATTAATAATTTATTTAAATCTTTCTTACTTAATCCCATACTTCTTAACATAGCAAATTCTTTTTCTCTAGTTATTATATTAGTATTTAGAGAATTAAACATTGCACTAATACTAAGAATGGCTATGGCTCCAATTATTGTATAACACACAAATTTAATTGCTAATAAAATTTGTCTAGCTTCATAATTATAGTAAGCGTAATTAATATAATTAATATCTAATTCCGGAAAATCATTTATTATTTCTTCCATGTATCTATCAAAAACTTCTGGTTTATCAGTATTTATTCCAATATTATATTCTCTTGACCAAACATAATCATAACTATAATTAGTTAATATAGTATTATAAGTATCAAAATCTACTACCATAACTGGAGAATTTATATGAATAAATTCTAGCATATCACTAGATTCTCTAAACCCACTCACAGTATAAACATAATTATATTCATTATCATATAATACAAATTCATTAATATCATCAGGAGCATTTATTACATATATTCCATTATCATAATGTTCTTGATAATAATTATTATCTACTCCCACAAGTAATAAGGAATCCATATCTTCTTCTGGAAACTTTCCATTATCATAATATAAATAAGCGCTTTTATAAGTAATTACTTCATCAATCTCGGGGATAGATAATATCTCATTATATAATACTGAATCATCTGGTATATTAATACTTATATCAAAGTCTTCCAAAAGCACATCTTCAGACGCAATAACTATATTATTTATTAAAAATGAAAATGTAATAAATAAAATTATAGAAATACTCATTGATATAATACTTGAATTAAATTTATTTTTATTTCTCTTTGTATTTTTATAAGCGAGAACTCCGATTGGTCCAAACAACTTATTAATTAGCGGATATTTTTCTCGACTTTTCTTTAAGTTATATACTGGTTTTATTCCTGATATAGGGCTTATCTTACTAGCTTTTAAAGCTGGCACAAAAGCTGATGTGAAAATAGTAAATATAATAAATAATAAAGATATAATAATTAAACTAGGATAATAATAAATACTTAATGGTTCAATTATATTTTCTAAAATATTATTAAATACTAAAATAATTAAGTTAAAAAATATTATACTTAATATAATACCAATTGGTATAGCTATAATACTTAACATAAAAGCTTCAATTATAACCATTTTAAATATTTGCGCTTTGCTAGCTCCAATACTTCTAAGAGTTGCAAATTGTTTTTTTCTTTCAACTAAATTAATTGTAAAAGAATTACGAACTATTAAAATACAAAATAAACTAGTAATAAATAAAACAAAAAATATTAAAGCATAAACTCCTAATTTAATATTATTATTAGCAAATTGTCCGAGAAGTGCTAAATAACTACTATTAACCCATGTATGAGCATAACTTTTATGTCCCATTACAATAGAATAACTTAATCTTAAATTATCAGCCGTATTATAAATTTTATCATAGATATTAAATATATTTTTATAAGTAACATAAAAATTAACAGTTCGATTATTATAATCAACCTCTTTTGTAAATGCGGTATATAAATCATTTTTTAAAGTACTATTATTATATATACCAACAACTTCTTTTTCTCCAATGAAAAATGAAACATCTAAATTATAAGTACTAGCATAAGCACTAGAAATAACAATTTCATTAGTATTATTAGGTATTCGACCTTTAGAAATACTAATACTATCCCATAATGAATCATCAATACTTTCAATAGATAATTCATCATTAATAATATCAATAAGACAAGTTATCTCAATACTTTTTATATTTTCATCACTATTTAAGATACTATAATTACTATAATCTTGTTCACTAAACAACACATGTTTAGTACCATCCTCCGCAATTACAGCATCAAGTGCTGTTTTTCTAATTGTAGATACAAATATCCCCACACTAAAAAGTAATACTGTTATTAAAATTATACTAACTAATGTAGCAATACATTTCTTTTTATTTAATTTTAAATAATCATATGTTAATTTATTAAGTATTTTCATACTATATTACCATCTTTCATAGTAATAATTCTTTTAGCATATTTAGCTAATTCTTCATCATGAGTAACCAT
Organism: uncultured Bacilli bacterium; assembly: GCA_944332555.1. Classification (GTDB taxonomy): domain Bacteria; phylum Bacillota_I; class Bacilli_A; order RF39; family UBA660; genus Onthocola_B. Next base: position 27,878 of record CALVKF010000002.1, read on the forward strand.
AATTATAGTTTGTTTATAAATTGCATTAGCTCTTTTTAAGATATTCATGACTTCTAGAGAGTTTTTACTATCCAAATTACCTGTTGGTTCATCTGCTAAAATAATATTTGGTCTAGTAATAAGAGCTCTACCTATAGCAACTCTTTGTTGTTCTCCCCCGGATAGTTCATTTGGTAAATGTTTTTTCCTATCTTCAAGTTTTAATAATTTTAATAATTCATCTAAATATTCTTGGTCAACTTTTTTTCTAGATAAATCTAGAGGCAAAGTAATATTTTCAACAACATTAAGGGTCGGTATTAAATTATAAAATTGATAAACTATACTAATACTTTCTCTTCGAAGCTTTGATTGTTTACTATCATTTAGTGCATAAATATCTTGACTATTTAAATATACATGACCGATTGTTGGTTTATCAACACATCCAATCATATGAAGTAAAGTTGATTTACCAGATCCTGATGCTCCAAGTATAGCAATAAACTCTCCTTCTTCCACCGTTAAATTAACAGAATCTACTGCTTTAACTAAAGTTTCATCTTCCCCATAAAATTTACATAAATTGTCTAACTTCAATAAACTCATAATACCTACTTTCTTATATCCATTATATCTTAAAAATAGCTACTTGACAATAACACTAACTTATAGTAATATATTTTTACCGGAGGAAACTCGTCAGGTCGATAGTTAGGTAGCGTTTTTTTAAATAAGTGTACTGTGTGTGCACCGCCCTAATTGGGAAAAAGCCCCTTTATGGAGCTTTTTTTCTATGGTAAAATCATTTTTAAATCAACAAAGTTATTTAACTCATCTTGAATTTCTATATTATTATTTAGTGCCACAATTGATTTATGTCTTATAGTTCCCGCGAGTAGGTCTGCCGCTTGGACAACATAACTTTTAGCGGAATTCTGATATGTTAATCTAATTTCTAAATCACTTTTGACAATTGGGGCAACACTCATAAAGTAATCAAAATTGCTAATGCCATATTTTAATTCTTCAAGTATGCCATCATGCAAATTATAATAGCCATTATTTTTAGTTGTTTGCTGATCAATATTAATAATTATTCTAATTGGTGCATCCGGATCAACTTTACCACTGCTAATTAAATTTTTAACTATCTCTTTGATCATTCTTCTTAAACTATAATCTAAAAATCTTCCCTTAGCACCTTTATTAGTTTTAATATGTTCATAAACTAAGTCATTTTTAATAACTAAAGCTGTTACATAATATTTTTTGATATAATTCATTATTCTTCTTTTATCGGAATTTTTGATATTAGTATTTTTTATTTCGGGACATAATTTGTTACATTTACTATTACAATATTTACATTTAATATGATTAACAATACTTCTATATTGCGTAACAAATTTATCCTTTTCACTTTTAGATAAAAATACTAAACCACCATAAACACTAATATGTTCATGATTACTTAACTTTCCGGAATCGTCCAAATTGATGTATATTTCTTGCATTTTCTTCATATGACTTCTATTATAACACTACTTTAAGTTTTTGGATAGTAAAAATTCTTTTCTTTCAGTAATTATATTAATTTCTTTTACATCTTTATTTTTATCTTGATATTTATCTTTTAAATATGCCATAAATTTAATTTCTAATTCATCTTTACTTTTAGTATTAAACTTATTATTTTTAATTAAAAAATAGTTTCAATGTACTAATGCATATAAAACTATTTTCTTTCTCTAGTTATTAAATCTGGATAATCTCTAGCAAGTACTTTTATATCTATATAATTATTGTCCATTGCATATTCAATATTCATTTTCTTATTACAAGTAACAAAAGTTATTAATACACCATCACTATTTGCACAATTTAAATAATAATTATAAGAATTATCAGAATATATTAAATATGTTTCATCCTCACAATTATCAGAAAACTCAACTATATTATAAAATTTATAATCTATACCATATTCAATAACTTTTCTTAAATCCTCATCTGTAACATAATAATCAGTATTATTATTTAATGATGATACTCTTTTTCCATCTGCCCACAAACCAATTGTATCAATTAAATCATCATCACTATAAAGTTCAAGTCTATAAATATAATTATCAGCTAAAAATTCATTACCATATCTTTTGCTATTTACAACAACATCTAAAATTTCATCTATTACATCAATACTAGTTATTGTACCAAGTTCGTAACCATCATATTTAACAATTATTTTATCAGTATTACTTATCTCATCAGAAATATCCTCTGGGAATGTTTGAGTGGCATCTTTATTATCACTTATACAAGCTTTTTTTAATTCTTCAAAATCTATATCATTAAAATCATTATGAATATAAATTGAAATGCCTTCAGAAGATATACTATATTCTTGATATTCATCATATTTAGAATAAAAATATTCTTCTACTTCTTTTATTTCATCAAAGCTGTATATTTTATCTTTCCAAACAATTAAAACATATAAATTATCAGGATTTTGACTAGCTCTATATCCTTTGTAATAACTAATTGATTCATCACTATCTTTAATATCACTTAAAGGTATTTCTTCTAAATCATCTTGTTCACTTAGAATATGAGCACCAAGTTGATTTTCTAAACAACTCACTAATTCTTCATTGTATTCCTCTTTTTGAATGTTGTTTTCTTCCTTATCACAACCAGTTACCCCTATAAGTGTAATACAAAGTAGTAAAAATAATAAAATCTTTTTCATTAACCCTCCATATAAAATATCTTTGTTAAGTTAATTATAACATTACTTAATTTGATAGTAAAGAAAAAAGAGAATACATCTCTTTAATAAGTTATAACATCAGATGCATTATAACTGCAATCTACTAAATTTAATTTATTTAATGGTAAAACATGATAATCATAGCCGTACATCATAGCTTCTCCTAAATCGTAGTCATCTAACTGTATTACTGCCCCATCAGCAGTTGTACTCGCATTACCAGAGCCATCAACACTTATTGAACTAGATGAGATACTTATATTTCCCCAACTGCGATAAGCACCGTTAACATATATTTGATCTAATGTTATTTTATCTAGGCCAATAACTTCCGCACCTTCAATTCCTGAAGTAGTGTATTGTATATTAAATTTATCTAAAAGAGCCATAAAATTTATAACTTTATCAAATTGTAATAACATCTCATTAAGAGAAATTGTATCTCTGCTTAATTCTTGATAAAAATCTTCTGTAATGTAACATGCTAAATCATTATTTTCAATACTACAAGTATAAATAGAACCATAAGCACTATCTGATTTATATACTTCTAATAATTCTTCATTATAATTGAGTTTATTATCAGAATTACTAATACTGGTATTATCAATAACCTCATTCATTAATTCTTTTTCTTCTTCTTTATTAATATTTTGATAAGTACTATATTCTATATTTGCCACTTTTTCTTCAATACTTGGATTAGCTGAAGATATTGTGACATTACTAGTATCAAAGCCACTATCTTTAGCTTGGTTATATAAAATATCTATAGTTTCATTAATGTTCTTATTTTCTAAATCTAAATCATTAAAAGTAGTTATGCAATCTTCATTTAAACAAGATTTATTAATTACTTTATCTCCTTCTAATTCTAAAACTATTTTAGGATTTATTTCTATAAATACATAAGATATTTCATTTTCTTTTACAGTATTTATTTCTTCAATTAATTTATTAGTATTATAATTACTTATTTTTATTTTAATTAAATTAAGCATTAACAACATAAATATTACTAGTAATATACCTAAAAATATAAAAATAAATATATTAATTTTTCTTTTAAATTCAATAGCATATACTAAATTGTTATTATCTATATCACTTGGATACAAATATTTAACTTTTTTACCTAATTTTTCTTTTAATTCCATTATATTTTTAGCTTCATATGTTCTTTTTACTTTTCCTTTTTGATTTTTATTTTCTGTAACAAGTAAAACTTTATTATTTGAATTAATATAATCAGTAATATTATCATTTGTTACATAAATACACTTTTTCTTTTTCTTAATATTTTTAAAGTTTTCTAAATCTAGTTTAATTTCTTGCATAGATCCTCCATATAAATTATCTTTGTTAAGATAATTATAACATTTGTATTATTTAATATTCAATACTTTGTTAAATTCATCTTTCATAGCTGGTCTCTTTGTTAAATAAAGACAACTTATTTCTTCTATTAAATTAGTAACACTTTTATCAGAACCTTTTATTTTAGATATATGACTAATGTTATATGCAAGAGCACGATAATCACTTCGATCACTCACAAATTTTGCTTTATTTAGACATTCATCAATATATATTTCGATTAATTCTTTATTATATTTCGGTTGTAAATAGTGATCATAGATTTTTATAACTTCCATTCCCTTATCTTTTATAGCTAAAAATAAATCATCAAACATTTTTTCTTCTACATAAATATTATATATAATACTTCCGGCATTAGCTTTTTTCAATTTATCTATAATATTTAATTTTTCTTTATCCCAATCTTGTTTATCATATAATTTTTTTATTTTATTATAAGTTTCTAAATCATAAATTTGATATTGAAAAAACATTTTATATAATTGCTCTTTATAATCTTTTATCATATTATTATCATAATAAATATTCATCAAATATTCTTCTAAATCTCTAACCCGATAATCTTCAGCATCTTTTATAATCCTTTCTTTTAATAGCTTTATAGCTTCATCTACACAATGTTCATTTATTAATAAATCAATATATTTTAAAAATATAGATTTTTCTTTAGAATATTTTTTTAATAAATCTTTAATATTATTTTGTTCTTTTTTTAATTTATAAATATCAATTAAATAATCAACATAATATTTTGCTTTATAATAATAATCTTTATCTATGTTTTCATCTAAAACTTCCAATAATGAATTTTCTATTTCATTTATAAATAGTTTATTTTCTACAAAATAAGAAACAAGACGATATAACTCAATTCCATAATTAGATAAATCTTCAGTTTTAATTTCGGTAATTACAAACTCTAATATTTTATGTGTAAGTTCTTTATCTTTATTAGCATTATTATTTAAAATATCATAAATTACCTTTATACAATCATTAGCAACCTCACTAGTAAAACCATTGGAGTCATCAATTTCCGTATCAGGAATTGATTCCAATATAACTGATACTATATCAAAAGCTAAATTATAGTTCCCTTTTTGGGTAAGTTTTTCCGCTTCATTTGTAAATTCGTACATATTATGGGTATATTCCCATGCATTATCGTAATCTATATAACCATAGTTGCCTTCACAGTTTTTTATACTGTCATAAATTTTTATTCTATATTCTTCTTTAGTTAAAGGATTGAAATATTCAATAAATTCTACTCGAAATTTATCATATAACTTTGGGTTTGCTGATACTTCATTAATTAAAAATTCTTTTAAAAGATTGATAGGTATTTCATTCACTATAGTAGATAAATCACTTTCAGTAGTGATTGTTTCTAAAGTGTTTTCATTACTTAAATAATATAATAATGCTGCGATATGTTTGCAGTTATAGCGTCCCTCGGAATACGGACAACTACACCCACCGTGCAAAAATTGGTTATTGACAATTTTAACATGCACACTGTATTTAGATGATCCATAAACAACTGCAGTTATTATATCTCCATCTTTTTTAATGTTTGTTACATTTCCCTTTGCATAAATACTAAAGCCACGCATTAAAATAACAGATTCAAATTCATCTTCAAAAACAATATTCATAATTACCTCATTTAATTAAGATAATTATATCATTTCATAATATTTATGTAAACAAAAAAAGACCGGCCATTCGGCCGATCATCAGGGGGTTTTGGTTGATCTCTTCACATTGAGATTCGTAAGAGAGATCAGGTTATCAGCATGATGAAGTATCATGCTAGTATAATCTTAATATTTTTTTTGTAGTTTGTCAATACAATTTTTTAAATTAATCTAAAAAATTTATTTTTTCTAATTCTTTTTCGTAAAGCAAATTTCCCTTATATAGGGACTTTTTCAGGTAAATTTCCGAATCTTTTTTTGCTTGTAATAAAATTTTATAGTCTCTTTTGAAATCAGCAATTTTAAGTGTTTCTTCCCCACTTTGTTTAACTCCAAATAAGTCGCCATGACCACGTTGTTCAAAATCTTTTTCACTTATATAAAAGCCATCATTACTTTCTTCCATTACTTTTAATCTTGCATTATCACTAACATTAGTAACTAAATAACAAAAACTTTGAATATCACTTCTACCAACACGGCCCCGAAGTTGATGAAGAGTTGCTAAGCCAAATCTCTCAGCATTAAAAATAACCATCATTGATGCATTAGGAATATCAATACCTACTTCAATAACTGTAGTTGAAATTAATATTCTTATTTCTCCCTTTTGAAATTTTAACATCAGTTCATCTTTTTCTTTTTGTTTTAACTTACCATGAAGTATTTCTATTTTGATTACATCACTATTAAAAGCTTTACTAAGTTTTTCTTTTAATTCATAAACACTATTTAAATTAATTTCATCATTTTGTTCAATTAAGGGAGATACTACAAATATTTGATGACCTAATTTTAATTCTTCATACATTTTAAGTAATACTTCTCTAATATTTTTTTCAAGCACTACCTTAGTTATAATTTCTTTTCTTAAATTTGGTTTAGTTTTAATTTGCGATAAATCTAGATCACCATAAATAGTTAGAGCATAAGTTCTAGGAATTGGAGTTGCTGATAAATACAGGACATCCGCATTTTTTTTAGAACCTTTATTTTGCAGGGTATTTCTTTGATTTACCCCAAAACGATGTTGTTCATCAGTTATAACTAATCCTAAGTTTTTAAATTCTGCTCCCGCATTTAATAAAGCATGAGTTCCAATTATTAAATCAATTTCTCCCTGTTCTAATCTTTCATATATTTTTTCTTTTTGCTTTTTAGTTAAACTACCAGTTAGTAATTCTACTTTTATATCATAATTGCTAAAATAATTTTTTACTTGTTCATAATGTTGTTTAGCAAGTATTTCTGTCGGGGCCATAAAAGCACTTTGATAGCCACTTAAAAAACAGGCATAAATAGCAGTTATAGCTACAATTGTTTTACCACTACCAACATCTCCTAGGACTAAACGATTCATTCTTTTATCACTTTTTAAATCATTTAAAATATCACTTATTGTTGTTTCTTGATCTGTAGTTAATTTAAAACTTAAGTTACTTAAAAATTCATTTAACTCATCTTCTCTAAAATATTTCGGAGTGCCAAGAGCCTCTTTATTAATAGTACTTAAATAATTTATTTTAAACATATATAAAAATAATTCTTCATATATTAATTTTAATTCACTTTTTTTAATATCTTCAACACTATTAGGTTGATGAATTAATCTTATAGCATCTCTTTTAGATAATAACTTATAATGAATATTAAACATTTCTGGGACATAATCTGGTATATCATAATCAAGTTTTAAAGCTTCTCCAATTAATTTTTCTAAAGTATTATTTTTAATCCCTTCAGTTAAGTGATATTTAACTTCTATTTTGTTATCTTCAACACTAAATTTTATATCACTTGCTACAAAAGTATTTTTTAATTTATTATATTTACCAATTAATACTACTTCTTTATTAATAGTTAAATTATTCTTTAAAAAAGCTCTATTAAATATTGTTACTTTAAAATTTATATTATTACTTGATGCAATAAAATCTAATTTATTAAAATTTCTCCTGATATAAAAAACTTTACAAGCACTCAAAATAGTGGCGGGTACAAAACACACTTCGCCATCAGTTACTTCATCAATATTTTTTAACTTAATAATATTATATCTATAGGGGTAAAATGTTAGTAAATCTTCTACAGTATAAATATTTAATTTATTAAGTAAATTTTCGGTTTTTGGTCCAATATTTTTAATTAAATTCAAATTCATAATGTGCTCCTAAAAATATTATAACAAAATTATCAAAAAAGTGTTGACAAACTTACAAAAATCGGTTAGGATATTAATCACCAATTCACTTAAAGGCGAATTGGTGCTAGTATCACACTAGTCAACCCCTTTTTATTCTTTTGAAGCACTCGAATGAGTGCTTCGTATTTTTTTGCTTTAAAAATAACAACTCATTTTGAGTTGTTATTTTCATTGTCAGTTTTATTACCATGAGTATAATCTGCCGCAGCATTATTATTAGGATTATCAAAACTAAATTGTGGTGGATTAGGATTTTCTTTATCAACTGGAGATTTAGTTTCTTTAAATGTCTCAACCATTGCTAAACTCTCAACATCTTCAGTATTACCAACTGGAGTATTTAGAGAATCAACTAGTTTTTTATCAATATTTAAAGTCTCTAAACTTTCAACATTAGCATTATTAGTTTGATTGTTAGTAACATTTAAGTTATCAACATTATTATTTGTATTTTGATTGTTAATAACTTCAGAGTTATCAACATTATTATTTGGTACATCAACAACATTACTAGTACCAGCAACGCTTTTAGGCATATGTTTAACATCAATGTTACCTTTTTTCTTGATTAGATTTGATGCTAAAAGCAAGAAAACTAAAGCAATAAATATACCGCCACCAATTAAGATGTAATTCCAAGGTATAGGGTTTAATTTAAAATCTAAAGTTATTTCATTTGTTTTAGTTAAATCCCAAGTTAATGTTCTACCATCTTCTGATACACTAGTTGCATTGTGATTTTCTGGTTTATTTGGTAGTCTTACAACAAATAGCGCATCGATATAATCACTATATTCGCTATTTTCTTCTGAACTATAATCACTTTCGCTATCTATATAAATCTTTAGAGAATATACACCACCGCTATAAGTAAATATTTTTAAATCTTCTGTAGTCAACATCTCTTGAAGATTTTGGTTAGCATCATCACTCACCAAGGAAGAAATATTACTAAAAGTTTTAGAAAAACTTAAACCTTTGTAAGTATCATCACTATAATGTTCTTTAACATATCCGTAATCTACCGGATTGTCTTCAGATTCATTATACATTGTATCAATTGCTTCCCATCGTTGTTCATCAGTATAACCAGTTGCTAAATCTATTTCATCAAGCATAACATTATCAATAAATTCATCATCAAAAGCTGCAATACCTGTAATTACAACTGTTTCATCATCATTAATTGTAATATTAAATTCTTCCTTTACTGCACAACCACTAGTTAAAAGTAAAACTATAATTAAACATATAAACTTCTTCATTAACTCTTACTCCTTATTTAACATTTTTTGATAATCTTCATATCTTTTTATAGCATTTTCTTTTTGTTCTGCTAATATTTCTTTGGCTAATTCCGGATTTTTTAACTTTAGAGCATTAAATCTAACTTCATTATCTAAAAATTCTTCATATTTATCAAAGTTTGGTTTAGCAGAATCAATTTTTAAACCACTATCATAACGCATTAAAATATTATATCCGCATTCAACACTTAATTTTTCTTCTAATATGCTTGTACCCATTCCTGTTTTAATACCTTGTTCAATACATGGTGAGTAAGCAATAATTATTGCTGGACCTTGATGTTCTTCTGCTTCCTTAAAGGCATTAATTGCTTGTTGCATATTAGCACCAAGAGCAATACTTGCTACATAACAATTTGGAACACATGTGGCAATCTTAAATAAATCTTTTTTATTAGTTCTCTTACCCATATTAGCAAATTCCGCGATAGCTCCAAGTTTTGTTGCTTTACTTGCTTGACCACCAGTATTAGAATATACTTCGGTATCTAAAACCAAAACTTTAATATTTTCATTAGAATGAAGAACATGATCTAGTCCACCATAACCAATATCATAAGCCCAGCCATCACCACCAATTGCCCAAACACTGCGAGCAGGAATGTAATCAAGTAAATCTACTAATTCTTTAGGAATAGTTTTATTCTTTAATTTTTCTTTTATTTCTAAAGTTTTTTCAAAGTCTTCTCTATTTTCTAACCAATCCTTAAATAATTCCTGTTCTCCCTTTTCTACCGAATCTATTGCTTCTTCCATAATGTGGGCAATTCGATCGCGTTTTTGTTTGTAAGAAGTATAAATACCTAAAGCAAATTCGGCATTATCTTCAAATAAGGAATTAGCCCATGGAATACTATATGGGGTTGATGGAGTTGAACCACCATAAATACTTGAACAACCTGTAGCATTGGCAATAACTAATTTTTCTCCGAATAGTTGGGTTAATAACTTAATGTATGGAGTTTCCCCGCAGCCAGCACAAGCACCACTAAATTCAAATAATGGCCTTTCAAGTTGCGAGCCTTTAACTGTAAATTTATTTAATGGATTTTTAAATGGATAGAAATCTTCAAAATTCAATTTTTCTTTTTCAGTCTTTTCTTCCATTACTAAAGCTTTATTTCCCATTTTACCAGGACAAACATTTGCACATACACCACATCCTGTACAATCTTCTTCACTTATCAATATTTCATAATATAAGCCATCTTGCCCCATAAAAGGAATACCTTTGGCTTCATCAACTGTAGTAATACTACGAATAACAGCATGAGGACAAGATAAAGCACACATTCCGCATTGGATACAATTTTCTTTATGCCAAACAGGAATGATATTAGAAATATTTCTTTTTTCATCTTTAGTTGAACCACCAGGAAATCTTCCATTTTCATAAGAAGCAAGGCTACTCACCGGAAGAGTATCACCAAGTCTTCTATTAATTAAATCAATTAAATTATCATCAACTATTTCAATACTTGTATTATAATCTCCAGTTACTTCTAGACTTTCCAATTTATTTTCGGCATCAATCATAGCTTTAATATTATTATTTACAACATCTTCACCTTTTGATGCAAAAGCTTTTTCAACACTAGTTTTTATATAATCAAAAGCATTTTCAACATCTAATAATTTTAATATTAAAAGTTCCATGATTTTACTGATCTTACCAGGAATATGATTTTTCATTGCTATATCTTCAGCATTAATAAAATAAACTTTTATATTTTTACTATTTATTGCATTCTTTACTTTATTTGGTAATAATTTTAATAATTCATCTTTATTTTTAATAGTATTAATAAGTAATATTCCACCATTTTTTAAATTACTTATCATATCAAACATTTTAAAGTAAACATCTTTGGTAACAACTGTTATTTCTGGATGAGTTACATAATATGGTTCATCAATTGGGGAATCACCATATCTTAAATTAGATACTGTTACTCCTCCACTTTTCTTAGAATCATATTGAAAATATCCTTGAACATATTTATCAAGTGATTCATGAACTATTTTTAAAATATCTTTACTAGCACTAACCATACCATCTGAACCAAAACCATAAATTTGAATTTCTTTATAATCATTATCAATAGTTATTGGACATGGTTTAATACTTAAATTAGTTACATCATCAGTTATACCAATTGTAAAGTTATGATGAGGACTTTCTGCAAGCATTTTAAATACCCCACAAATATCACTTGGAGTTGTATTTTTACTTGATAAACCATATCTTCCACCATAAATTTCTATATCTTCATTCTTTAATACACTACATACATCTAGGTATAAAGGTTCACCAACAGAACCACTTTCTTTAGTTCTGTCAAGCACTGCAATCCTCTTGACACTTTTAGGTAGTACTTCCCTAAAATATTTAGCACTAAATGGACGATATAAATGAACTTCAATTAAACCAACATCCCCAAGTTTTTTTACTACTTCTTTAATAGTTGATGTTACACTACCCATTGCAACAATTATATTTTTGGCATGCTCACCACCATAATAATTAAATGGCTTATAATCAGTATGCATTATTTCATTAATCTTAGTCATATAATCATTTACAATATCAGGCATAGCATCATAATATTTATTTCTAGCTTCCATTGTTTGAAAATAAATATCTTCAGTTTCACTCATTCCATATTGATACTTCTTACCAACATTTAAACATCTATCTTTAAATTCGTTTATTTTATCATAATCAACTAAAGAAAGTAGTTTATCTTCAGGTATTTCTTCAACTGTATTTAGTTCATGACTAGTTCTAAAACCATCAAAGAAATGTAAGAAAGGAAGACTTCCTTTAATTGCTGAAAGATGAGCTACTGCTGCGAGATTCTGAGCATCATTTACACTAGATGATGCTAGCATACAAAATCCTGTAGCTCTCGTTGCATAAATATCTTGGTGATCTCCAAAAATAGATAAAGCATGGGTTGCAAGAGAACGAGATGCAACATGTATTACCCCCGGAAGCATTTCTCCAGCCATTTTATACATATTTGGAATCATTAGAAGTAAACCTTGAGAAGCTGTAAATGTTGAAGCTAAGCTACCTGAAAGTAGTGCTCCATGCATAGCTCCAGCTGCTCCTGCTTCAGACTCCATTTCTAAAACTTTCGGTTTATCATTAAATATATTAAGTAAATTTGTCCCTGTTAATGTATCAATATTTGCTGCCATAGGACTTGATGGCGTTATAGGATAAATACTACATACTTCACTAAAATAATATGCTACTTTACTACATGCAGCATTTCCATCAACTATTTTTTTCATGTTTATCATCTCCGTACTATATTAATTATACCTTAAAATTGCGAAATTGAAAATAAAACATGCAAAAAAAATTAAAATGTGAAGTGAAAAAATTAAAAAACGACAATTTACTATTGATTAATTTTTTATTTATGATAAACTATATTTAGAAAGGACTTTTATGGTGCAGGGGGTATTGACATCGATACTAATTTATAGTACAATAATTATGTATTGATCTTCGGTATCCCGTGTGGACCGAAGACGTTTTTTTATGAAAGATTTTAAATTAGTAACAGAACAAGTCGATTTATTAAAATCAAGAGGTATGTTATTTGAAGATGAACAAGATGCTATATGTAAGTTATTAAGTGATAACTATTATAATATAATTAATGGATATAAAGACTTGTTTTTAGATACTACTAACAATCAAGAGGTGTTTAAAACCGGTACAACTTTTAATGAGATATATGCATTATATGAATTTGATAATCAATTAAAAAATATTTTTTTAGAATATATTTTAAAAATTGAAAACATTTTAAGAACTCAAGTAGCATATCATTTTTCAAGCTTTCACGGAAATGATAATTATTTAAAAATTGATAACTTTGATACTTTTTCATATAATACTTTTATCAACCCTAATCTAAAAGAAAAACAAATTAAACATATACAATTGTTAATCAGCAATTTAAACAAAAAAATTGCTGATTCGATAAGTAGTACTAAATATATTAATCATTATATCATGAATTACGGTTTTATACCTTTATGGGTACTAGTTAATATTTTATCTTTCGGAGATATTTGCAATTTTTATAAATTAATGAATCAAAATGAAAGAATTCATATAACAATGTTTTGGGGAATTAGCGATAATGACTTAAAGAGTTTTTTAGGAATCCTATGTCACACAAGAAATTTATGCGCACACAATGAAAGACTTTTTAATTATAGCTTTCCTACTAGAGAAACTATAAATGATACAAATTATCACAATTTATTAAATATTCCATCAATAAATAATAGATTTCAATATGGAAAAAATGATTTATTTGCTGTAATGATTGTGTTAAAAACATTACTTACTAAAGAAGACTATCAAAAATTTCATTCAAAGATTTACAGCCGATTAAAAAGTATTGAATCAAAAATTAAAACGATTTCTTTGAATGACATTCTGGTAGCAATGAATTTCCCGTATAACTGGCATAGTTTATTAAAAATGTCCTAAGTCCACACGGGATACTTAGGATCATTATAAGTATATACAAAATAAATACTATTATTACCAAAACTATATTCCAACCATTTTATATAAAAAGTAGGTTAATTTTCAAACCTACTTATTTTTATTAAGTTTTTCTTCAATTCGAAGTAATTGATTGTATTTAGCAATTCTCTCTCCTCTACACATTGAACCGGTTTTAATAAATGGAATTGCTAAACCTACCGCTAAATCAGCAATAAATGTATCTTCAGTTTCCCCACTTCTGTGAGATATAATTGTTTTATAATTATTCTTTTTAGCAAGTAGTATTGTTTTAGTCATTTCAGTGATTGTACCTACTTGATTAGCCTTTAAAAGGATTGCATTACCAGCTTTCATATCAATACCCTTTTGTAAATATTTAACATTCGTTACAAAATAATCATCACCAACAATCATTATTTTGTCTCCAACTTCTGCCGTAAATTTTTGAAGTGTCACAAAATCATCTTCATAGAATGGATCTTCAATACTTAATATTGGATATCTTTTAATTAAACTTTTATAATATTCTATTAATTCGTCACTATTTAATTTCTTGCCATCAATACTATAGGTTTTAGTATCTTTATCATACATTTCACTAGCAGCAACATCTAGGGCAATAAATACTTCTTCTCCAGGTTTATATCCCGCTTTTTTTATAGCTTCAACAATAAATTCTAGAGCCATAGCATTATTTTCTAAATCTGGAGCAAAACCACCTTCATCACCAACACCAACACTATAGTTATTTTTAACAAGTAGTTTCTTTAATTCATGAAATATTTCTGAACCCGCTCTCACCCGTTCTTTTATTGTTTTAACTACTGGTACAATCATAAATTCTTGAATATCTATATTATTTACAGCATGAGCCCCACCATTAATGATATTAATCATTGGAATTGGCATAGAAACATTTTTACTAGAAACATATTCAAACAAATCTTTTTTTTCAGATTCCGCTAGACACTTAAGACATGCAAGGGATACTCCTAAGATGGCATTAGCTCCCAATTTACTTTTATTTTCGGTTCCATCAAGTTCAATTAATATTTTATCAACATCAGCTTGATTAGCTTTTTTACCAAGAAGTGCTGGAGCAATAATTTTATTAACATTTTCAACAGCCTTTAGAACTCCTTTACCACCATATCTAGCTTCATCTTTGTCTCTTAGTTCCAAAGCTTCACGTGATCCAGTTGATGCCCCACTAGGGACACTTGCTCGCATTTTTACATTATTATCTAGAGTCATTTCTACTTCAACTGTAGGATTTCCTCTACTATCTAAAATTTCTCTTGCTTTAACATCTTTAATTAACATTTTTTTATCACCTCGTATAACAAGTATATCACAAATCAAAAAAATCTGCATCCCTGCAGACTTAATTTTACCAAAATATATCCATTATTTCTTTGGCTTTAGTTTTAAATGTTATCGCATCACTTAAATTAATTATTCCACTAATAATTAGAAAAGCTCCAGTTATTTGGGTTAAGGCAAATGCCGTAAATGGGTTGAAGACTATCATTATCCCAAGAATAACTAAAAGTATTCCTGCAACTAGTGTAACAAGCCAAGCTTTACTTCCCCCACGTTTAAGCCATAAACCATAATTAATTTCTGTAGCACCATTAACAACTAAAAATAATCCAAGACATACTGTTACAAATTCAATAACACTAAATGGAAATATTATTATTACTAAACCAAGTATTAAATAAAGAATAGCAAATACTAAATTTAAAGAATAAATTTTAGCTCCATCTCTCTTTAAATACTTATATGCGGTAGTTATTCCAAAGATAATAAATATTACCCCAGTAATTATACCTACAACCTTATTAGATAAATTAGGTAAAAATAATAACACAATACCAACTATAATAGTAATAATTGCTGAAATAATTGAAAATATAACCATTTTGTTATAAACATGTTCAATACTCTTTTTAAATGGAGTAGCCATATACATCACCCTAATATAATTGTAAATGTTTATTTAAAAGTTGTCAATCACTTTTAAATATGATATAATTTATTCTTAAATGTGGGAGGTAAATATGTACTTAAGAGAATTATCATTAGATGATTTTAAAAGTTTTGCAGAAACTAATATTATTGCTAATGCTTATCAAAGTGTTAGTTATGCAATGCTTAAAGCTGAAGAAGGCTACGACTATGAATTTATTGGTTTAATTAGTGATAATAAGGTTATTGCTGTAGCTTTAATATTATATAAAAAAATTGGCAATCATTATTATGGGTATTCTCCCCGTGGTTTTTTAGTAGATTATTCTAATATTTTCATATTAGAAACATTTACTAGAGAAATAAAAGAACATTACAAAAAGAAAAATTTTGTATTTATTAAAATAAATCCAGAAATTGCTATTGGTAAATTAAATAAAAAAACCGGTAATTTTGAATATAATGAAAACTATAATATAATTAGTAATTTAAATAAGTGCGGTTATAAGAAATTAAAGAGCAACACCAATTTTGAGGCATTACTCCCAAGAATAAATGCTATAGTTAATTTAGAAAATTTTGATTTAGATAAAATAAGTAAAAATACTAGAAATAAAGTTAAAAAGGCTATTAGAAAAGGTTTAGTTCTAGAACAAGCGGATATATCTAAAGTAAATATCTTTTATGAATTTATAAAAGATAAAATAAATAAAAATGAATTTCATTATAATGATTTATATAATGTATTTAATAAACAAAATGATATAGATTTCTTTCTAGTTAGAGTAGATTATAAATATTATTTAATAAATTCTCAAAATTATTATGAACATGAACTTAAAAAAAATAATGATTTTACAGAAAAAATTATTAGAAAGAATACTCCGACGGTTATTAATGCTAAAATGAATTCTGATAGAGCATTACTTTCATATAAAAACGATATTACTGAAGCATCAAAACACTTAAATACTAATGAAGATGTATATGTTGCAGGAGCTATGGTTATTAAATTTAATAATAGAATTACTATTTATATTAGTGGATATGATAAAGATTTGAGAAGATATCCAGCAAATTATTTTCTATATTATGCAATACTTTATTTTTATAAAGATAAATATAAATATGCTGATTTAAATGGGGTTACAGTTGATTCTAGAGATAATCCTTACCATGGATTAAACAGATTTAAAAATGGTTTTAATCCAGATATATATGAATATATTGGAGAATTTGATTTAGTAATTGATGAACATCAATATACTCATTTACTTAAAAATGGAATGCTTGCTAATGAATTTAATAAAAACAGTTAACTCTGTTTTTTTCTTGTTCTTAACATTGTTAACCGTTTTCTTAAATTACTTTCAGCAATTATTAAGTTCTTTTTAGTTTCTCCATCCACATCCTTTTGGAGCATTTGTTCATAACTTTCACCATAGCAATCATATAAAACTTTATGTTGTCTTGATGCAATATGAGCAGTACTATATAAATATTCAAGCTCATCATCACTTGCATCAATACGATACTTTAAATACTTTAATCTTTCATTTATATAGTCTTGTAATCGATCTTTTATTATATTTAATTTTATTAAAGTTTCACTATTTATGCATGTTTCTTTTTTTAAATCTTTACCAAATACTTCAAATAATAAACTATTTTCTAAAGTATTTTGTTCTCTTATTATATCTTCTAAAATACTTTTAGTACAACCCAAAAACTCTTGGGCAGTAATTATATTTTTATCTTCTTCTTTTTTCATTAAATAGGTTCCCATTTTTTCTAAAGAACTTTCTTTAATTTGCCTAACTCTTTCTTTAGATATATTAAATTTTTTGCCGATTTCTTCTAATGAATAACCTTCAAAATATATCATTTTTATTATTTGTCTATTTCTTTCACTTAATAAATTTAAACTTTCTAAAGTAACCATTCTATTTACTACTACTTCTTCTATATTTTCATCACTACAAGCCTCATATTTTAAATCTCCATTATCATATCTTTCATCTAAAGATACTTCAGTTACTATATTAGATAAATAATTTTGAACTCTATTTAAAGACATATTTAGAGCATTAGCAATTATTTCTGGACGAGGTTTTTCATAATATTGTTCTTGATACTTTGCAATAAAATTAATTACTTTCTTTTTATTAATAGTATATGTATATGAAAAATTTTCTTGGGAATTAATAAAGTGTAATATTCTTTCATTAACCCAAAAACTTGCATAATAAGAAAAAGAAACACCTCTTTGATAATCATATTTTTCCACAGCTTTAATTAGCCCAATATTTCCTTCTTGAATTAAATCTAAATAATCTACTCTTTCATGAAGGTGATTTAGAGCAAAATCAGCCACTAAACGAAGATTTGATTTAACTATAAATTTAACTAATTCGCTATATTCCTCGCTATTTTTATCTAATGTACTTAATTTTTCAAAATATCTATATGTTTCTTCTTTAGATAATAGGGGAATTCTTCTAATTTCTGTTAAATATGTTTTAATACTATTGGTACTTACATCAATATCATCCGATAAAATTCCTTTAATATCTGTATACATAATTAATAAATTAGTAATATTGTTATTATTAGATAGCATTAATATTTCATTAATAGTTATATTATTTTTTCTAATTATACTAGCTAAAAGCAAATCAAAATCTGGATAGTTATTAAGAATATATTGTAATTGTTCATAGCTTATAATTATATCATAATCACCTAAAATGACCACTAAATCTAAATTGTTATTTAGAAGACAATAATTGATAAACCAATCTATTTCTAGATTGTTCCAATCATTTTCGATATCTTTAATAATTCTACTTATAGCTGCACTATATACATAATTACTTCTTATAGCAATTCTTTTAAAATATAATTCTTCTTGTTTATAAAAACTAAATTCATTAGTAATTCTTTCTATAAAAGACATAATAATCACCACTTGGTGATTATTATAGCATTAGTTAGGAAAAAATTAAAGAGAAAACCTTAATTAATGCGAATGGGGTCAGAAATTGTCCCTGTTCCAGAGATATATGCGACATTGGAGTTAAGGTAGAAACAAGGACGGATTGCACAGCCAAAAGTACTAATGCTTAAAGAAGATAAATTGCCATTACCACCAATATATGGAGCACTATTTGAAGAATTATTAGAATAAATAATCCACTCATAAAGTCCATTGAATAGCCAATTACTATTAGCTGCATTAGAATACGACCACATTGTTAAATTCCAATAGCTTGTATCTGATGCATATCCATAATCACTTGCATACATTAGTCCTATTTTCGCACTTATACTATCTCCAGATCTTTCAGCATCATACCAAGTTATTAATGAATCAGAAATACTTGCTCCATTTAAATACCAATTTGTTATGGCAATTTTATCACTCCACATATCTTTCAAATAATTCAGATATAAATTATTTAAATTTATAGTATTTAAAGGGCTATTTTTCCATATAGCATTATCATCTAGATTCCAATAATAGCTCGCAATATTATCTATATTCATATTTCCTTTATACTCACTTGTACTCATGTTATATTTTCCATAATATGTTCCTTCAGTTCCTGTCATTTCTAATGTTGTATAATCAGCTTTGATTAATTTTACTTGATATTCTCCACTGTCATTGAATACTCCAATTATTCGATACAAGTTATCACTCGGACATGTTGCTTCATCCGAACCAAAACATACATAATTATTAGGATTTGCCCCTGAATACCTATAACTGTTGTCTCCAGACTCTAAATTTGCATTTGCATGTGTCCCTATACCATCATGAAAATATAAGTTATTTACTCCATCATCTACATATATATTATTTATAATATAATCCGCTAATGTAGGAGGAGAATATATATCAAAATATACATAACACTTTGCGGCAGTATTTGTTTTCAAATTAATTGTATTTAATTCTTCATTCCAAGATAATTCCCCACCGTTTTCACAACTAGACATCTGTTCATTAAATATATACCCGTCTCCAGGCCATAAAGAAGAATTTGATTTTTCATATATGCCTGAATCTGCTTCTGTTTCTATCATTAATGTTAAAAAGCTATTGTTATATTCTTTTTCCTCATTAATTTCATAAACTTTATGATCATCCATATTATTAAAGATAATAATTGTTATTATACTTAATGTTAATAACACACTACTTATCAACAATAATTTTTTTAAATTCATAATTTTCACTATCCTTTAATTTATAATAACACAAAATTAAAAAAATGCTAGTTTTAAACTAGCAGAAACATTAAAAATATTAATATACAATATTTTTAGGTGATATACATGGACAATTACAATTTAAATGATTTTTATAGATTAATTGGTGATAATATTAAAAAGATAAGAACCGAACACAATGACAGTCAAGAAACTTTGGCTGAAAAAATAGATATGAGTAGAGGTTTTTTGTCTCAAATAGAAAGTCCTGGTTTGTGCGTTGGAGTTTCTCTTGATACTTTATTTAAAATATGTATGATTTATAATATTGATATTAGAGATTTATTTAATGGATTTGAAAATTTTGTAGATAATAAAAATAATAGGTCTAATTAGAACTATTATTTTTTATACTTTAATTTATTTTGTTATTATAATTTTTAAACATTATATAATATTATCTAATTCTGCTCACCTACGGACAGTTTTTAAAAATCATAAAAATAGATGTACCATACTTGCTACACCTATTGTCCTTTAAACCTGAAAAACACCCTCTTTCTGTTATTAGAAACTCTATTTAAAAAGCAAAAATCTAATAGTTTTTACATTGAAGCCGTTAATAATGCAACTGAAAAATCTTTTTGTGCGTTATAAACTAAATATATATCTATTTTTACTAATTGGGTGTATTCGTAATACACAAATAAAAGTTAAATTATTCATTTTTGAGCGAACATTTAACCTCTTTTTTTATAGGTTTTACCAATATTTTTTCAAAACTGGCCGTTAATCAGTAATTCTAAAAGGCTCTGATATACTTCCTGTACCAGAGACACATTTTATATCTTGTTTTAGATAAAAAACTGGCCGGATTTCATTCGAATTGTCTACACTATCACTACCGTTGTCTATACCATCAGTAACTATATAAAATGCCATAAATTCAGCAAAATGAGAAATAGTCCATTCATCAGGACCCAGGTATATCCAATTGCTTCCTATTGCTGCTCGGTAATCATAAGAACTTCCATAATTGCCATTGGCATCTGGATACCTGCTACTTGTATATCCTGGGTATGTCCAGTATGTTGGGCTTGCCCCATAATAATAATCGCTTAAATACATTAATCCTATTTTCATACTTTCTACATATCCTGCTTGATATTCTCCTACTTCATAATTGTATGCTGTTTGCGCTCCATTGAAATATCCGTTTGAATAACTCATTCCTCCTACTTCATAACTATGTGTTGCAATCATACTACTCCATGTCATTCCTAAACTATTATAATATGTATTATTTAACGTAGTATATATATCTGGTTTGGTTGATGCATCCCATGTATTTCCTTGACCCCAAATATCTGCTTCCCATACATAACTTCCATAACTTGTTGATTTGATTAATTTTACCTCATTCCCAAACACCCCAATAATGCGATAAAGATTATCTTCAGAACAAATTTCTTCATCACTGCCAAAGCACACATAATTATTGGGATTTGCCCCACTATATCTATACGAATTATCTCCTGCTCCATTGGCTAAATCTGCATCATGGTAATATAATCCATTTTCCCCATCAGTTGTATATTGACTTATTATATAATTTGCTAACAACACCCCATCTTCAGTGCTTATATTCAATTGATATACTTCAGATAAAATTCCATTAATATCTTTTACATATATTTCTACTTTATAATTAGTTCCTGTATCTAAATCGCTAAAAACATGACTATTATACAAATCAGATACTGCTATATTCTCGCTTTCAATTACATAATGATATCTAACAATATCTACATCACTTGTAGCATCTACTGTTACTGTAAAACCATTGTATGTAACATTACTAACACTTACACTATTTATAACTGGTCCTGATTCATCTGCAGTAGTAACAGTAAGTTCATATATATTAGATCTAGCATTTGTGCTATCTATAGCATAAATGCTTATCTTATATTCTGTTAGTTTATTTAAGTCATTTATTGTTAATGGATTAGTTGTTGTTTCTTGATATTCTTCATTATCATTTAATGAATAATAATATGCTGTAATACTACCATTTTCACTTGTTGCACTTATATCTAATGTAACAGATGATCCCGTTACATTAGTAACGCTTACATTATCTATCCATACTCCATCATATTTATCAAAATACACATAACAATTATCTGATTTATTACTTAATAAATTTACTGTTTTATTTATAGAATTATATTCTAGTTCTCCACCATTTTCACAACCACTCAAATTTTCATTAAATATATATCCTGATTCTGGCCATGTTGTATCTTTTGTTTCTTCATAGATACCTGTACCGGCATCTGTTTCATACATCATAGTTATCATATTACTATTTATTACTTCTGTATCTTTTTTTATATTAGATATTATATTATTTTCTTTATTATCCATATTATTAATGATAATAATCATTATTATACTTAATGTTATTAACACACTACTTATCAACAATATTTTTTTATTCATACTTCTTCACCACACAAAACATCTATTGTATACACTATAATTTTACAAAAGATGTTTTGTGTTGTCAATACAAAATATGTTTTGTGTGGCAAAATTTAAATAGGTGATATTATGAATATTCAAAGATTAAGAGAAATTAGAGAAGATAAAGATTTAAAACAAAGCGATGTTGCTAGAGCTTTAGGAATAAAACAACAACAATATAGTGAATATGAAATAGGGAAAAGATTAATACCAATAAATTATTTGTATGATTTGGCAATTTTTTATGATACATCTATTGATTATCTGATTGGCAAAACTGATGTAAGCAAACCATATCCAAAATCTATATTAGAAAACAAAAGATAATATTTTTTATTCTTTATCATAAATACCTTTTATATCTAAAGCATAATCATAACTTATTAATTCATTCATATTAGTTTTAATATAAGCATCTTCTTTATGAGAATAATCACTTATTTCTTGATCACTAAAATCTTTAAAATATTCTTTTACTTTATTTATTACTAATAACTCATTACTTGATAAATTTTTATTTTTAATAGGCATCTTACTAATTATTAATTCATGTTCTTTGCCATCAACATATTCTGTTACATAATCTATTAAACCTTTCCTATATAGATCATCTAATAATATTTCAAAATGATTTGGAACAGGTCCTTTAGCATATTTAACATATTCTAAACCTGTTATACCTGCAGCGGTATTTTTATAATTAACAAAATCACTATAAAATAATTCTTTAAATAACTTCATTTTGCTAATAGCACTATTAGTTAAATTAGCTATTGTTTCTTCTACTTTGTTAATATTAAATTCTGTATAACCATTATAATCTGCTATATCTTCTTCATTATCAAAGAATGCTTGTAATATAATATTATTTGGTTCTTTACCTAGCTTTTCTTTTATTTTCTTTAAATCTTTATCAGTTAAATATTGTTCATTTGCTAAAACAAAATTATTAATCATAGAAGGATCGTTTAATAACATTTTTAATATAATATAAAAATTATCATTAGGTATAGAAGTTCCATTTTCATAACTAATTAAAGTTTTTCTAGCACAACCAATTATTTTAGCAAATAATTCTTTAGAAAAACCATAACTTTCTCTTAAGGCTGTTATTTCTTCTGGTCTAATACCATATAAAGAATTATATTTATTATATACTTCTAAGATTGTATTATTATCTAATTCTTTGTCACGAACTTGATGATTACATTTAGAGCAAAATCTACAATCTGTTTCTACATCAATTTGTATACCTTTTACATTATAAGTATCCTTATATTTTTTTACATAAGTATCTGTACTTCCACAATTTATACATTTATACATATTAACCTCACCATTATGTTTTGTTTGTGTAAACATTATATCATTAGTTTAATTATTTGTCTAGTATTTTTTGACAGAAAAAAACTATTGGCAACCAATAGTTTAATTTGTGTATATACTTAAATTATTTAATAATTTCAGATACTACACCAGCACCAACAGTTCTACCGCCTTCACGAATAGAGAATTTAGTACCGTTTTCAAGAGCAACTGGAGCAATTAATTCAACAGTCATGTCAATATTATCACCAGGCATAACCATTTCAACTCCTTCAGGAAGTTCAATTACACCAGTAACATCTGTTGTTCTGAAGTAGAATTGTGGTCTGTAATTTGAGAAGAATGGAGTATGACGTCCGCCTTCTTCTTTAGATAATACGTATACACTTGCTTTAAATTTAGTATGAGGTGTAACAGTTCCAGGTTTAGCTAAAACTTGTCCACGTTCAACTTCATCACGAGCAATACCACGAAGTAAAACACCAGCATTGTCACCAGCTTGAGCAAAGTCTAGAGATTTTCTAAACATTTCAATTCCAGTAACAACTGTTTTTTTAGTAGGTCTTAAACCAACAATTTCAACTTCTTCATTTAGACTTACTTTACCTCTTTCAACACGGCCTGTAACAACAGTACCACGTCCAGAAATAGTAAATACGTCTTCAATGCTCATTAAGAATGGTTTGTCAGTATCACGAACTGGTGCATCGATATATGAATCAACAGCAGCCATTAAATCACGGATACTTTGAGCAGCTTCTTCATCTCCTTCAAGAGCTTTTAAAGCGCTACCACGGATAATAGGACAGTTTGAATCAAATCCATATTCTCCTAATAATTCTCTGATTTCCATTTCTACTAAATCTAGTAGTTCTGGATCATCAACTTGGTCACATTTATTCATGTAAACCACGATCTTAGGCACACCAACTTGACGAGATAATAAGATATGTTCTCTAGTTTGTGGCATTGGACCGTCAGCAGCAGATACAACAAGGATTGCTCCGTCCATTTGAGCTGCACCTGTGATCATGTTTTTAACATAATCGGCATGTCCTGGACAGTCAACATGAGCATAGTGACGTTTGTCAGTTTCATATTCAACGTGCGCAGTGTTGATTGTTATACCTCTTTCTCTTTCTTCTGGGGCTTTGTCGATATCAGCATAATCAACGAAAGTACCAAAATATTTTGTGATCGCAGCAGTTAATGTTGTTTTACCATGGTCAACGTGGCCAATAGTACCAATATTAACATGTTCTTTTGAACGATCAAATTTTTCTCTTGCCATAATAATATTTCCTCCTTTTTTCTATTACTATTATATTTTATCTAATGCTTGAAAATTTTTCAAGTATTATTCTTAATTTATGCTGTTTTTCTTAATAATTTCTTCAGCAATTCCTTTTGGAACTTCTTCATAATGATCTAGTGTCATTGTAAAGTTTCCACGACCTTGGGTATTTGAACGAAGGCTAGTTGCATAACCAAACATTTCTGCAAGTGGAACCATTGCACTAATTGACAAAGCATTTCCACGAGATTCATTACCCATAGGTTTTCCACGGCGGCTTGTTAAGTCACCCATAACATTACCCATGTATTCATCTGGTATTACTACTTCAACTTTCATAATTGGTTCTAGTAAAACTGGTTTACATTTGTTCTTTGCTTCTTTTAAAGCCATAGATGCCGCAATTTTGAAAGCCATTTCTGATGAATCGACATCATGGTAAGAACCATCAAATAATGTTGCTTTTATATCTACTATTGGGTAACCGGCAAGGATTCCACCAGCCATAGCTTCTTGTAATCCTTTATCAGTTACTGGAATATATTCACGAGGAACTACCCCACCAACGATAGCATCAACAAATTCATATCCTTTTTCAGGATTTGGTTCAAATCTAACCCAAACATGACCATATTGTCCACGACCACCTGATTGTTTAATGTATTTACCTTCACATTCAGCGGCTTGAGTGATTGTTTCACGATAAGCAACTTGTGGACGACCAATGTTTGCTTCAACGCCGAATTCCCGACGCATTCTATCAACTTGAATATCTAAGTGAAGTTCTCCCATACCACTTATAACTGTTTGACCAGTTTCTGGATCAGTTTTATATTTAAATGTTGGGTCTTCTTCAGCTAGTTTTTGTAAAGCTGTAGCCATTTTTTCTTGGTCAGCCTTTGATTTTGGTTCAATAGCTTCATCAATAACAGGAAGTGGGAATTCCATTCCTTTCATGATACATGGATTTTTTTCATCAC
Source organism: uncultured Bacilli bacterium (assembly GCA_944332555.1). Classification (GTDB taxonomy): domain Bacteria; phylum Bacillota_I; class Bacilli_A; order RF39; family UBA660; genus Onthocola_B. Next base: position 54,078 of record CALVKF010000002.1, read on the forward strand.
ATAATGTATCAGCAGTAGTAGTTGATTTTAAACCAACAGCAGCAGCTATTTCACCACAATATACTTCAGTAATTTCTTTACGGTGATTAGCATGCATTTGAAGTATTCTTCCAACTCTTTCTTTTTCTTTCTTACCTGTTGCATTTGTACATAATACATACGAACCACTTTGTAAGTATCCAGAGTAAACTCTGAAGAATGCAAGTCTACCAACATATGGGTCTGTCATGATTTTGAAAGCCATTGCTGTAAATGGTTCAGAATCACTAGGATGACGAAGTAGGTCATTACCATTCATATCCATACATTCGATAGCAGGTACATCAAGTGGGCTTGGCATGTAATCTATTACAGCATCAAGAGCAAGCTTAACACCCATATTAGATAGAGCACTACCACACATTACTGGGAAGAATTCAGCAGCTAAAACTCCTTTACGGATAGCTTTTTTGATATCTTCAACAGCAAGTTCTTCACCTTCAAGATATTTTTCCATTAATTCATCATCAAATTCAACAGCTTTTTCAATTAATTCAGTTCTTTTTTGTTCCACTATATCAACTAAATCAGCTGGAATTTCAATTTCTTCTGCAACTTCTTGTTGTTCTCCATTATAATGATATGCTTTTCTTGTAAGTAAATCAACAACTCCATTAAATTCAGATTCAGCACCAATAGGCCATTGAATTGGAGCATAATTTACTCCAAGTCTTGATTTAATAGTACTCAATGTGAATTCAAAATCAGCACCGATTTTATCCATTTTATTAGCAAAAATCATTCTTGGAACTTTGTATTCTGTTGCTTGACGCCATACAGTTTCAGATTGTGGTTCAACCCCAGCATTAGCATCAAGTAAGCATATTGCACCATCAAGTACTCTTAAGGATCTTTGAACTTCAACTGTGAAGTCAACATGTCCTGGGGTATCGATGATGTTTAATCGGTATCCTTTCCAGTGAGCAGTTGTAGCAGCACTAGTAATAGTAATACCTCTTTCTTTTTCTTGTTCCATCCAGTCCATTTGGGATTCACCATCATGAGTTTCCCCAATTTTATGAGTTATACCCGTATGAAACAATACTCTTTCTGTAAAAGTAGTTTTTCCGGCATCAATGTGCGCCATGATACCGATATTTCTTAATTTATCTAATGATACATCTCTAGCCATTAGATCACCATCTATAGTGAGCAAATGCTTTATTTGCTTCAGCCATTCTGTGTGTATCTTCACGTCTTTTAACAGCTCCACCAGTGCCATTTGCGGCATCCATGATTTCGTTTGCTAAATTAATGGCCATACCCTTTCCATTTCTTAATCTTGCATAGTTAACTAACCAACGTAGTGCTAAAGTTTGAGCTCTGTCATCTTTAACTTCAACAGGAACTTGATAATTAGATCCTCCAACACGACGTGATTTAACTTCTAATGCTGGCTTTATATTTTCTAAAGCAGCATTATATACTTCAAGAGCTGGTTTTCCAGTTTGTTTTTCAACAATTTCAAAAGCTTCATAAAGAATTTTTTGAGCTGTTCCTTTTTTACCATCAGTCATTATTTGGTTAACAAGTTTAGTAACAACTTTGGAATTATATATAGGATCTGGAAGCACATCTCTTTTAACTGCTCTTCTTTTACGCATAATTTTCTCCTCCTAATCTATTAATTTTTCTTATCTTTTTTAGTTCCGTATTTACTACGTCCTTGTTTTCTGTCTTGTACGCCGTGAGTATCAAGTGTACCACGAACAATGTGATAACGAACACCGATTAAGTCTTTAACACGACCACCTCTTACTAAAACAACACTGTGTTCTTGTAAGTTATGTCCTTCACCTGGAATATATGCATCGATTTCTCTACCATTTGAAAGTCTAACACGAGCATATTTTCTTAAAGCTGAATTCGGTTTTTTAGGTGTTCTAGTAGCAACTTTAACACAAACCCCTCTTTTTTGTGGGCTTTTAGCATCAGTTTGCTTCTTTTCCAAAGTATTATATCCAACATTTAATACTGGACTTTTACTTTTTCTTTTCTTCTTACCACGATTCTTTTTTACAAGTTGATTTATTGTAGGCATAAGTCCTCCCTTCCATTAACACACACCCCGGTGTATCCAAAATTGCTTTTTACAAGGTTCTACAAAGGTAGAACCCGTCTTAAAATGCACTATTAATATACATTATTATTCTATGATTGTCAAGTAAAAATTGTAAATTTTTTTTGCAATTATAAACCTAAACTTTGATATAATCTATAAATTAAATATGCAGCAACAAATAAAGCTATTAATAATATTGCACAAAATATTAACATTTCTGTTAAACCCCAACCATTATTATTTAGTTTTTTCATTTAATCGCCTCAAATAAATTATATTATAGTCTCTCATTTAAAGTCAATTACTTTCTTGAAAATGTTACTTTTTCTCGGTTGACGTTTTCTACATCATCTGCACTTAAATTTTCCGCAAAATCATTTTTAATTGTTTGCAAAGTTCCATAATCATCTCTTAAAATACTACCAGTATAAACATCAGCACACATACTATAATCCATATAATCTTGCAAATGAGTTGTTACAAATGTTACTAAAATATCATCTTCACTCTTTCGGTAATTGCCTAAAAATTCTTTAGTATCTGGCAATGTATCCATAAAGGGACCATTAGTAACAATAGTAGTACGCATCAAAATTTTTTTAGAATATACCCCTTCCTTATTAGTAGTTAGTTCTTTTTTTAGATTGACATAAACTCCAACAACATTTTCTTTAGAAACTTCTTCTTCACAATCGTGAATGTATCTAACAATTTTGTTTTTTGTTTTTGTTGAAACATTAACAACATTCTTTTCTTCTACCATAATATCCTCCATCTAAATTTATGTATTATTATATCAAATAAAAGAAAAAAATCAACCCAAAGGTTGATATTTTCAAGCATTTTAGTAATTAAACTAATTCTACTTCAGCACCAGCTTCAGTTAATTGAGTTTTAATAGCTTCAGCTTCTTCAGATGGGATATTTTCTTTAATATTTCCACCGTTGTCAGCTACCGCTTTAGCTTCAACTAATCCTAAACCAGTAATTTCTTTAATGATTTTAATAACTGCAATTTTGTTTCCACCAGCTGATTTTAATACAACTGTTTTAGTAGATGGTCCTTCTTCAACAGCAGCAGCTGGAGCAGCAGCAACAGCAACAGCCATTGGATCAACACCAAATTCTTCTTTCATTGCATCAACTAATTCTTTTACTTCAAGAATAGTCATTTCTTTTAATGCACTTATAAAATCTTCTTTGTTTAATTTTGCCATAAATTATTCCTTCCCTTCCATTTTTTCGGCATATAAGTTTAAACTTATTGCTAAATCTTTAACATATTGCATCATACCACCTGCAAGCATTGTAAGTAGTCCTTCTCTTGAAGGAATTGATGCGTATTCTTTAATTACAGAAATATCTGCAACATCACCACTAATGATGCCAACACGAATATCTAGTTTATCATTACTTTTAGCAAATTCTGATATGATCTTAATTGGTTCAAGCAATGTCTTACCAAATAAAATTGCATTTGGACCAGCTAGAAAATCATCAAGATTAATGTTTAGTTCATCAGCAGCTCTTTTTAGTAAAGTGTTCTTATATACTTTTACCTCAGCTTGGGCTTCTTTAAGTTTTCTTCTTAAGTCACTTAAATCCGCAACACTCATGCCTTGATATTGGAATATAATAACAGATTCACTTGTTTTTAACTTATCAACAATTTCATCGACAGTTTTCTTCTTTTGTTCAAGAATCTTTGTGCTTGCCATATATCCTCCTTTATATTAGAAAAGCTTCCCTAGGGAAGCTCAAAATAAAAGTATTTAAGTTCCCCTCGGTAGGACTTATTTGATGCCTACTGTCTTTGGATTCGCTTTTTCTAACTCGTATTATAATATATTTTTAACTAAATGTCAAAACTATTTTTATCAATTTTAATGCCAGGGCCCATAGTTGTTGAAATAGAAATATTTTCGATAAAGTTTCCTTTAACTGTACTAGGTTTAGCTTTAGAAATGCTGGAAATAACATATTCTAAATTTTCCTTTAATTTATTTTCATCAAAAGATACTTTTCCAATGATAGTATGAACATTACCAAACTTATCATTCTTATACATTACCATACCTTTTTTAAGTTCTTCAACTATTGCTCCAACTTTTGTTGTTACTGTACCAGTTTTAGGATTTGGCATTAAATTTCTTGGTCCAAGAATATTACCGATTTTACCTACTTCTGGCATCATATCTGGAGTAGCTACAACTACATCAAAATCAAACCAATTTTCATTTTTAATCTTATCTAGTAAATCTTTATCTCCAACAAAGTCTGCTCCAGCGTTCTTTGCTTCATCAGCAAAAGCACCTTTAGCAATAACTAAAACCTTTTTAGTTTTACCAGTACCATGTGGTAGTGACAAAGAACCTTTAAGTTGTTGATCTGATTTTTTTGGATCAATATTTAACTTAATAGCAACTTCAACAGTGCTATCAAATTTTGTAATTGAAGTCTCTTTTACTAATTTAATTGCATCTTCTAAACTATATAGAGTATTTCTATCTACATTTTTAGATGCTTCCACATATTTCTTTCCATGTTTTTTCATTTTCTTCCTCCTTAACTGTGGTATTTTAAGCGGACAATAAATTTATTAAAATTAATTTTCTTCTTCAGTTGTTTCTTCTTCGTCTTCACCATGAAGCGGAACATCAACATTTGCTGCTTCAGCCATTTCTTTAGCTTCAGCTTCAAGTTCTGCAAGTTCAGCATCTCTTTTTGCTTGTTCTTTTTCTTCTTCAGCCGCTTCGGCAGCTTGTTTTTCTAATTCGGCATCATTAACACCTTTAATTGCAATACCCATGTTTCTAGCTGTACCAGCAATTTGCTTCATAGCAGCATCAATATCATAAGCATTTAAATCAGGCATTTTAGTTTCTGCTATTTCTCTTAATTCTTTTTCAGTAATAGTAGCAACTATTTCATTTGCTCCTTTTTTACTTCCTTTAGCTACTTTAGCTACCTTTTTTAATAAAAATGGTGCTGGAGCAGTTTTAAGGACGAAATCAAAGCTACGGTCATCATAAATTGTGATTTCGCATGGAATTACGTCTCCCATCTTGTCACGAGTTGCTTCATTGAATTTAGAACAAAAATCACCTAGATTAATTCCTGCAGGTCCAAGTACGGTACCAACTGGTGGTGCAGGTGTTGCTTTACCAGCTTCAATTTGTAATTTAATTTTCTTTACGACTTCTTTAGCCACGAAAACACCTCCTATAAATTTTTTCGCGTAAGTGGTATGGGCAAAGTCCGCAATTTTCCCCTCCACTTAACAAATTATATTAAAAATATAAATCTGCAATAACGATAATATCATAAAATTAACAAATTTACAACAATTTTACGTCTATTTTCAATAAATTTTCATAGTTTATTTGATTTAGATATTGGAAGTATTAGAAAAATATGATAATATTATTATATAAATAAGGAGGAATTACTTTGGCTGGTAAATTTTTTAATCAAAAAGTGAAAGGCTCCTCAAACAATAATATGAAAGCATACATGATTGTTGGAGGTTGTATTTTAATCATTTTTATAACAGTAATAATAATAGTTAGTGTTGGAGGAGGTAGTGATAATCCAGAGCCGGTGATTGAGATCAATGATTCGGCGGATATTGAGATTAATAGTAGTCTACCAAACATGGATGTATTTTTCCGAGAGTTACAAAATGTTAGCGAAGATGATATTGATATAGATTATTCGGGAGTTGATTTAAGTGCTTTGGGTAGTTATGAAGTTACCATTACAATAAATGATGAAACTTATGAATCAACACTTAATGTAATTGATGTAACAGCTCCAGAATTGATTACTAAAGATTATGCTATTAATGTTGGACAAACATATGATGCTTCAGATTTTGTTGATACATGTAGCGATAATAGTGGTGAAGAATGTATTGTGGAATTTTCAGATAGCGGACGTGATGAAGATGGAAATAACATTGATTTTAGTTCTTATTTAGCTGAAGGAACATATACAATTCAAATAGTAGCTAGTGATTCATCCGGCAATACTACAACTCCTCAAAATGCTACTTTAACTATTGGTGAAGGTAGCGGGGTAGTAGATCCAACAACATGTCGATATGGTGGTTCCGAATATGATTCAAATACATATATTTTAGGAGTAAACTTAACTACTGCCAATAACGGATGTGCTCTTGATTTAAATTTATATCATGAAGAATCTACACAACAAGCCGCTAAAGATTTGGCTGAAGCTGATACAGAAAAATTACAAAGAGAAGTATATAATTTAAATATTGATAAAGAAATAACAAGACATTTAGTTCAAGATATCAATCCAGTATTAAATACTACTGGTACAGGATTGGTAGGTTATACGGTAGAAATGATTTTATCATTAAGATATGATGATGGTTCTGAAGAAGTTATTGCTAGATACTTCCTAGATACCAATGGTAAGAGAATATTCTCTATAAATCCTTATAATTTACCAGAATAAAAAGCTGTAAAAAACAGCTTTTTTAGTGGTTAAAAAAACTGTTAGCATTTTCTAACAGTTTAGTTATTTTTTTGTTGTCTTGAAAATAATAATAATGAACCAAATCCAACAATAATTACTGCAAATATAATAGCAACTATTGCGCCATCGCTTATACCACCACTTTGTACAGTATCAACATCACTAACACCAATACCTTCAGCTTGAGCGGCTTCTTCAAATGTTTCAGCATCAACATTATAGCCTTCTTCATCAACCATTTGAGCTATTAAATCAACATATGATTCATCTTGATAAGCTCTTAAGGCTTCTTCAATAACAGTATTAGCATTATAGCCAAGTGAATGATAAGAATCACCAATTACAATAAATGGTACACTACTGTTTGCTTCTTCCCCGAAATACTCTTTAGCATCAAGCATTAATTCTTGATTTTCTGAATTCTTCCATGATTCATAGGCAACTATTTCAAAATAATCAGCATAATCTTGATATAGTGAACTGAATTCTGTTAAGAAGCTTTGACAAACATGACAACCATTTCCTCGGAATAAATATACTGTAACTTTTTCATGGTCAGTAAGTTCTGGTAAATCATCTGCAGCTTTAACATTTGGAATAATTGTTAAGCTTAATGCTACCAATAAACTAATTAATAATTTTTTCACTATCTTCCTCCCTACCGTCAATTATACTTTTTTTGTCGTTATTTGTAAAGTACTCCTATTCATTTTTTGCAAAAACTTTATAGGCTTTTACAAGTCTTACTAATATTTCTTTTTCATCTATTTTTATTTCGTTTGTTGCAACTAAAGTGGCTAGGCCATTAGCATATAGCCAAAGATTCATAAATAAGCTTTTAGCTTCTTCAAAACTGTAGCCGTGTTTATTAACTAAATTAATTATTGTTGATTGATTCCATTTTTCATCTAAAACATTTTCAAAGCTTTGCCAATGTAAATTATTACTTAAAAATAAACTAATAAATAAATTTTTATATTCTTGAGCAAATTCAACATAAGCAATACATAAAGTAATTAAAGCTTTTTTATTATCTACTCTACTTGTGATAAATTCATCATATTGTCTAGATATTTCTTTATAAATATCTTCCTTTATCTCATCCATATTATTATAAATGCGATATAAAGGTTTAGTTGAGACCCCTAATCTTTTGGCCAGACTCCTAGCATTAACGCTATCCCAACCATCATCATTTACCATTTTTACTGCAACCTTTACAATGTGTTCTTTACTTAACTCAATCGTAGCAGGCATATAATCACTCTCCTAACTATTGGTAACTTATGTTTCTATTATATCACATTTATTTTTAAGATAAAAGTAGTTTAAAAAAATTTAATCAAAAATGATTAAATTTCAATACGATATGGATTATCAATTGAGCCATCACCAGAGGAGTATACTGTATTTGAATTGAGGTAAAAGACGGGTCTGACGGCGCTTTTTTCCATGATAGACGTATAAAATTCTAGACCTCCATAACTCCAAATATTATATGTATAAAAATAAGCCAAGTATGATGGGGAAAGAGTTAGTTCATAAAATCCCATATACATCCAATTGTTACTTCGTGCATTATGATAATAAAATAAATCAGTTGTCCAATAATCTGGATTTGCTGCATATCCATAATCACTTACATACATTAAACCGATTTTACCATTAGCGATTACGGGATTGTTATTATAACCAGCATTATTTCTTTCGGCATTATAATATGCTTTTGCCGCTCCCATTTCATCGTCACTAATTCCTCCAAGATACCATGTTGTATTCGATATCATTTCACTCCAAGGCTCCCCTAAATAATTTAAATAATTTGTATTTAAATTTATTGTATTAAGCTCACTTGTTGTCCAATCATTTGAGCCCAGTTCGCTTACACTAGTATCGTAATTCCATCTATATATAGCGATAGCACTTGTATTCATAGTTCCATTATAATAATCTGCGTGCGCTCCTACTTCAGATAATATTCCAACATAATCTCTGCTATTTGTCCCTAACATTTCGCTTGTTGTATAATCGGCTTTGATTAATTTTACTTCATCACCAAATACTCCAATGATTCTATATAGGTTTTCAGTTGGACATACCGGTGCATCAGAACCAAAACAAACATAATTTTTAATGTTATCATCGGTTAAATAACTATCATTTACTGCTTGTTCCAATGCATCACTTATTTTAGTATATTGCGTATTATTACTATCATAAGCTAACGTATAATAGAAATTGCCTGAACAATCATCAATAAATGTTGTATCTTCTACTCCATCACAATATTTTTTTATCACACCGCCGTATATTTGACTATATGTTCCTTGATAGCTTTCAGCTATTTCATAATCTCCCCCGCTATATCTATATGAATTATCTCCAGCTTCTTGATCGGCATTTGTATAACTTCCCACTCCATCATGATAATAAAGTCCATTTACTCCATCTTCAACATATACATTTTCTATTATATAATTAGCAAGTGTATATTTAGGTTCTCTTGATAATATAATCTCTGCTTCTAATGTTTTACCACCATTGTCCGCTTGATTGGTATCTAGATTGATAAATGATACTGTAAATGTCCATTTTTGTATTGTATCTTCTGTACTTGATGTTGATGTTATTTCATAAAGTTCTGCTACATTAAATAACCCACTTTTGGTTGTTATATCAAATCCTGATACTCCACCAGAAGTTACATAATCTAGTCCACTAATATTTGTTACTGGGTTATCATTAGGATCTGTTATTGTAAGTACCATTTCTGGTGTTTGTTCAGGAGTTGTATAGATATAATTATTAGTGTTTATTCTAAAATAAACATAATAATTATATGTAGCATTATTATCTGTTGAATTAGCTCTTAATATTGCACTACCTACAGCAGTATCACTTAAATTACTTCCGCCTTCAGTTACATTAAATTGATTAGGATTTAAAGTGATATCTTTATCCACTTCAAAGTTTAAGACATCTACTGTATCTGATATCACACTAGCATTACTTCTTGCTTCATCTTGTATTTGGGCTATAATATATGCTAGTGTTGTTCCAATACATAACATTAACACTACAACTATTATTAATATGTTTCTTTTTTTAACATCTAATTTTACTTCCATTTTACTTCACTCCTCGTATATTATTTCAAAGTAATTATATCATAAAAGTACACCCATTGGTAGTACTTTTTGAATAAAAAAATATTAGATAATATTTGTGTGGTGAAAAATATGAAATACGATAAAGATGATAACAATTACATTTATTATATAGTTGGTAAAAATATAAGAAAACAAAGGAAGTTAAAAGGTTGGACACAAAGAAAATTGGCAGAGAAATGTAACTTTTCTGATCATTTTATTGCAGATTTAGAAAATGAGACATTTAAAACTTGTTCTCTTAATTCTTTATATCATATATCAAAAGTAATGGAAATTCCTATAAAAGAATTTTTTGAAGAAATAAATGAAAATGATTTAAAGAAAAAATAAAATATATTGACTTATAAATAAATAAACAGTAATATAATACTTAAGGAGTAGTGATATATGAAAAGATTACTTAAATTATTTAGTATTGGTATTTGTTTTATACCTATGGTTGCTAATGCCACTTTAGAGGCACCCGACTATGAAATATTGTGGGGATATGTTGAAGATAATACTTGTGGAATTGGTTCAGTATCTGGTAAAATTGAACTTACTAGTTACTCTTGTGTTAATAAACCAAGTGGAGAGGAAGAATTAATTGCTACATTTACCAGAGATAATAATACTTTAACATTTGAAAATAATAAGAGCACTTATAACTATGGTGGTCCAGGTGAAGAAAGTACAATAACTACTAATGGTAATAATGAAATTGAAGTACTATATAGCGATAAGTATATTATTAATGGAAATGGTTCTTTAAAAATTGATGGTCTTTATAGTAGTGAAAATACATTAGATGAAAATAATAATCAATTATATTATATAGTATTTAATGATATTGATGGCAAACAATATGTTGTTTTAAATGAAGATGGGACTAAATTCTTAGTAACATCTAAAGAAGATTTTGAAGCAAAATTTGCAAGTATTAAAGAATATAATGAAGCATTAGAAAATATAGAATATGATGAAAATGCCTACTTTATAAACCCTCATTATCATGTTGTTCCTCTAGCAATTACAAAAGATTGGGTAAATAATAATATAACTACCGATTTAAAAGTTACTTATAATGATGATGGTTCTGTATTATTTGGAAAAATTCAAACAAATACAGATAATGAAACAAATGAAAATACTAATAATGAAGAAAAAGAAAATAGTAATATAACTATTCCAATAGCTATTGGAGTTGGAGCCATAATTGGTATTGGAATAGTAGTAATTTTAGTTAAGAAAAGATAATAAAAACGCATTAACTGCGTTTTTTGTTTTTAAAATATTTAAATATTTCCATAACAAGTATTATTATAGTAGATGCTAGGAATAATACAATCATATGAGTTATTGGAACAGTTGTTGTATTTAAAAAGTCACTTAAGAATGGTACTTCCATAACTATAACTTGTAAAATGATAGCTCCAATGATTGTTGCTATAATTAAGGGATTGGTTTTAATATGCATTTTAAATACACTTGTTTTTTCACTACGACAATTAAGAACATGCATATTTTGTAAAAATACCATAAGTACCATAATATAACCACGAGCTAAATGAATTTCAATATTCATTACATTAATTAAATAATACCAGGTTATAAAGACTATTAAACCAATAAATAAGCCTGCGGTTAATACTTCTTGCATTAATTCTTTATTAAATATAGATTCTTTTGGACTTCTTGGTTTTTCCTTCATTGTTCCTTCTTCGGTTTTCTCAAAAGATAAAGCAAAGTCTTGAAGGCCATCAGTAACTATATTTAACCATAAAAGTTGAATGGCAACCAGAGGCATTGGTAAATTGAATATTATTGATAATACAAAGAATAACACTTCAGCAAGGCCACAAGAAAGTAACATATAACTTACTTTTCTAATGTTCGCATAAGCGGTTCTTCCTTCTTCAATTCCACTTACTATAGAAGTGAAGTTATCATCTAAAATAATCATATTAGCAGTTTCTTTAGCAACATCAGTACCACTACCCATAGCAATACCAATATTAGCACTTTTAATAGCTGGGGCATCATTTACTCCATCCCCTGTAACCGCTACAAATTCCCCTTGCTTCTTTAATGAATCAATAATAGCTAATTTATCTAGAGGTGTTACTCTGGCAAACACTTTTTTATCCTTAATAAATTCTGCAAAACTTTTTTCGCCTTTTTTAAGTTCTCTTTCTACTTCTTCACCTGTTGCTACTTCAAATTCACTAGTAACAAGTTCTAAATCTTTGGCAATTTTTAGAGCTGTTAGAGGATGATCCCCAGTAATCATAATAACTTTTATACCGGCATTGTGACAATCTTTTATAGATTCTTTTGCTTCATCTCTAATTGGATCAATAAAACCAACTAAACCTAAAACTGTCATGTTTTTTAAATATTCTTCATCATAATTATCTTTTTTAGAAAAATTAGGTACTTCGCCATCACATATAGCTATAACTCGGTAGCCATCCTTAGCTAAATTCTCATTTTGTTCTTGTAGCAAGGATTCATCTAATTTTTCTCTTTTACCATCAACTAGCATATATTTAGAAAATTCAAGTATTTTTTCTAGTGATCCTTTAACTGTACAATAAACAGACTCCTCTTTTTCATAAAACACTGCTGAATATTTATTAAGAGATTCATAAGGTATTCGATCAATTACTTTAATACTATCAAGATCTACTTTGGCTTTTTTACTTAAAGCTAAAAATGCTATATCGATAGAATCTCCAAAACTTATCCATTTGTCATCTTCAAATTTTAATTCTGCTTCAGTATTAAGTGCTCCAAGTAAGGCAATATTATTTGTTCCAGTATTGCCATTATTTATTTCTCCTTTATCACTATAGCCAATACCAGTTATATCAAATTCCTTTTTATTTGGTGTAACAATTTTTTTAGCAGTTTGTTTATTAATAGTTAGAGTTCCAGTTTTATCACTCGCAATAACGGTACAACTTCCTAAAGACTCAACAGAATTTAGTTTTTTAACAACGACATTTTTCTTAGACATTTTATTAGATGCTATAGTAAGAGCCATAGTTAAAGCTAAAGGTAAACCTTCAGGCATGGCTGAAACTGCAAGAGCAATAACCGATAAAAATATTTCCGTACCTGATACTCCTTTAGTAAATAAAATCAAAGCAATTATTATAGCAATTATTATGACTAGTAGACTTATTTGTTTAGAAAACTTATTCATTCTAATAGTAAGAGGAGAGGCTTCATCTTTAGATTTAGATACACTATCAGCAATTTTTCCAATTTCTGTATTAAGAGCAATACCAACTACTATTCCTTTAGCTCTACCAGTTATAACTGTTGAACCCGCAAAGGCCATATTTTTTTGATCAGATAATCCTGTTTTTTTAGTAAGTTTAATGGCATTTTTAAAAACATTAACACTTTCTCCAGTAAGTACTGCTTCATCAATTTGTAAATTATGAGTTTCTAAGAGTCTAATATCAGCACTAATTTGGTCACCTGATTCAAGCATTACAATATCTCCAATAGTTAGCTCACTTGAATCAATTTCTAATTCCGCATTGTCTCGTAATACCCTTACTTTATCTTTAATTAAATTTTGTAAGCTTTCAGCAGTTTTTTCCGCTTTCCATTCTTGAAATGTTCCTAAAACTAAATCTATTAAAATAATAAAGATAATAGCACAGGCATCAACAACTTCACCAATAATAAAGGAAAAAACTACTGTCACTACAAGTAACATTACAATAGGGTCAGTAAGTTGCCGAAACATTATTTTAAATATACTATCGCTTTTTTTCTTGGGTAATATATTTAATCCATATTCATTTTGCCTTTTCTTTACCTCTTTAGTGCTTAAACCATTTATATTACTATCTAATGCTTTTATTACTTCTTCAGAATCTTTCAAATACCATTTATCTTCTTGCATTTATTACCTCACTATTCTTTCTTAATCGTATCATATAATGTGCATTTATGTAAAGATTTATACATAATATTTACATGTTTGATGTAAAATAAAAAAGAAGTAATTTATACTTCTTTAGTAATGTTTAAACAATACTTAATTTGTGTAAATCTTCTTCATTTAAACCAGTAATTTCAGCAGTTAATTTTAAATCTATTCCCTTTAAAAGCATTTTCTTTGCTGTTTCAATTTTATTTTCTTCAATTCCTTCAGCACGTCCTTCAGCTCGACCTTCTGTCCTGCCCTCATATTTAGCATTACGAACTTCTGATTCAAAATGATTAAGTAAATCATGATTTTTAGGATCTCCTAGAAATTCTCGTACATATGCTACCGTTTTCTCTAACATTTCATCCTCCTTATCTTTTATGTATTCTTCCATATCACTTAGCCACTCCTTTTTCATAATATTTGCAAATTCATAAAATGTTTCACTTTTATTATATGTAAACTTGGCTGCTTTGTCAAGGTCTATTAAATATAAAGTAATATTATTATTTACTTTTAACTTATATATCTGTTCTGATAGTTTATATTCTTCCATAACACTCTCCATAATAAAGTCTGTTTTCTTCCGAAATAATGTTATTCCTACTACATCACTAGCTTTAGAATATTTTTCATTTACTTTTAATTGATTACCAAATATCCTACATACATAACATAAACTTTTAACAAATTCTTCATAGCCAAATAAATTATATGCCTCCATTGAAACTATAGTATTATTTTTAAGTGTCGTTAGAACGTCACCGTAATAATCTTTAGTAACATAAAATGGTGCCATTAATAAGCCTTGAGCATCAATATTTTCTATATCATGACTTATTTTTTCATTATCAATGAATACTGCAATAGATTTTAAAAGTGCATCTTGTAATAACAAATTAGAAAACACAAACTTAAATACTTTATCATTTAGTAATGGATAACGAATATTTACTATTTTTTTATCATTCATTTATTATATACCTCCCTTCATGACAATGATAAAAAATGTTAAAAGAATATCAAATTAACAAACATAAATCGAATAAGAAAATTTTTCGCATAATTATCTCCTTTCATTATATAATTTCAACAAAAGTAGTCAAAATTCTTTTTTTTGAGTAAAGTTTTTTTGACAAATTTTTATTAATATTCATTTTTTTGCTAAAGTATGGAAAAAACAGCAATAAAAAAAATAGTGTAAATGTTTACACACGTTTACACTATTTTACATTGTTTTTTTACTAAATTTTAGCTAAATATTTTAATAATTTAGAACATAGTTTAGGCACTTTGTCAAGAAAAAATTTTTATTGTTAATCCTTTTTTAAAAAGATACCTTATCATTAATAAAAAAGATTCCGATATATATTGTATAATATCTCT
>CALVKF010000003.1 GCA_944332555.1 uncultured Bacilli bacterium
TACTTTTAAATAAAGTTAATGATAATGTTGTAATAATTATTGCTATTACAAATGCACTACTTACTCCAATTAATATTTTTTTCTTCATACCTAATCAACTACTTTCAAGTTGATTATATCATTTATTGGACATTTTGTCCATATAATTTTATAGACTTATAGTCCATAATTAAAATATGGAGGTAGTAATATGTTACATGAAGATAATTATTATTATAATTTAATTAGATATAATATTAAAAAATATAGAGAAAAAGCTAATTTAACTCAACAACAACTTGCTGATTTAGCGGGTATTACTATGAATTATTTAGCTAAAATTGAAAGTGTTAAAATGCAAAGAGGATTTACAATAGTTATTGTAGGTCGTATTGCTGATGCTCTAAATATTGATATAAGATGTTTATTTGAACCTATTGAAGAAGAAAACAGTGATAGTAAAAACTAACACTGTTTTCTATTCACCATCAAGTTTATCAGTTATACTAATAAAGAAGTTACTACTCCACAAATCAAGTGATGATTGATTTTTAATAAATGGTTTAACATCTTCTTTAGCATTATCATAATTTATTTCTTTAAATTTCTCTTTTAATAACTTTTTTAATATATCTAGATTAAAAGAATCATTCTCTTCAATATATTTTGATTCAATTAATTTGTTTTTAACTAAATCAATGTTCACTTTAGTATTTAAAGATAAGAAAAACACATAATCATATAAATCTCTTCCCTTTGTTCTTAAATTCCATTTTCTACATAATATAGCATGAATTTTACCTGCAAATAAAGAAGGAAGATCATAAAGTCTAATTTGATATGGCGACGGTAATAATTGATATTTTAGCTCATAATTAGCACCAGCTGGTGGATTAATATCAACTTCAAACTTTATTTTAATATCTTTTAATAATTTATTATTTGTTTGATGATTGTTATCTGTAAAAAACAACAAAATATGAGTCATTGTATCTCCCTTTAAAAATGCCGAAGTTATATTAGACTCTTTTCCCTTTTCTTTTTTATTAATAATAAGTTTTAAGCCATAAGATTTAATTTCTTCTTCAATAAAACTAAAATATTTCGACAAATCAAAATTAGGATTTGGTTTAATCAATGCAAAATCTAAATCTTCCGAAAATCTATCCAATCCATAAAATATTCTTAAAGCCGTTCCACCATAAAATGCCGCCTCATCAAAGAATTTTCCTCTACTCAATCCCGATAAAACTATTTCTTGTATAATTTCTTTCATTGCATTAATTTCATCTTGTTCACTATTTATTTCGTATTTTTCAAGCATTTTTTGTAAAATGTTATTCATTTATCCCTCCTTAAAAACTTATATAAAAATGATACATTAGTTGAATGATACACTTCACTAAGCTCTTTTATAATATTCATATTTAATTTTTCTAATTCTTCTTCATAAATTCTTAAATCATACAACAATAAATTCTTCATTTGTTCTATATTTTTAACAGGACTTAATGTGTATAACTTATCACATAGTGCTTTTTCTTTTGTTGCCAAATGAAAAGTATATCCATTTTCTTCTATTAAATTAACATAAAGTGGAAAAACTCTTTCTGGAACATCTCGATATATTAGAGTTCCAAATGGTGTGTTATAAGTCCTTTTCTTATTTTTATTAAATGTTGCACATGTAACAACCTCTACTCTCTCAAGTATTAAACCATAAAAAGACAAAGCAAAATCAAATGAGATATAAGATGGTCCATATATAAAATTAGCTAAATAATATGCTGGAGTATTGGGATTAGTTTCATATAATCCCTTCTTAATTTTAATTAACTTTCCTTCTTTAACATCTCTAGCCAACTTCGTATCTTTATTAATATAATTTATATACTTATTCTTTTGAATATTATTTGAAACTACCATATTTCCTCCTCTAATTATCATTATATGATAAATTCCGGAGGAAATCAAGTAATTTTTGCTTTTTTAAACAAAGAAAGCGACCGCGCTGTCAAGTCAGCACGACCGCTTTCTAAATATAATATATTACATTTTATAATATTAATCAATAGTTATTTACTAAAAAAGACAAAACACATATAAATATCTTGTGCTGTTTCTTATGTTGTTTTATAAAATCAATTAAAAAAGGAATTAGATGTACAATACCTAGAATTATAAATAATTCGTCACTGATTTAAAAAATCTAATTCCTTTTTATTTACTTATATATTTTTATATAAGTATTCTATTAACTATATATGGGCTTGGGCTACAATTGCCTGTGCCATAAATAATTAATAGGTTTAAAAGAGTTCTAGTCTCTGCGTCTAATGCATAAATCCCTAGACTAACGCCCGAAACGAGCAGAGATACAAACTCTTTTCAAAAAGAAACCACCAAAGTACCTGTTATCAAAAATGATAAGTCTCTCCTATAAAACGGCTTCTTTCTCTATAAAGAATATACCATAAAATTTATTATATGTCAATCGTCTTTGTAAAAAAATAAAAAGGGATTAGACAAACAGTCCCTAGAATTAATAATTATTATTAATTCGTCACCGATGTAATATCTAATCCCTTTTTAAATGAAACAATAGCAATTGCCATCAAGTACTAATTAATATTGCTTCATTTAAACAAATTTTGCCATTGCGTTCAATACCGTCGCAACGGGAAAATTTGTTATTAAGACTCTTGCTATTGCTTCTGATACCTATTGTCCCAGATTTAAACGCCTTATAACGACAACAGTACAAGTCCTTGAATAAAAGGAACCGTCAAAGTACCTAGCACAAATAGTGCATCACTCCTATTAACCCATTTCCTTTTATTTTTATAGATTGGCCCTAACCCATACGGGTTACGACCAATCTAACTAATTTAATTATAGCATCGATTTTATTATATGTCAACAAAAACAAAGCTCCCTATTTGGGAACTTCAAGATATTACTCTTCAATATCGTTAGTAAACTAATACTAGATTGATATCGAAAAAAAAATAATCATGTACTTAAGTAATACCTGTAGTACATGATATTATTATTTACTTATTATTCGTTTTTATAGAACCTGTTTTTTCCAATTCTACTTCTTCTTTACGATAGTTTAGAGCCATACCAATTGTAAATACATAAGCAAGTATGTATATCCAGATCATTAACATGACAATATTGGCAAGACTTCCATAAAATGTTGAGTAGTATGCAATATTATTGATATAAAATGAATAACCATAAGTTATAAGTATCCAAGAAATACTTGTAAATATTGCCCCATATCCGACATTTTTACTCTTTATTCTTTTATTCGGAGCAATAGTATAAAGTATTTTTATAAAGAAATACATTATTAACCAAGTAACAGGACCTTGTAATAATCTTATAATAGTTGTTACTTTATCAGTAATTGAACTATTTAAATCAACATATTGAAATAATTCTATAATTTTATCCCCAAAAATGGGAACTATTAACATGAAAATGAAAAGTAATACTAAAAATATTGTCATAATAATTGATTTTAATCTTCTTTTAAAGAAACCCGTTTGCTTTTCGCCATATATAGCATTAGATGTAATAATAATTGATGCTGGTCCATTGGATGCCGTATAGTAACCGACAATCAAAGTTATTACTAAACCCCAACCTGAAGCATTTGATTCGGGAAGATTTAATAGCATTGCTGCAATATCTTCTGAAAAAGCATTAGCTAAAAAATCATATATTATGTCTGTTGATAAATTAAGTAAACTTGCTCCATAACTAATAAGGGTTATAGTAGGAACAATAGCAAGCACAAAGAAAAAGGCCAGTTGTCCAGGAAGTATTGCCATCTCCGGCCTTTTTAAAACTTTTATAAAATTATCAAAAAATTCTTTAACCTCACTTTTTAACTTCTTTTTCATTTTTTATGGCACCCTTTTGTTTCTTCATATCTTCAACCGCTTCATTCATGGCATCTTCAATAGTTTTTATATCATCATCTATCACGCTGTAGCCGAATTCTGCTCCAAAGTCATACGGTAATTTCTTTATTTCTTTATTTAATTTATGAATATAATTAGTTATTTGTTTTTGATTATAACCCACTAAATAAATAACAAATTCATTACCATCAGTACGCATTATTTCACTATTATCAAGTTGTGTCTTAATTAATACATTAGCACATGCTTTAATTTGTTTATCCCCTTCATTATAACCATTTAAATCATTAATTTCTTGTATTTTATTTAAATCTACTACGATTATAGTTTGTGGATAAATTGTATTATTATTCCATGTTGCAATATTTTCGTTTAAATAATTTCTATTTTTTAAAGATGTTAATTGATCAATAAATTTCATTTTATCATCTTTTTTAATCTTTCTCGCAATAGAAATCTTTTTACTTTTACGAATAATTATTAGAGCAATAATTATAGCTATAATTACCGCATATAAAATGTATTCAGCTATTTTTGTAACAATTCCGCCACTTTGAACAGTTTCACTATGGTTATTAAGTCCTTCTAAAATTATTTCATCTTGATCTAGAAAACTTACATATTTATCAAGTAAATTATATAATGCACTATCAGTTCTTACTTTAAAATTATATTCATCGGCGATATAATCACTATATCTTGCTGAATAGTTATCTAACTCATCCAAACTATAATAATCAAAAGTATTTTTATCTATTACTAATATTACATCTCTTTTATTTAATTTAAATAAATCTTTTGTTGTACTAAATGTTTCAACATTTATACCATTAATATTGCTAATATAATCATATATTTTAGAGTTTTCTTGTACATATACAGTTTCTCCAATTAAAGAATTAATTGATTTTATAACCATATTATTATCTTTTCTAACTGCCACACTATATTCGATATTTATCCCATTTGTAGCATTAAAATTATCGGAATAATTATAATAATTAAAATATAAATCGACATCGCCATTTTCTACAGCATTCATAAATCTATCATAATTACGGTATTTTTCAAAATTAAATTCAACTCCCGCAAAATCACTGAATTTACTTAAAACAACTGCAGCAATTCCGCCATATTTACCTCCCATAATAACTTCATAAGGAGATGCATTAACAAAACCATAGTTATATTCAATACTTTGCATCGAATCTATTTCCGTTGCTGATATATTTAAAGAAGTTGTAAAAGTATTAAATAATGCTTCGTTATATAATGTATCAATTTCTTCCCAATTATTATAAAATTTTCTTAAAATGCTACTTAAAGTATCATCTGTAGTTTGCATTGTATAATATATTTTAATATCACTAAAATGGTATAAGATATTATAATTATTACTTAAAATAGTATCTAAATAATAAGTTAAAGGTACTATAGCATAAGTTACATCACTGCCAATTGCATTAAATAATTCTTCACTAGATTCATATTGGGTAAATGTAATATTGGTAGAATTTATATAAGTTGATACATAACTTAAATCACTAGTTAAAATACCTATTGTTCTACCTATTAAATCATCAGTATCACTAATTATTTCATTATTAGTACCAATTAACGCATAATGATCTGTAAAAAATACTACATCATTATTTCCTACACTAGTTTTAGCACCTAGTGTTATACCTGATGGATTAGTTCCATTTCTAAAAGTAATTGGATTGATATTTAAACCATATTCTTCTTCGAAATCTTCTATAAAGCCATAAAATACTCCACTACCATTTTTACCAAAAACATTAGCATCATCCAAAACATTAATATTTGGTACGGTATTAATATTTTCATTTATCCAATTGCGTTCTGCAACAGTCAATTTATTTTCATCATTTAAAAGAAAATATAAAAGGATTGCAATACCTATAACAACAATTGCACTTACAACTATAACAATTATATTTCGTCTTTTTTTCATCACTCTTCTTCACTTTCTACTGGTGTATTATTATTCCAAACAACACCTGAACCAGCAACATTTCTAGCTCCCATTATGGTAAATCCTTCACTATTTTCTGTTGCTGCACATTCTAATGTAAAGTTAATATCATAATAAGATAAAGTATCTTCACTAAATAAATCTAATGATGCTACAGCTTTACTTTCAGCATCTACTAGTGGTGTATCTGGAGCAAAAGTAATAGCTACATAAATAACTCTACCTTGAGTATGGATTGTTACATCCTCCACTGTTTCATCTTCAGCAAAACTAGCTACATATTCATCCATAAATTCTTCAGTCACCGGATAATTTTCAATACCATCTAATCTATCGCCATAAACTGATTCACTACCTCCGAAGAAAAAGGATACAGCAACCACAATTATAGCAATTAGACATATTATTAGAACTATCCCTAGTACTATTAACACCTTATTCTTCCCCCATAATTCTTTTAGTTTATTCAAATTATTCACCTCTTTAAGTAATATAATTATACTACATATTTAGAAATATCACAAATTATTTAAAACATCATGTAATTTTTCTTCATTCCATATTGGAATATTTAAAGCTATTGCATCATTATATTTGCTACCAGGATTTTCTCCAACAATTACAACATTTGTATTTTTACTAACTGATTCACTTACTTTTCCACCGTAAGATTCTAGTTTTTCTTTTATTTCTTTTCTCCCCATATCACTAATTGTTCCTGTAATAACAAATCTCTTACCAGTTATTTCATCACTTACTCCCTTTATTTGTCCTAAATAATCCATATTAATACCAATTTCTTTCAGTTTTTCAATTAAATCTTTATGGGTAGCAAAATAATCAACTATACTTTTAGCAGTAATGCTACCTATATCTCTAATACTTTCTAAATCCTCCATTGTAGCGTTCATAAGTGCGTCCATATTATGATATGTGCTAGCTAGTAACTTAGCAGTTTTAGTACCAATTTCTTTAATTCCTAAACCAAATAATAATCGCTCTAAACTATTATTTTTAGATCTCTCAATATTATCAAGTATTTTATTAACACTTTTTTCCCCATAACCATCAAATTCCATAATTGCTTGTTTTTTAGAATCTAAATCATATAAATCTGGAATATTTCTAACAAAACCTAAATTATATAATTCTTCAACTATTTCATCACCAAGGCCTTCAATATTCATGGCATCTCTTGATACATAATGAATTATACTTTCAATATTTCTTTTAGGGCATTCGGGATTCATACAATAATAATCAACTTGATCAGGAAATTTTTGTAAAGGACTATGACACATTGGACATTCATGAATCATTTTAAAATCTTTTTCTTCTCCAGTTCTCCGTTCAAATTTAGCTTCAACTACTTCTGGTATAACATCTCCAGCTTTACGAATTGACACAATATCGCCGATTTTTAAATTTTTAGCTAAAACATATTCTTCATTATGTAGGGTTGCTCTTCTGATAGTTGAGCCCATAACAATTACTGGTTCAAGTACTGCATTTGGTGTAATTCTACCAGTTCTCCCTACAGTAAATATTATGTCTTTTAATTTAGTTAAGACCTCCTCAGCTGGAAATTTATATGCTGTTGCCCATTTTGGATATTTAGCAGTATATCCCAATTCTTCTTGCATTTTAATATCATTAACTTTAATAACTACTCCATCGATTTCATATGGCAGTTTACTTCGTTTTTCGGTAATTTCTTTTATAAATTCTAAAATACCATCAATATCACTTACTAATCTATTTGCGGGATTTACTTTAAAACCTAAACTTTTCATAAATTCTAGTGCTTCCATATGTGTTTTAATATTAAATTTATCTGGGTCTGGTAAGTAATAAATAAAGTTATCCAGTTCTCTTTTAGCAGTTACCTTCGAATCTAATTGTCTAATTGAACCTGCAGCAGCATTACGCACATTTTGCAGAAGTGGCAATCCCTCTTTTGCTCTTTGTTCATTTAATTTTTCTAAAGTCTTTTTGTTCATGAATATTTCCCCGCGGACTTCTATATCAATCGCTCTTTTTAAAATTAGAGGTATAACCTTTATTGTTTTAACATTGTGCGTTATATCTTCACCAGTTACCCCATCACCTCTAGTTACTCCACGGACTAACTTTCCTTTTTCATAAATTAAAGCAACACTCAAGCCATCAATTTTATATTCACAAACATATTCCGGTTTAAAGCCTTCTTTTTTAATTTTACTATCAAAGTCTCTAATTTCATCTTCATTAAACACATTAGCAAGACTTAACATCGGCCGTTCGTGTACTATTTTATTAAATTTATCAATAACTTCTCCTCCAACTCTTTTGGTTGGTGAATCATCATAACTAAATTCCGGATAGGCTTCTTCTAAATTGACAAGCTCCCGATAATACTTATCATATTCTTGGTCAGTTATCGTCGGATTATCTAAAACATAATAATTATAATTTGCTTCATTTAAAATTTTTGTTAATTCAAGAACGCGTGCTTTTACTTCTTCTTGTGTCCCATAATTCATTTGGATATTCCCCTTCCTTGATTAAATCTTCGATATTTTTCTTTAAATCTGGTAAATCTTCTTTATAAGTTACTCCCATCCATTTAGACTTGCTAGTTGTAGATAACATCTTAAATTTATTTTCTTTAATACCTTGTCTTAATATTTCTGGTAATAAAAACTCATCTTTTAAACCGATATCTCCATGAATAAATTTAGCAAATTCACTTTCTAAAAATTCTAAAAAACTCGGTCTTAAGCCAAAGAAATTAACTGTTACTGGATGATTTTCATCGAGCTCAAATGTTTTATCTTCAAATATTGCATTAGCAATTAACTTATCATTTACTCTTCCTATTTCACATTCAATATTATTTGTAACATAGTTGTTATCATCTGTAAAAACTACTCCTCTTTTTACCGCACCATTTTTTGTTTCTGTTACATAAAATGGGTAATTAACAGTTAAATATTCCAAGTCTTCATGATTATTTCCAAAAAACTCTGCAGCCTTTTGATAAGAATTTAAACCATAAAAATCATCAGAATTAATTAAAACAAAATTACCATCAATTAAATCTTTTGCACAAAGAAGTGCATGACCTGTTCCAAGCATTTTTACTCGTCCTTCAGGTAATGTTGCATCACTAGGAATCATATCTAGTTCTTGAAAAGCAAATTCTACCTTAATTCTATCTTCAAACTTACTAGTAATATGTTCCTTAAAATAATCTAAATGTTCTCTTCTTATAATAAATATTACTTTACTAAAACCTGCTCTTATAGCATCATATACCGAATAATCAGCAATAATTTCTCCACTTGGTCCAACTGGTTCAATTTGTTTTAAACCACCAAAACGCGACCCCATACCTGCTGCCATAATTACTAAAGTTAAATTATCCATTTTACATCCTCCTTAAACCTTGATAATTACTCAATAATTTTTTAATTCCAAACCTTTTATCAAAAGCAATTGTTACAAATCTTTCATCAGCATCAATTACAACACCTTTGCCATATGTATCATGTATTACTATATCACCATGATTATATAAAGTGTTTTCTGTCTTGTAATATCTTTCTTTATTAAATTCTTTTACTCCACTTATATTATTTACTTTTTCATCTTTTTCAATTAAATCATGATCAATTTCATTAATAAATCTACTTGGTGGATTAAAATTAACATTTCCATAAAGCATTCTTCTTTTAGCATTAGTTATGTATAATCTTTCTTTAGCTCTAGTTATTGCTACATAACAAAGTCTTCGCTCTTCGTCCATTTCTTCTTTACTATTACTCGAATTAGCATGAGGCATTATACCTTCTTCCATACCCGCTAGAAATACTACTTTAAATTCGAGTCCCTTAGCAGAATGCATAGTCATTAAAGTTATAGCATTACCATCTTCTATATGTTCTTTAGCATCCGCAACTAAACTAATATCTTCCAAGAAATCTTCCAAATTAACTGAACCAGTTTCTTTTTGATAACTCTCGGTAATACTTCTAAATTCTTTTAGGTTTTCAAGTCTAAGATCTGCTTCTAGAGTTTTATCTTTTTCCAGTTCCGCTTGCATACCTGATAACTCTAAAACTTTGTCAATAAGTTCTGTTAAATCCACATTTTTAGCAATTTCTTGTAAATTTAAAATTAAATTTTTAAATTCTAGTTCTTTTGGTTTTTCTAATGCTTCAAACATACTGATATTATTCATATCTGCTCTTTGTTCTAATTCTTCAATCGATTTATTTCCAATACCTCTTTTTGGTACATTTATAACTCTAGAAAGAGATACATCATCATGTGTATTTGATATTAATCTTAAATAACTAATTAAATCTTTAACCTCTTTTCTTTTATAGAAATAATAACTACCCACAACTTTATAAGGATAATTCTTACTTAAAATACCTTCTTCTAGTATTCTTGATTGGGCATTAGTCCGATAAAGTATAGCAATATCTTTATAATCATACCCATCATCTAGTAACTTCTTTATCTCATCAAGTATTGTCTTAATTTCATCGGCCTCATCATTACATCTTGTATATTTTATTTTAACACCTAAACCAAAATCACTATGTAGTTCTACTCCCTTACCTTCATTATTATTCTTAATAACTGAATTTGCAGCCTTCAAAATATTATTAGTACTTCGATAATTTTGGTATAAAGTAATTACTTCAACCTCTGGATAATCACTTTCAAAATTCATAATATTTTTATAATTTGACCACCGAAATCCATATATTGATTGACAAGGATCACCCACAACAAAAATATTACGATATTTCTCTGCCAGTTTTTTAACTAACTTATATTGTACTTCATTAGTATCTTGATATTCATCAATTAATATATAACGATACTTCTCTTGATAATAATCGAGTATTTCTTCATGAGTATAAAAAAGCTCTACTGGGTTCTTTAACAAATCATCAAAATCAACAGCATTATTTCTTCTTAAAACCTTTTGATATTCAAAATATATTTTTAATGCCACTTTTTCAGGTGGAGATGCTAAATACTTTTCCGCTTCACTATCACTAAGCATTTCATTTTTAATAAAACTTATTTTATTTTTTATAAAACCTGGACTATATTCTTTAGGATCATATCCTAAATCTTTAAGTAGTTTCTTTATTATACTAGTAGCATCATCACTATCAATAATTGTAAAGTTATGAGTTAGTCCCAAAGCTTCATAATTTTCCTTAATTATTCTTAAACCAAATGAATGAAATGTTCCCACAAAAGCTTTATTTTCTCCCACAACATTGTTAATTCTTTCCCGCATTTCCTTCGCGGCTTTATTAGTAAAAGTTATCGCTAAAATATTTCTTGAATCAATTCCATTACTTATTAAATTAGCAATACGCATAGTAAGTACTTTTGTCTTACCAGAACCCGCTCCCGCTAACACTAGACAAGGACCATCAATGTGTTCTACTGCCTTAACTTGTTCTTTATTTAGTCCATCTAATATATTCATATATCCTCCATAACTACTACATATAATTATACCAAAAATATAAACATTAAAAAAGAGAAAAAAATATTTATCAATTACTTTAGTATACACTTATTTTTAGATTATTCATAAATTATTAATGAAAGTACATGAAAGGGTGAAAGTTTATGAATAATCAAAATTCAAACAGCAATGGAAATTGCATTAATGAAATATTATGTGTAATTTTAGTACTACAAGAAAATGCATGTCCAGATAACTGTTTACAAACTTGTGATAGACCAGTACTCGGCGGAGGAACTAATTGTATAGTATGTAACACTAGACCAGTAATGCTTTATACTTGCTGCGGAAATGGCGTTCCATGGAGTATGCCAATAACTAAAGATTCAACAATAAGTTGTGCAGGATCTGATATTAGCACTACTTGCTCAAATGTCTTTAGAGTAGAAAAGATTGAAGGAAATTGTTGTACATTTAGAGTTCTTGCTGAAAATACAGATACTACTAGTTTATTTCCATATGTAGCTACTAATGTCTTCTTCACAATGGATTGTAGTTGTTTGTGCAGTATAAGATGTCTATCTGATACATTTGTAGATTGTGTTTGTTAAATAAAGCCTCAACTTGAGGTTTTTATTTTGCTAGAAAATATATTTGAAAAATAGTTAACAAAAAACCACCTTACATCCCTTCGGACTTGGAGTGGTCTAAACATATGTTATACAACATATTATTACATTTTTTTATTTTGCTTCTTCTTGAACTCTGGTTTCTCTAATTACTGTTATTTTAATAGTACCAGGATATTGCATTTCACTCTCAATTTGTTCTTTGATATCCCGTGCCATTTTATAACTTTTAGCATCATCAACTTCTTCAGGTTTGACAATAACCCTAAGTTCACGACCAGCTTGCATTGCAAATGTTTTTTCAACGCCTTCATAAGAGTTACCTATTTCTTCAAGTTGTTCTAATCTCTTAATGTAATTTTCTAAAGTATCATTTCTAGCACCAGGTCTTGCCGCAGAAAGTGTATCTGCAACTGCTACTAAAACAGCAATTGTTGTTTTAGGTTCTGTATCACCATGATGTGATGCAATAGCATCAAGCACTACATCGGGTTCATGATGTTTTTTTGCAAAATCTAATCCTACTTCAACATGTGAGCCTTCAACTTCAAAATCAATTGCTTTACCAATATCATGAAGTAAACCAGCTCTTTTAGCAAGAGTGATATTTTCTCCAAGTTCGGCTGCCATTAAACCGGTAAGGTTAGCAACTTCAATAGAATGTTGTAAAGCATTTTGACCATAGCTTGATCTAAAGTTTAGCTTACCAACTAAAGTAACCAATTCTGGATCCATTTTAGCAATACCTAAATCATTAATAGTTTGATTACCTATTTGAATAATTCTCGCATTAACATCTTTTACGGTCTTGTCATAAATTTCTTCAATTCTACCAGGATGAATTCTACCATCCTTAATTAAAGATTCAATAGTAAGTTTTGCTATTTCTCTTCTTAACGGATCAAATGAAGAAATGGCAATTGCTTCAGGTGTATCATCAATTATTAAATCAACACCAGTAACTGATTCAATTGTTCTAATATTTCTTCCTTCACGTCCAATGAGTCTACCTTTCATATCATCATTAGGTAGGCTTATAGTACTTACTGTTTGAAGTCCCACAACATCATCAGAGTATCGCTCCATACTACTAATAATCATTTGTTTAGCAACTTCATGCGCCTCTAACTTTGCTTTAGCTTCGGCATCTTTAATGTAATTAGTAATTTCTAATTCCATATCTTGTTCTACTCTCTCCATTATAGCTGCCTTAGCTTTTTCTTTGCTATATTTAGCAATACTTTCAAGTTTTGCTACTTCTTCTTTAAGTAGCATATCCATTTTTTCCTCTTTTTCTTGTAAATTTTTTTGTTTAGCTAATAAATCATTTTCTTTCTCTTGCAATAAATTATCCCTATTTTGTAGCATTTCTTCTCTTTTATCCAAGTTGTTTTCTCTGGTTAATAATCTATCTTCACTTTGTAAAAGTTCGGCCTTTTTAGCCTTTATTTCAGCATCTGTTTCTTGTTTTAAGCGAAAACTTTCTTGCTTTAATTCTGATAAAGCATCTCTTTTACTTTTTTCCGCTTCTAACTTAGCGGCTTCAATTAATTTATTAGCTTTACTTACTGCTCGTGATGCTCTAATTGTAAAAACAATCCATATAATAACACCACCCAGCAAAATTCCAACAATAAGAGTCAAAATGGCAATCAAAACATTATCCATTTTTTCCTCCAACTTTCTATAGAATATATATAATTTATTGTTAAATATATTTATATCTACAATTTAATTATAAAATTAATTCACAAAATAATCAAGTAGTTTTTATAAATATGAAAAAAAGCTAGGTATTCTAGCTAAATTCTAAAGCTTCTATTAATCCTTTATATCGGTTTTTATATTCATCAATGTTGTCTTCAATATTCATTATAGGTGCATTATATGTATCATCACTTAATTTTTGCCATGTTGGATCCTCATAAGTTATTTCAATTAATTCATCAAATGAAGCATTTTCTAAAGACATATATATTTTATCCAAAAATTGTTTATCAGAATCGTTTATATTTATTATATTATTTTGATTAATCATAAATCCATATGACTTTACAATATCTTCAATTACTGGGCCATTATCATATGCTTTAAAATCATCTTTAAACAATCTTTTATTATATAATGCCAAATATACAACTTGAGCTAAAAATAAATATTTATTAATTCTTATATTACCTTCATATGATTTTATATCATTATAAACAACTACATTTTTGTTGAACAATTTTCGCTCTGGGTCTTTAGATAAAAAATACATAGCCACATCTTTAGCACTTAACATAATATATCACCTCGCATTAATATAATATAATATTTAATAATTTTTTGCAACAAATAATTAATTTTATATTATTTTATATTTTTGTTTCTAATAAATTATCTTCAATTATATATCTAGGACGTTGTTTAGTTTCATTATATACTTTACCTATATATTCTCCCACAATTCCTAAAGAAAGCATTTGCAGTCCCCCTAAAAACCAGATAGATATAGTTATAAATGTCCAACCTTCAACATTATTACCAGTAACTTTTCTAATAAATGCATAAATCATTATAATTATACTAATAAATAAAATTAAAAATCCCAATACACAAATAAATCTTAATGGTTTTACACTAAATGAAGTTATTCCATCCCAAGCAAAATTTAACATTTTTTTTAAAGGATATTTGCTTGTTCCCGCAAAACGTTCAGCCCGTTCATAATATACTACATCTGTTTTAAAACCTATTAAAGGAAATATACCTCTTAAAAATAAATTTACTTCTTTAAAATTAGAAAATTCATCTAATACTCTTTTACTAGTTAAACGATAATCAGCATGATTATAAACAATATCAACACCCATTAATTTCATAAATTTATAAAATCCTTCAGCTGTTACCTTTTTAAAAAAGGTATCTTTTTTTCTAGCTGATCTAACTCCATAAACAATATCACAACCATTATGATATTTTTCTAACATTTCATCAATCGCATTAATATCATCTTGTAAATCAGCATCCATTGATATTACAACATCAGCATAATTTCTAGCGGTAAGTAATCCAGCAACTAAAGCATTTTGATGTCCTTTATTTCTTGATAAAGAAATACCTGTAAATAATTTATCTTCTTTATTAATTTGCATTATTTTTTCCCAAGTTTTATCTTTACTACCATCATTTACATACATCACTTTACTATCTTTACTAATTATTTTTTTCTTAATTAAATCATTTACTTTAATGCGTAATCTTTTAGTTGTTTCATCAATTACTTCTTCTTCATTAAACATTGGTATTACAATATATAATGTTTTCATTTTTTATTCCTTTCATAATATTTAAGATTTTTTATAACTTTTTTTCTTTATCTTAAACATAAATTTAACATTACTATTCCAAAACCTTTTTAATCTTTTAGGTTCCGTAATTATTCTATAAAACCATTCTAAATTAAGCTTAATAAATATCTTCGGGGCTCTTTTTTTAGAACCACTTAAAACATCAAAAGAACCACCAACACCTATATATATGCCTTTTTTAGCTTTATCAAAGTGTTTATAAATTAATTTTTCTTGATATGGTATACCTAATGCTACCATACATATATCAGGATTTAATTTAACTATGTCTTCCATTATCTTTTCTTTATCATCTACATAGCCATTACTAAATCCCAATAACTTAATATTTTTATATTCTTTTTTTATTTTTTCTACTAATTCCTGTATAACATCTTCTTTAGCTCCAAATAAATACATTGAATATTTATTGGTGTTGGCAACATTTAGTAAATGCTCTGCTATATCTATACCAGTAATTCTTTCACTTACATTTATGTTTAATTTTCGAGCAGCTTTTACAACAGCAATACCATCTGGTACAAAACTATAATTACTATCTAAAATATTTTTTAATTCTTCATCTTTTTCACTCATCATTAAAGTTTCCGGATTAACAGTAATTATAAATCTTTTCTTTTTATTTTTTAAATCCTTATCTAATTCTTTATAATAATTATCTTTACTATTTTTATATAGTTTTTTTAAATATTTTTGCATAACTTCTCCTTTTTATTTTTCTATATTATTAATGTATTCTGAAAAACTTCTGCTAATTTTATCTGCTCCGGTATACGATAAATGTCCAGAATCGTAAAAATCTCCAAACTCTAAAGTTAACAATTCAATTTGTTTATTATAATCTAAATATTCAATATTGTTGGCTTCGGCATATTGTTCTACCCAATTAAATTTCATTTGTTTTTCTTCAGTTAATTGACTTGGAGTTTTTACCAAAATTAAAATAATATTATATTTGTTACATAGTTCAATTATTTTTTCTAAATATTCTAAATTTTTAGCAGAAATTTCACTTGTATTTTCAATATCAATTATTTCACTATTATCTATCATAATATCATAATTTTGCGGTAATGATGTAAACCCTTTATTATCAAATCCGATTTGAGTAATGCCAATTTCAAAATCAGCTTTATTTAGTTCATTATATCTGGTATGATATTTTATTATATTTAAATAATATGAAATCCTATCTTCTTTGTCTTGAACACTAACATTTATGGCATCAATTTTATTTTTAGACAATTTCATTTTGTCTAAAGCATCTCTATTAACACCTTCCGTAGCATATTCATCATCAATAGAGGTCATTAATGTTTCTAGTACAAAATATTTTGGACGCTGACTCTTTAATGCCTCAATCATATAATGATAAGTTATATAAATTGGCTGTTGTTGAGTCGCAAAATTATATGACTTTAAGTTTGTTTCTTCTTCTATTACATCTGGAGAAAATGATGCATAACTATGAGAAGAGCCAAAAAATATTATATCTAAACTATTTTTCTTTAAGTTATAAAAAGATATAACATCCGAACCAAATCCGTTTCCTTTTAGTTCAAATATATTAGAACAAACATGCAATAATATTATAAATATTGTTAAAAATATAATACTTTTTATTAAATTTTTCATCTTTCACCTCAAAATTGAATATAAATAAATTCTTGTGTAGAAAATCCAGGACCATATATACCAAATATAATTATTGAAAATAACAAAATATAATAAAATGCCCATCGCAAAATTATATTTTGCTTATAAAAAGTTTCTATCAAATTTATTTTTGTAGATAAAATTTCTAATACAAATACAAATGCAATAGCTATTAATAAAATAATAAACTCTATTAAATTCATTCCTAATAATGAAAAATCCATCACCATACCGAAATCGAATAAGTGAGAAACTATTAACCAAGCATCATTTAAACTATTAGCTCTAAAAAATAACCAAGCAAAATCAACTAAACAAAATGTAATAATTATACTAATTATTTTATTGAACAAGCCATTTTGTTGAAATTTATGATATTTATGAATAATATTTTCTAATATTTGATAAACGCCATGTAATAATCCCCATATTAAGAATGTCAAAGCAGCACCGTGCCATAATCCACTAACAAGAAATACAAATAAAATATTTAATTGAGTTCTAAAAAACCCTTTTCTATTTCCTCCAAGAGGAATATACAAATAATCTTTAAACCAAGTACTTAATGATATGTGCCACCTTCTCCAAAAATCTTTGATTGACGTTGCGAAATATGGTAAATTAAAATTGTTAGTTGTTTCATAACCTAATATTTTTGAACTACCTTTAGCAATAATTGAACAAGCATTAAAGTCAAAATATATTTGTATTGCATATAAAATTGTTGCTATTATAAAGTATATTCCTCCGCCATTTATGTAATCACTTACATTATTGTATACTTGATTAACCGCTATTGCAGCCCTATCTGCTATTACAAGTTTGTAAAAAAATCCAATTGTAATTAAAAACGAACCTTGAAATAAATTATTCCAACTAAAATTATGTTTATAGTCAAATTGTTTCAAAAAATCTTTGGACTTTTCAATCGGACCAGATACAATTTGAGGGAAAAAGGATACAAATACAGCATACTTAATAAAATTTTTTTCTACTTTTACATCTTTCCTATATATATCTATAGTATAACTAATTGCTCTAAATGTATAAAAACTAATTCCTAGTGGTAATAATAAATTTAAGCTTTCTGGTACAGATAAAGATATCTTATTTAAAATGAGATTTAACATTTCAGCTAAAAAATCATAATATTTAAATAATATTAAAATACCTAAATTAATAAATATAGATAAAAATACCCAAAAATTTTTAATGCTTTTTTTATGAGTTTTAGATATTAAAATTCCACTTATGTATGTTATTATAGTTGAAACAAATAAAAGTAAACTGTATTCGATGTTCCATGACATATAAAAATAATAACTACAAATTAACAACCAATATATCTTTATTTTTTTAGGCAATCCAAAATATACTAGAGATACTATTACTAAAAAAATCAAATATTGTAATGATGTGAAATTCATAATTTCCACTTCCTCGTAAAATGTTTTATTATCGCATCAACAATATACTCACTAGCATGTCCATCACCATAAGGATTTGATGCCTTACTCATTTTATTATATTCTTCTTTATCAGTTAATAACTTTTTAGTTTCTTCATATATTACATCCTCATCAGTTCCAACTAATTTTAATGTACCAGCGGCAATTCCTTCTGGTCTTTCTGTAGTATCACGAAGTACTAAAACCGGTTTACCAAGGGAAGGCGCTTCTTCTTGAATACCTCCACTATCTGTAAGAATGATATATGATTTATTTTGAAAGTTATGAAAATCAAATACTTCCAGTGGTTCAATCAACTTAACTTTATCACATCCAGCAAATACTTCATTTGCAACTTCTCGAACTTTAGGATTCATATGAATTGGATAAATAACTTTAACATCTGGAAACTCATCTACAATTTTTCTTATTGCTCTAAATATATGACGCATTGGTTCACCTAAATTTTCTCTTCTATGAGCAGTAAGTAAAATCATTTTTTCACCCGGTTTTATCCATTCTAATTCTGGATGAGTATAATTTGGATCAACAGTTGTACTCATAGCATCAATAGCAGTATTTCCCGTTACATATATTTTAGATTCATCTTTATTTTCTTTTAAAAGATTTTCTTTGCTAATTTCCGTTGGAGCAAAATACATATCAGTCATACAGTCCACCATCTGACGATTCATCTCTTCCGGAAATGGTGAATATTTATCATTAGTCCTAAGTCCTGCCTCAACATGCCCTATCGCCACTTGATTATAAAATGCCGCAAGAGCTCCTGCAAAAGTAGTTGTAGTATCACCATGTACTAAAACTATATCTGGTTTTACTTCTTTTATTACTCCTTCAAGGCCATTTAAAGCTCTAGTTGTTACATCACCTAAAGTTTGACCTTGTTTCATAATATTTAAATCATAATCGGGTTTAATTTTAAATGTTTCTAACACTTGATCAAGCATCTCACGGTGTTGGGCAGTAACACAAACAATACTCTCTATTTCTTCTCTACTCTCTAATTCTTTAACAAGTGGAGCCATTTTTATAGCTTCAGGTCTTGTTCCAAAAATACTTAATACTTTAATCATAAAACACCTTTATTTTTCTATATATATCTATCTAAAATTTTACTCCAATTTTCACTTATTTTCTTTGGATAATAATTTTCAGCTACCTTTTTTGCATTTTTACTAAATTTTTTACATAAAACATCATCAGTTAATAGTTGGTTTAGTTTGTTAATAAATTCTACTTCATTTCTATTATCTATTAAAAAGCCATTTTTATTATTTTCAATTATATCTTTTGTTCCATCTATATTATAAGCAATACAAGGTATTCCATGATTCATAGCCTCTAATAAAACCATTGGCAAGCCTTCACTAACAGATGCCATTATAAAAATTCTGGAATCACAATAATATTTTTCAATTTCTGATTGATCTTTATAACCTACAAGATCTATTTTATTTTTTAATTTTAACTTTGTTATTTTATCTTTTATTTTTTCGTATTCTTCTCCATCACCAACAATATAAAATTTATTATAATTTTCAATTTTACTAACTATATCTACTAATTCGTCTACTTTTTTACCAACATGTAATCTTCCAACACTAATAATATTTTTACTATCTAAATTTGCTAATTTAACTTCTGTATTTGAAAGCATATTAGGCATAACTAAAATTTCTATATTATTATGTTTTTTTAAAATTTGTTTATAATCATTACACAAAGTATTAGTTAATGCAAATAAATAATTAATATTTTTATATTTATTTTTAAGAACATTTAAATATTTTTTATCATTATTATGATGATGATGTTCTTGAGCAATAGCAATTGCATTTTTATTTTTATATTTAGATAAAATTTTAGTAAAATCATATCTAGTTGAAACAATTATTTTACTAGTACTATTATAAATATATTTTTTTATTAAATATTTTTTTAAAAATAATATTTTTACGGATTTTAATCCTTCCTTAAACGTCCTTAATATTTTTTTTCTTTTAAAAGCATCTAAAAACTCTTTTCTATTGGGTTCCATTTTAGATAGGTAAATTATTTTTACTCTTTTATCTAATAAATTTTCTTGATTATTTTTTAAATTATACAATGATACAATTTCTACATTATATTTATTACATAATTCATTTGCAGTATTAATTGTAGCACTTTCTATTCCCCCATAACCTAAATGCAACATCAAAAATGAAACTTTTTTTTCTAATTTTATATTTTTATATGTAAATTTAACATAAGCAAAAGCAATTATTAAAGCCAAATAAATATTTCCATTCGGCCTTCTTAATAAAGCCCCGGTATATTCAGATCCGATTAATAATAAACCAATTAATACAAACCATATCATATACTCCGATTTTAAAATTAGTTTATAATTTATGAATAAAGAATTTATTATTTTGATAACAAAGTAACATATAAACCCTATATATAAAGCAAAACCTATATAACCACAATAATAAAATATTGCCGTTAAATCATTTTCTAAATCATTTATTTCTGCTATTCCATTTTTATCCGTAATATTGTTAATTTTTGTAAATTCAAAACCAAATAAATGACTTACAAAAGACTCATCATCATAAATTAAACTAGCCGCTATTCTTTTTTTCAATCTAGCATCAGAGAGCACAAATGAATCCTTTACATAATCGTATTTAATTACAACTTCTTCGATTCCAAAATAATCTATTAAATTTCCTAATGTATATGTTCTATATAATGAATCATAAAAAGACAATTCTGCACTTAAAGAGGGGTTTTGATTATTTGGGGGTATACTGGGGTTTTGATTATTTGGGGGTATACTGGGTTTTTGAGTATTATCACCATTATTAATTCCATCAGTTATTTCTTCATTTTTATTAGTTTGTTCAGAAGCATAATAACTCATATTATTATTTGTTGGGGAATATTCAAACAACAATATTGTTAGCGAAAATAAAATTAAAGAAAATATTGCTTTTTTGCCAGATTTATGTTCAAAAATAGCATAAAATATACAAAACAACATAAAACAAACTAAAGATATATAAGCAGTTTTAGTCGCATTAAAATATAATACTAAAAATATTATAGGAGCAACAAAATAAAACCATTTACTTTTTAAACTATATGCTCCACAAATATATGCCAATACTACCAATATCAAACTTTGAGTATTTTTATTATAAAACCATCCTATTATGCCCCACGATAAATTATTTCCATATGTATAATTTGCAGTATCTGTAATTAATGATAATATAATTGAAATTATTGTTATTACAAATGCAATTGCGATGCCTTGCACTACATCTCTCTCAAAATCTTTTTTGTTCTTAAATATAGTTATAAAAGAAAACAATAGGATTGGCATATATAATATTCTAAACATATTAGAAATGTCTTCATATATATTTATATAACCTATCATAGAACACGAAATAATATGTCCAATCATATATAAAAATATTATGCCTGAAAATATATAAAATTGCTTTTTGTTTTTAGATTTAACAAAAGAGTATATAAAAATTATCCCCGCTAATAAAAGGCGAAAAAAAGTTAGTATACTCCCAATACTTGTATCCATTAAAAAATAAGTTACTATATCTAATACTGGTAACATACCTATGAGAATGATTAACCAATGATTAATTATTTTTTTAAATAACTCTTCCATATTCATCCCTTCAATTTAAAAATCAATTTCGTCAAAAAATAAAATTTATGGCTATTTAAATAATATATTATTTTTCTATTAAAATCAAGTTTTTTTATATATTTATTGTTTGTATAATTAGGAAAATCCAATTTAATAAAATTCCAATATTCTTTTAAATACTCTCTACATCTTTTTTTTCCACAAATTAATCTAGTAAATGTAGATATTATTATATTATCTATCATTAAAAATTCAATTTCATCTTTAAAAGCTTCATATTTATTTTCTTGTTCATAAAATGATTTAATACTTTTTATAGCATCTATAATTTCTAAATTTTTTTCAACATTAATATCTTTCATAATTGAGTTTGTTCTTTCAATATAATAATAACAAAAATCATCTATAAAAGATATTTTATTACATAATAAGTATAATTTGCTAATTAATCTTAAATCCTCATAATATTTGCCAACATCAAACCGCATAATATTAAATAATTCTTTTTTATACATTTTATTACAAGCGGTTGGCTGGTTTAATAATATTCTTTTATTATCTATCAAATTTGTTGCCCCTGGATTATAATTATAATTTTTAATTTCTTTACCTGCTGGATTAATTCTTATAAAA
This sequence comes from uncultured Bacilli bacterium, assembly GCA_944332555.1. Classification (GTDB taxonomy): domain Bacteria; phylum Bacillota_I; class Bacilli_A; order RF39; family UBA660; genus Onthocola_B. Next base: position 22,794 of record CALVKF010000003.1, read on the forward strand.
TTACAAATCGCCAAATCACTATTTTGAGTTTGTATGCAATTATATAATTTTTCAATCATGTCTTCAGCGATATAATCATCGCTATCTACAAACATCAAATATTTCCCCGAAGATTTTAATATTCCCATGTTTCTAGCATCTGACAATCCACCATTTTCCTTTTTATAATATTTTATTTTTTGAGGATATTTTTTTAAATACTTTTTAATAATTGCTTCACTATTATCTGGTGAGCCATCGTTTATTATAATTATTTCGTAATTATTAAATGTTTGATTCACTACTGAATCTAAACATTTATCTAAATATTTTTCTACATTATAAACCGGCACAATGACTGATACATCAATCATATATTTACACTCCTTTTTATTTTCAAAATAATATGTGAAAGATAACCTAAACCATAATAATTTAAAAGCATTATAATTTTTCTTTTAATATTAGTATTTTTAAATTCTTTAGTTTTAAAAATACTTTTGATATGTTTATGAATATATTCGTTTAATGTTTTAATAACTAATTTTTTTTCTGCACTTTTTTGGTTATAAACTCTATTTATTGTATCAATTAAAATATGATTAATAATTAACGTTTCTTCAATTTGCTTGGAGATTCCCTTTTTAATTATGTCTTCTGTAGCAATAATAATATCTAAATTTTTTAATGAATTGTTATTATTCATCGTTGACCCCACATGAGTTACATAAACATATAAAGGCTTTTTACATAAAGCATATGTAGGATTTTTAAGACAAATATTCATAAAATAGTTATAATCTTCATACCAAATTTTCTCAATAAATGATATATTATTTAAGATTTTTCTTTTAAAAATTTTATTCCACAAACTCACTGGACATGAATAAATATTATCGAAAGTAGTTGCTGAATATACAGTTTTTTTACCTTCTTTTTCTAAATAAACATCACACATAACCATATCAACATCTTTTTCTTTCAATATATTAATCATATCTTCATACATTGTTGGCAATATATAGTCATCACTATCAACAAAAGTTATTAAATCGCCAGATGCGGATTTTAGCCCAACATTTCTGGCATGGGCTTGACCACTATTTTCTTGTTCTATATATTTTATATATTTCTTGTATTTCTTCAGATATTTATCAATTATCTTTTTGGAATTATCGGTTGAACCATCATTTATAATTATAATTTCCAAATTTTTATATGTCTGATTTATAATTGATGCTAAACATTTATCTAAAAATTTTTCAGAATTATATACAGGTATAATTATGCTTAGTTTCATAAATCCTCCCTAAAACAACTTTATATATAAATTATAACTAATTTTACATATTAACTTTTTAATTTTTTGTTTATAATTTATACTTAACAAATATTGATACATCTTGTTTTCTTTCAATTTTTTAACATACTTCTTTTTTTGAAGACTATTTAATAGTTTTAGTTTATTAATTGATCCATTTGCATAAAAACTTAACAAGTATGATTTGGTTTTTAAATCTACATCTAAATTTTTTATTATTTCTATATTTTTTATAGAAAAGAACAAAGCATCATTTGCTCTTTTTTCTGCTTTTGTTGAATCATTTACTATACTACCTTCTCGCTTAATATAATAATATCCAAAATAATTTAGATAATAAATTGATTTAGCTTTACATAAAATTAGAGGGATTAGTCCATAATCTTCATGATATCTTCCAACTTCAAATTTAAAATTATTGTTTTTATAAAAATTTAAACTATAACAAAAACTCCAAGCTGGTTCAAAGTAATTAAAATATATAATGTCTTCCAATTTTACAATTTTACTCTCTTCAATTTTTTCAGTTTGCTTATATAATTTGTCATCAATAACATCTATAACATTAAACTTTATAACGTCTACTTGTTCTTTTTCTAACTTCTCATTTATTTTTTCAAGCAAAAATTCATCTATATAATCATCACTATCAACAAATAGCAAATAATCTCCAGTTGCAAATTTTACTCCATAATTTCTAGCATCTGACAATCCACCATTTTTCTTTTTATAATATTTAAATCTCTTATCTTTTAAATATTTTTTTATTATTTTTTCGCTATTATCTGGTGACCCATCATTTACTATGATAGCTTCAAAATTAGAATATGTTTGAATCTTTATGCTATTTAAACATTTTTCTATATAATCCTCAACATTATATACTGGTATTACTATACTAAATTTCATTTATCCTCCATTTCTTCTATAATTTGCAAAAATTGTTCATAATATTTTTCTTCATTATATGATAAGCTTTGCTTATAAGCTTCATTGCTAAGCGTCGAACACAATTGGGGATTTTCATACAATCTCAAAATGTTTTCATATATTTGTTCAATTAAATCTTTATCTTTGTTAATGAATATTACCGCATTTTTATTGGCGTATTCTACATTACCTCCACTGATCGTACTTATAATTGCTTTTTTATTTGCCATTGCTTCTATTAAAGTCATTTGTGCAGCTTCTTCACACAAAGAAGCAAAAACACAAACATCCATTATATCCAAATATTTATATAATTTACTATTTTTAACATAACCAGTAATCACTATTTTATTGTTTGATTTCTTTACCATTTTTTCTATTTCTTTATTATACGATGTAATTTGTGTTGTATCAAAATTATAAGATCCTACTATTAATAATTTAACATTTTTATTTTTTATTTTCAAAAATGCCTCTATTATTTCTTTTACACCTTTTATAGGATTAATTCTGCCAAAATAACCTACAACAAAATCATTACTATTAAATCCCAAACTTTTTTTTAACTTATCTTTTTCAGATTGAGAAAGATGTTTATCAAAATTTTTAAAATTAATACAATTTTTTAAAATGTAATATTTTTTTATACCAGATGTCTTTGCCCATTCATTTTTAATATAATTACTTGGTGCAATTATTTTATCAAAAACCTTATCAATTTCAAAATTACTTTTGCATTGACTATGCAAATGTAACACTAATTTTTCTTTGTCAAAATAATTCAAATAATTCACAAATAAATCAATTGCTCCAGCCTCTACGATAACCTTATCAAATTCTTTTTTTTTAATCTTTCTTAAACACATTTCATTATATGTATTTAATTTATGGGAGCTAATCAAATTATTTATTTTAGCAATCACAGACAATAAAATATAATTAAAATCTCTTTTGATGTAAATAAAATTAGTGTTTTTATAATTTTTAGAACTTTTTTTTGCTTCTTTATCATATGTTGATACTATAGTTAAGTTTATTTTTTTCCACTTTTCATTTTCATCAGCTAACATATTCATCAAAGTTTCTATTGCACCACCCTTTAAAGCTGGAACAGGTAATCCTCTAGGAATTATAAGACAAATCTTTTTCATTTTAAATATTTATCCTTTCTTAATACACATCTTTAAAAAATATCTTTTTTAATCTCTTAAGACAATTATAATTTCTTTTTCTTATTGCCAATTTTGTTAAAATTCTATCTTTAAAAGTTATTTTTTTTAACTCCTTCTTTTTAACTGTAAGATGATTACCACCATATTCTTTTAAAGGCATAAACCAATCACTTTTAAATATTTGATATCTATCTTTGTGTTTTCTGTAAGACATTAATAATAATGTTTGATCATCATCAATAAAACCAAAATCTATTAATTCTTCCATAGCTTTTTTGTTGTCTTCCCAAAATTGAAATGCTAAATGTTCTGGGACAATACATGGAGCTCCCATAATATAAGTATCATATGCTTGGATTATTTGAAATAATGGTTTTCCAATATCCTTCTCAATATAAAACAAAGTTATTTTATCATCAGACAGATTAGTTCTCCACAAAAAGTCGAATTCTTCAGGATTAGTATAAACCTTTCCTCCATGATTAAAACCAAAATCTAGCCATGCTAACAAACCTTTTGCATACCCTTTTTCTACAGCATCTTTAATGCACCAACTTTTTAATAACATCACATAATCATATTTTGCATTATTATCCGCCGGATTGTCAATATAGCGATATAATAAAAATGTTTCATTTTTTGATATTTTTTCCATACTTTTATATATTTCTGGTTCAATATTTAAATAATCATCTATAACAACAACTTTTGTCTTATCCAACAATCCATATTCTCGTCTTACTTCTTCCACTTTTTTAGCCATTATTTTATTAGTATACACTACTAAATTATTTTGAATTCTAGCCCAAAATTTAAAATATTCTAAATATTGATCATTAGACCTTGAAAATTCTTTAAAGTTCTCCCTACCAATATCAAAAAATGCCGTAATAATTGTTAGTTCTTTTAAATTCATAATTATCTCCTTTTTTAACTAAATAATTTGTTTTTTATTTTATTTTTTATATAATTAAGTTCTTTTTTATTTAGCAATATTAATCCATTTATTATTAAACCTAATATACCACAAATAATAATACTAGCAAATAAATTAATCCAATTATCCACATCAAATATTAAACGAATTAGATAAAAAATTATTATCATTATAACTGTAGCTAAAATATATTGCATTATAGGAGCAAAAAAAGTATTCCATTTTAAATTAAAACACTTTGCAGCATAAATTGGTACAATTATAAAACCTTTAATAAGTCCAACTATAGCACTACACCCTACAATAGCAAATGCCCCTAAATCAGTAGTATATAACAATAGCAAAACTAATAAAGTTGATAACATAGCACTAACTAAAGCCATAATTGCATTTGTTTTAACATTATTTGTAATTGTAAACACATTATATAAAGGACTAATAATTCCACCAGTAAATACATTTATAAACGAAAGAATACACAAAATAGTCAAAAATTTATTATCCATATTTGGCATCCATATCATGCAAAATGCAGTACCGAAGATAACAATATAACTAAATGGTATATTACCTAATATACCGCTGATTTTCATTGACTTTATTATTTCTAACTTTGTATTTTCAGTATCATTATTTGCATAATATTCTAAAGTTTGTGGTTGAAATACCGTTAATATTGAAGAAATTATATTATTAAAAGCTGAACCGGGAACTTTTGCTACTGCTATTACTCCCATTGTTGTTGCTCCTACAAAAATATTGCTTATTAATAAATCTAAACCATCGGCTATTACATTTCCTAAATTAGTAATTGAGTTCCATAGGCCGCTACTTAACAAAATTTTAATTTCTTTTATTGAAAAATATTTTCTTTTAATTTTTATATTTGGTAATAATACTTTTGTATATTTTACATTAAATATTAATACGTAAATAGAAGCTATTAAGGTCGCAATTCCTACATAAAAAACAGAAGGTTTTAAAAGAAAAAACAAAAATAATATTATTATAAACTTTATTATTGCAGATTCCATTGTTCTTAACGATGATAAATATAATTTATTTTTACAATATGTGGCAACTGTAAATACTCCACCAATTAAAGTTATGAAAAAATTTATAAAAATTAATAAAAACAGGATTTTAACATCGAGTACTAATTCAGGAGGAATATTTACAACTTTATCTAAATATAATATTAAAATAATTGATGGAATCATTAAAACTGCTATAATAATAATATTAGCAATAAGAACTGAACTAAAAAATCTATTAGCCGTTTTGATTTTCTTTTGATGTATATTTAATGTTATAAATCTTGAAGCCATTGAATTTATTGCTGTAGTAAATATTGTAGCATAGCTTATAAAATTATTTGCTAAAGAAATAAAACCATAAGCACTTTCACCAATATAATCAACTACATATCTAGAAAGGAAAAAATTTATAACAGTGTTAATAACTAAAACTAATACAGTTGTTCCTAAATTTATAAGCAATTGTTTGTTTTTGGTCATGTTTATTTCCTTTGACTAAATTTATAAGCACTACTAAGCATACTCTCTAATCCTAGTTTTGCTTCCCATTTAAGCACTTTTTTGGCATAGCTTGGATCAGCGTAACAAGCGGCAATATCACCAGGTCTTCTAGCTACTATTTTGTATGGAATTTCAACATTATTAACTTTTTCAAATGTTTTAACCAATTCTAAAACGCTATATCCTTTACCCGTACCTAAATTATAATAATCTATTCCTTTATTATTCATTATAAAATCTAAACTATTTAAATGTCCTTTAGCTAAATCAACTACATGTATATAATCTCTAACTCCTGTTCCATCTGGGGTATCATAATCATTACCAAAAATATTTAAGTATGGTAGTTCTTTATTAGCTACTTTTACTATATATGGAACCAAATTATTTGGTATACCATTAGGTTCTTCACCAATTAAACCACTTTCATGAGCTCCTACTGGATTAAAATATCTAAGTATAGCTATACTCCAATCATTATCAGAAATATATAAATCTTTTAAAATACCTTCAATATATAATTTAGTTGCCCCATAAGGATTAGTAACTGCAAGACGACATAATTCATCAATTGGCAATCTTTCCGGTTCACCATAGACAGTAGCACTTGAAGAAAATACTATTTTTTTGCAGTTATATTCTTGCATAACCTCAAGAAGCGATAATGTACACCCAATATTATTACGATAATACATTAATGGTTTTTCAACGGATTCTCCAACCGCTTTATAACCCGCAAAATGAATAACTGCCTCTATTTTATGTTCATTAAAAATAACTCGTAATATATCTTTATCACGTACATCACCTTCATAAAAGGCAAAATTTTTATTTGTTATTTTCTTGATATTTTCAATAGCTTCAGGTTTAGAATTATAAAAATTATCAATTATTACTACTTCATAACCAGATTCTAATAATTCTACTGCCGTATGAGAACCGATATATCCAGCACCGCCAGTTACTAATATTTTTTTCATTTTTTCTTACCTTCTTTCTTCTTTATTTTTTTATCCTTCTTAACTTTATGATGATTAAATAAAATGTCAGTTTTTAGTATTAGGAATAAAAAGAAAATCATCAAAACAACATATAATGCTATAGCTTGTTGATTATCACCTAAAACAAATAATATTGATGTTGCTGAAAACAAAATATTAATTATATATATTATTATAACAGTTTTTTTAGTTGATGATGTCATTCTAAGCAATTGATGATGTAAATGTTCTTTATCAGGAGTACCAATTGATTCACCTTTTAATACTCTTCGGATAATTGCAAATAAAGTATCAAATATTGGAATTGTCAATAAAATTATTGGAATAATTATTGATGTCATTGTTGCCACTTTATAACCAAGTAATGCTATAACAGCTATCATAAAACCTAAGAACATACTGCCAGTATCCCCCATAAATATTTTAGCTGGAGGATAATTATGAACTAAAAATCCCATTGTACTACCAATCATTATAACTGCGAGAATTACGTCTAAACCCCCAAGACTATTAAGGACAAAACCAATAATGGCTATGGTGATAAAATAAATTGTACTAATACCGGCCGCTAAGCCATCTAAACCATCAATTAAATTGATTATATTAACACAAGCAACAACAAAAACAATTGATAATATTATATTAATCCAAGTTGGAAATTCAAACACGAAACCAAATAAAGTTATTCTTTCAAAATACAATTCTCCATAAACAACTAAAATAATGGCAGCAACTACTTGAGCTAAAAATTTATACCTAGCTTTAATTGGTTTTATATCATCAACCATACCAGTTATGATAATGACAAAACCACCGATTAATACACTTAGCATTTGGGTTGATACAGTACCATATAACATATAGCCAATAATAAAAGATCCATATATAGCTAGTCCACCTAACCTAGGCATTGGTTTTTTGTGGACCTTTCTTTCATTTGGCATATCCAATGCACTAATGTGTATTGCTATTTTCTTAACAATAAGAGTTAAAATCATACTAGCAATTAGTGTTATAAAAAATATATTAAAAATGTTATATCCATTTACTTCTAAATCCATTTAAAATCCTTCCTAATCAAACTTTAAATTATAATAATATTATAACCTAAAAACAGATAAAAAAAAAGGAAAAACAATAAAACTATAATTAATTTTACTATTTTTCTTTAAAATTCGTCATCCAATAAAAATTTACTAGCCAAAATTCGTTCATTAAATCTGTATATTCACTAGCTTGTACAGGAACAAACTCTTCATCTTCTTCATAATATATGATATTTATGACATCAATATATTCTTTTACATCATTAGTAAACTGGGTATACTCATTTCCTTCATAACCCACATATTCAAAAAACTCATTTATTAGAAAATTAGGACTAATATAACCTAAATCACCAACAAATTCTTTATCAAATACTTTTTTAGCTTCATCATTAGCATTTTCTTGAAAGTAATTTTTAAATCCCCAAATTGTTTCATTTAAATATTCCTTTTTTAGATTCAATTCTATTAAATCATATATTGTTTTTGCATATTTATTAATATCACCCTTTATTGCAAAAAAATACTAATTTTCCATATTAAATAACTCTTTTACAATAAGATCTTTTGAATGCAAATCATTATTCTTACCTAATAACAAGTTTTCATAAAATTTTATTAAGAAACTATTATCTTGTTTTATATTTAAATAATTATTAAAGTAATTACTTCTTACTAGTGCATTTCTATAATAAACAGATTTATCTTTGAACATAGTATTATCTACCGTATATCCAAGCGATATTAGATTAGATACTTTTCTATAAATAAGGCAGTAGTTCTAGTGTTACCTTCTCTAAAGGGGTGAACCTGCCACAAATTAGAAGAAAAGTTAGTTATATTAATAATTACATCAACCATATTCATTTCTTTATAATTTTTCATTTTTTCTAATGATATATCATAATCGAGTGATTGCTCTAAAAATCTACAATCACCATAAGCAACTGAATCATTATTTAAAATCCTTTCATGTTTAGAAAAATCTACTTTTCTAAATTCTCCAGCGAATTCATACACATCTTTGAATAAAAATTTGTGAATATATTTTATATAGTCTACTGATAATTCAAAATTATCTTCTTCTAAGAGCTCAACTATTCTCGTAGAAACTAAATCGCATTCAAATTCATCCCAAACTATTTCATCTGATTTATCTTTTTCTACATAATATCGTTTTAATTCATGTTCAACTTCATAAATTGTTTTTTCACCTGTTATATTTTCTTGTAACAACTTTTCTAAATACTTTGATGGCTTTAAATTATCAACTTCTTGAAGTCCAATTGCCATATCCCACTCTTGTTGTTTTATATTATATTTAGTTGTCCCCATTTCAATATAATTATTAACACTTGAATCTAATTCTTTTTCAGACATTTCTACCTCCTCTTGCTAAGTTTTTTTACTAAACATAAAAATATATATTACTTTATTTTCCAAATTTGTGCTTTATTATCAAAAATTATTTTATTTTCGTCTTTTAATATTTTAATTAAATATCTCACTCTATTAATTTTATTTTTCCTATTCATAAAATTGGGTAATTTAGAATCTAATAGTTGTATAATATCATTTCTTGTAGCTCCATTAAATTTTTTTATATATTTTAAAATTAATTCTTTATAGAAATCATTACTTAATCCAACATTTAAAATATAATCTTCTTTATTATCAGTAAGTTCTGCAATTGAAGAAGATATATAAATATTTGGGTATCTTCCTTCAACTAAATCGGATTCCTTTAAATGTTCAAATTGTTCTTTAGTTATAAATAAGTTCTTTTGAACTCTATCTAATAACACTACATCACTTAAAGAAAGTTTAGTTTGTTCAAATAACAATTTACTATATTTTTCATCAATTATCGTTCCATATAAAGTTACTTTAACTCTGTTTTGTTCACTAAAGTCATAGTCAGGCATTGGAAAATATTTATCCCTTTGAATTTTATATATTCTTTTAATACCACTACCAGCTGTATCAATCATATTTAAATTAACCATTGCTTGAACTAAAAATGGATTTCGATAAAATGGCGATGAAAATCCATTTTCTAATACTTTATTAATATCTTCTGGGATAAAATTTCCTTCATTTATAAACATTAGTTTATCCTTAAACTCAACTACATTAATCATCCTACTTAAGCTATAATTTTGATGTACAATACAATTATTAATTAATTCATGAATAGTAAATGAATCATATTGATAAATTTCAATTGGGAATAAAGAACTATCATCAACTATATATCTATATCTTAAATTTCTTATTTTAGAATATAAATTTTCTATATTTACTAAAAAGGGTATACCAAAATGTTCATAATCAATTATATTATCTTCACCAGCTAATTTCCAAGTCATTCTTGGAGCATTTCCCTCAATTAAGTAATCATAATCATTTTTTCCCAACAACAACATTGCTGTATTTGTAATTTTTCCATTTAATGTTAATTTAGCCTTATTTAAAAATTCTTCATCGCTTAACTCGTCTATTTCATTAGCTATTTCTTTTCCTTCATGCTTTTTCTTAAATTGTTCTCTTGCTAACAAAATGGCTTTTGAATCTAAATTATTAATACTTGCTGATGATATAATTTGCCTTGACCAATCATATATGGCAGTATTTCTAATTTGTTCAATTTTATTTTGACTTAACGGTTTAAGCGATTCACCAACTCTACCATAAGCAAAACCTTTCCAGCTTATTGGAATACCAACAGCTGCCGGTACTTGAAACATAATTACTCTTTTACCATTGATAACTAAAGGATAAATTTCTATAAAACCTATGCTATCGGTCGTATTATCCATAATTTGTTTTTTAACATGATTAAAATTATTATCAGGACAATATCTAGTATTTGTAAATTCATGAGTTTTATCATCAACTCCAAATACTATCCAACTATATTGCTTATTTCTTAAAGTTGCTTCATTACCTATAGCTGAAAAATATTTTCCAAGTTTATCAATATCAAAATTATTTTCTGCTTTTTTGAACTCAACACATTCTGTTTCATAATTTTTAATTAACATTTCTAAAATAGATACTAATTCTTCTTCTGTTTTATACATAGTAAACACCTCAAATACATTATACAGTATTATAAGAATTTTTGCATTATAATTCTATTAAAAAATTCCAATTTGTTACAATTCACAGTCTAAATAATTTTAAACTCGAAAAAATGAAGCAGTTTATTTTATTGTTGCTTCATCTTTATCTAAAACAATTTGTGATAATAAGTTTTTTTGCTCTCACCACAGCATTTTTTGCTCTCCCACAGCATTTTTTGCTCTCATCACAGCATTTTTTGCTCTCACCACAGCATTTTTTGCTCTTATCACAGCATTTTTTGCTCTCACCACAGCATTTTTTGCTCTCGTCACAGTACAAACTAACAAATTTCTGTCAGTAAATTAACAGAATTTATTTTCCTCTACCCATTTCATTATATCATCAATTAACTTTTCTTGATACCCAGTTCTTTTAGTTTTTAATATTTCATCTTTAATTATAAATAATTCCTCACATTTAATATTATCTAATTTTTTTATTCTACTATCACTTATAATTTTATCTGAAATAGCTTTCTTAAAATAATATTCATCATAAAAGATTAATTTTAAATTAGGATATTTTTCTTTTAACCTATCGGCAATTAATAACCCTTCTGGATCAAAATCCCCATTATAATAAAGTTCATGATTATCTAGTTTATTAATTAAAGAAAATACTGCTAAATTAGGATTACCATTAGTTACAATTATTCCAATATTAGCATCCATTTTAATTAAATCATTTAATATTGAAGGATTTTCAACTATTAATATTTTTTTATTTAACGAAAATACATTATCTAATTTATTAATATTATTTAAATTAAGAATAATTGATTCTTTATTATCCGCTAATATATTTAGGTAATTATTACCTCTTAAATTAAATGTTAATACAGTATTAGAAAAACTATCAATAATTATATTTACAGAATTTAATAATTCTATTTTAAAAGTTCTAGTATTTATGTAATCAACATTTTTATAAATTGCTAAATACTTTAAAAATATATTAGAATTTTTAGTATCTAAATCAAAATAATGGGGATCTTTAGCAATACTCGCCGCAAATATACTGAGTAATGTAGGATTTTTAGGTAAATTTAATATTGCTTTAATTACATTATAAAATAATTCTTTGTCATTATTTAATAAATAAATTATTTTTTTATAATTTTTAAGTATTAAATAATCTATAAATTCATTATTAAAAAAATTTCTAAATTCATCTATTAAAACATCATCTTTATTTTTCTTTATATTCTTTAATTCCTGTTTAGTTATAATATCTTTATATAAATAATTAATAATATCATAAATATTATAATCACTATATTTACTTTTTTCTAAAGATTCATTTATATCACTAATTTTTATTTTATTAATACCTATATTTAAATATTTATTATTTCGAAGAAACATTTCTATTTCTTTTATTTCAGATTCATTAGTAATATTTACATTAACTATTCCCTTTATATCTCCCTTTTTTATATATTTTTCTTTAATTGCCTCAAATAAAGGAGATAATTCTTTGGTTTTAAAATACTGTAGATTCATACTCTTCATACTCCATATCACTAGTAACCAAATTCTTTTTAGAACCATTCCAAATATAACGAATTACACTAATAACATCCGACTCTGGCATATGATAAAGCTCAGCAATAGACAACTTTTTAACACTTTCATAATCACCCCATAACATTTGACTTGTTAAAATATAATCTAAATCAAGTTCACTTAAAATACGGAATGAATCAAGGATATTCACATCATCTACTCCTGCAAAGGCTTCATCTAAAGCAATAACTCTTGGAGCATCACTTCTAGCAGAATTATATTTAGCATTAATCCCCGCAAATAAAGGGATATACATAGCAATAGCTTTTTCTCCACCACTAAATTTACTAAATTCTTTATCAGTTAATTCTTTTTTATCTTGATTAGCTCTTTTTACATAAAGTTTAAATTGAAACCATTTACGATAATCTAAAACATTTTTAATTATTTCAATATAATTAACTTCCCCTTTTTCATATTTTTCTTCTTCAGCTCTAATTTTACTTCTAAAGTGCTCTACTATTCTTTGTTGATCACTTTCACTAACCATTTGGGCACTAGCATTAAATATATCAACAATTTCTTTTGTATCTAACTCTTCTTCCGCTTCCCTATCTTTTCCTCTCCATTCTAAAGAAAAACTAAGGCCACTTGAAGTATTCATTCGCTCCATAATACTCTTAACTTCCATAACCCATTTATTACTGCTTTTAATTTTTTCTCTAATACTATCACCAACATTATTTAAAAGTAAATCTTCAAATAACTTTCTATCTTCAATACTAAGTAGTTCTTTATTACTTTCCAATTCAATAAAAATATTATCACTAAGTTCTAATATATTTATACTTTTACCACTACTTGCTCTAAACAATAAATCCTTTCTTTTAGCACTACTTAATATTTCTTTTATTTTTTCTTGTAATTTTATATCTTCTGTATATTTTATTGCCTCATCTTCTAAATCACTAAATAAATCAATTCTTTTACCACCATAATTTTGCAACTTAAATAAGTGATCACTAGTTCTATCATAAAATGCACTATTAGCATCATCTATAGTTCTATTTTTCTCTAATTTAAAATTTTTAAACCATTCATTAAAATCTTCAATTGGTTCTTGATATCTACTATAATGTAAATTATATTCTAAATCAAAAATATCTTTTAAAACTTTATTAATAATTATTTCTTCATTCAAATTTTCTTGTTCATCCTTATAATCTTTTTCTTGATGGAACAATTCATTTTCAGCAGTTGCTCGTTCTTTAATTATCTCATTATTTCTATTTTCTAATCTACTTTCTTCTTCTTTTAAATTTTTAATAGTATATAAAATATCTTTATTTTCATCTTTATTAAGTTCTTCTTGTATTTTATCTATTTCTTTTATTTTACTATTTAACAAAGCTTCATTATTATTAGCACTAGTAATCATATTATCTATTGATTCTTCTAAATCTTCTATGTTACTTTTAATACTATCTATAATATCTTGTTTATGTAAAATATTATCATTTTTAGTTTGCATTTTATTAATATTATCTAAAAGTTCATTTAAATTATTTAATGATTCACTTAAATTATTAGAATTTACTTCTACATTAAAATCATATTTATTTAATAAAATATCTTGTTCTATTTTTTTAACATCATCTAAAATAATTGCTATATTTTCTTTTTTACTATCAATAATTTCTTTAGAACTATTTATCTTTTGTTCTATATTTTTTATACTGTCTATTAGCATCAAATATTTATCAAAACTTATATTTTGATTTTTTTCATTTTCTAATATATTTAAATTACTTAAAATATTTTGATAATCATTATTAAAATCATCTATATTATTATTAATTATAGTTATTTCATTATCTATATCTTGAGTTAATTTATTTATATAATTTTCTCTTTCTTTATGACCAATATATTTTAAATCATAATCACTAATAACTTTACCAGTTATAATACCCATACTATAATTGCCAGATTCATCTATATATACATCATCTATATTACTACCAATACTATTTAAAATATCAGTAACTTCATTAACATAATCTTTATTAATTATCTTGAAATATTTTAAAATAGAATTATTTTTATTTCTTAAATTACCAAAAGTTTTTGGTAAAACCAAAGAATTATTTTTAATAACTAAAGTTTGTAATAAACCAAGTGCTCTTAAAGAATTTTCAATATTTTTTCTAATACTAATATCTATACCATCTCTAAATTCAATCAGTTCATATAAATATGCACATTCTATACCTTTAGATTTAGCATATTCCCCTCTTTCATAATCATTAATATTACTTTCAAATATATTTTTTATATTTAATTTTTGTTCATTTAAAACATCTAACTTACCTTTTTCCTTTATTAGTTTATTGTCAAGAATATTTTTAGCTTTATTTAAATCATTTTTAATATCAAAATAAACTTTATTAAATATTTCTGTAACTAAATAGATATTATTATCCATTTTATTTAAAATATTCTGTATATCACTTATATTATCATCATTTAACTTAAATACTTGATTATTTTTAGTATTATTAAAAATAACCATTAAATTTTGAATTTCTGAAACCATGCTTTTTGATACAATTATTTTTTCATCATTAAATTTAACAATATTATCTTCTTCTTTTGAAATAACATCTTCTAGTAATTTAGAACTTTCTAAAAGTTTATCTTTTTTATTTACAAATTTAAATAAATTATTTATTATATCTTTTTTAGATTTTATAATATCTGATATTCCTTTATCTTCAATTTTATCTTTAAATAAATCACTAAAATTGCTATTTTCTAAATTGTATTTAGCTTCATCATAATAAATATTATATTCTCTTTTAGCAATATATAATTCATCTTCAGTGCTCTTTAAAGCAATATTTTTATCATTAATTTTTTCATTGCATTTATTAATAATTTCTTTATCTTTATCCAATTTTTCTTTTAATTCATCTACATCTTTTTCTAAGCTTATCTTTTTATCTACTAAAGAAACTATATTATTACTATCTAACTCTTCACTCTTAGATTTAATATTATATATTTCTAAATTTATTTCTTTTTGTTCAATATCTAATAAGTTAATATTTTCTTTTAAATTTTCTATTTTTGTTTTTATATCTTCAATATTCTTTTTACTTATTTTTAACTTATCATTAGATTTTATATAATTACTTGCTTTATGATAAAGATAAACATCACTATAATCATAAAAACTGTTTTTAAGTAAATTTAAATTATTATATTCAACTGTTAAATCATCTATTTTTTCTTTATATTGATTCATATTTTCAATAGAATCAGACATTTTTTGAATATCAGCATCACTAATTGGATCAAGTACACTTGCTAAGATATTAACAAGTATAGTTGGTTTATATTCTTTAGATAATTTAGGACTTCTAAGTTGCAACATTAAATTTATTAATTCCGAATACATACTAGCATTTTCATAGCCAAATAATAATCTATTAACCATATTTTTATATTCTTTTTGGCTAGTTACAAATTCTCCACCAGTACCAACAGCAACCTTACATTCATTTTTAGATAATGGTATTTTATTTAAATGATCTTTATAAAGTAAAAATCCATCCTTTATTCTCCGATTATCTGTTAAAGCAAAGCCCCAAAAATCCATACTTCTATTTTTTACTGCTCTAAGACCTATTCCTATAGTTAAATATTTATTTATATCCTTTCTAAAAAACTCCATATAAATATAACTAGTATTTTCAGGCATATCACTATTACTAGGTAATACATATTCTTCTATTTTTCTATCTCTGCTACCAAAGGTATCAAATCGCTCAGCATTTTTATTGCCATCAAATAAAAGAGGAAATGCTGAAACCATCGTAACCGTTTTACCAGCACCATTTCCTCCGCGAAGAAGTAATTTGCCATCACAAAAATGAAATTCTTCTTCATCATATAACCAATAATTTAAAAATCCAATTTTATTAATTTTATAACGCTCCATTATTCCTCCCAAAAAGATAACATTTCAATGTTTTCCTCTTCTTTTTCTTCAATTTTATCAAACATTCCTTCATACATATAAGTAATTGGATAGATTAATACATTATCTTCCATTATTTTTAGCATTTTAAAAGATTCCATATAATTGCTTATTTCTATACAAAATTTCAAACTAGATAATTCTCTATATTTTTTAGAAAAATATTTATAATTTTCTTCATATACATTTTGTAATATATTATTAAAATTTGTTTTACTAATCACATTAGTATTATTTTCTTCTATATAATTTCTCACATAATGGCAAACTAAAAGTATAATATCAGTTATTGATTTATTTAAATTAGGAAATATATCATCACACTCATCAGTACTTACTACCGCCATATCTTTAACAAATATTAGTTCTCCTTTTAAATACTTTTCTACATCCTTTGATATATTATTACGCATATTGCGTAAATACAAAAAAGCATCATTTCTAAGATCTAATAAAGGCACCAGTGGATATAAAAATAAAGCTCGATAGGCAATTATCCTTTTATATTCTAAATTATCAAAAGTCATTAATTCCTTATCAATAAAATCTTGTGCCTCACTACACTTAAATACATCAAATTTAAAATTACGAACTACATAATGAGATAAGGTAGTATTTTCATATAATGCCTCAGCCCTTATATCATCTGAAAAATCTAAACTTTTATCTCGAAGACGAATTATACCAATAGATGTTGCATATTTTAAAACATCAACTAAACTCTTACGATCTTTATACTTAGTCCAATCTGGTTTTATATCACCATTAATACCCGCTAGAATATTATCTATATACTCGGTTAAATTAGATAATACGAATTGTTCATCTAATCCTTTATCTTCTAAAAACATTATTAGAATAATATATAAAACATAATCTAATTCATCATCAAATTCATCTATTTTATACACATCATCTAACCATATTGGAACCTTTTCCATTTTTATTAACTTATTATTAGCAATTACATCACACCCCATTTTATTAGCGATTTCTCTTATATCAGTTATTTTACTTTTGATTTTATAAAAATCACTATCATCTTTAGTAACCCATAATTTATTTAAAAGACTACTAAATTCTTCTAAATATTCTTCATTCACTTCTATCACCAAACACTATCTTTAAATCAGGCATATGAAACACACCATCATCACTAATTAAATCAATATATTCATCACTATTTTTAACTACTATATATTTAACACCATGTTCACTATCATTTACATATTTATTTTTATTTATTCCATTACTAATTAATGATAATATAAATCTTCTTTCAAATTGTGAAATTTTTTCTAAATTTTTCAATTCTATAAAACCATTTTTAATATATTGATTTAATATTTCTTGCTCTCTTTTTCTTATAGCTAAAATCGCTTCCAATTGTTCTTGTTTTGCCAGTGTTTTATCAACAATTGCTCTTTTAGTAATATTTTCTTTTATTTTTCTACTATGACTTTTAACTTCTATCCATAATGGATCTAACAAAAGAGCATCTATTCCAATATCATCAGTTTGTTTTTGAATCTTAGAAAAATGCTTGATACTAGAAATACCAAAAGCAACTGCAGCTATATTTTCTGATTCTCTCAAAGATTTAGAATTACAAAACATTGCTAATAAATGTCTATATTCTTCTTTGCGATTAATACTATTTTGTTTTAATTCCATTATAGCACTAACATTTTTAAGTATTTTACTAATAATATCATTTATAGCATTTTTAAGTCTCATACTTTCAGATATCCCAGAATCATTTTTAAACCAATGTATGATACTATGCCATTTTCCTAAATTAATTTCTCTTAAATAATCAAAATCAAAATTAGGTTCTAAGTTAGGAATGTTCTTTTGATAAGCTATTAAACTATCCATTAATTTTTGTTCAAAATTATTTGGCAAATTATCTAATAAATCAACAATTTTTAAATTATAATTTTGAAAACCTACAACAAAATCATTTAAGTATTTAACAATTGAATTTTTATAAGCTAAAAATTCCGCTGTTTTCATTAAATCTTCAGTTTTAGCTTCATTAAATGTTTTTAGAAAATCTTTATAGTGTTCATTTAATGTTGTAAAATTATAGTTTAATTCTTCAAAATAATCATGTATATTACTAATATCTTCTTCTTTTTCTAAATTAATTATTAACATACGAATTTTTTCAAACAATTTAGGTTCTAAAGATGATCTTTTAACTTGCAAACTTTCAAGACGCATTACAAATCTTTCGATTTCAATCGCATAATCAGTCATCTGATAACGAAATTTTTTATTCTTAAATTCATCAATTGTAAGTACATTATCTGTATCTTGAAAATAAGTTAAACTTTGCCATAAAACCAATTGATTTAAATCTTGTTCACATAACTCAAGTGAATAATTCGCAAAATCTATATTATCTTTAAGTTCATTATATACTTGTTCTTTATAAAGCCAATAATCAAGTTTTTCATAATGTTCAAAAAATATTCGCATTATTGGTCGATATCTATTAGTATTTTCAACATTTAAATATTTAGTTTCTAATATTTGTTTAGTTAATTTATCATTTATTTCCATTTGTTTCTCCCTTGCCTAATATATTACAAAAAACCAAACAAAAATTCAAGTATTAATTGCAATATTAGTCCTTTTGCTTTTATCGGTTCTTCTAATGATTTACTCCCTCTAATACCCAAACATATCTTCCCACTTTATATTCACCACATAAATACTCCTCATAATGATTCTTTTTTATACCTTCTACAAATTCTTTTATCATATAAATACAATTGACTAACCTACATTTACAAATAATCATACCATAAAGTTCATACAAGTAAAACTTGAAAAAAAATCAAAACAATAATATAATATATTTAAGAAAGGAGTTAATAATGTGCTAGAACATTTAAATAATGTAATTAAAGACATTTACGAAATAAAAAAAACAAATCAATATAATTTAAAAAATACTGATATTTATGTATTAGAAAAAAAAATAATCGAAATAACTGAAAGTTTAAACAGAAAAATTGACTTAAAAGAAGTAAAAACAATATCTGAAATGATTTATCAGCTTAATTTAGATAATACATTTTCTGAATTAACAGATCACATTAGCAACGAATTTTATGCTTTTGAATTTCTGCTAGAACAAAATATTAAGGAGGGAAAAATATAACATGGCCGGAAAAGACAAATATGGATACAAACATGAAGATGGTCACTATTCAAAAATGACCGGTAAGGGTTCAAGTTCATCATATTCAATATATGATAAAAATCCATCAGAAAAACATCATTCTGGAACTCACGTGAATATTAATTTAAGCAAAGGAAAAAATGGATCTATAGTGGAACATGGTCCAGATGGAAAAACAATTAAAACAGATATAAGCTGTTATTTAACTACGGCTTGCATGAAATTTTACCAAGATAATTTCAATGACGATTGCTATGAATTAAAAGTATTAAGATGGTTTAGAGATAATTTTGTAACTGAAGAAGACATATTACATTATTATGAAGTTGCTCCTATAATTGTTGAAGCCATTAATAGCGAAGAAAAAAGCAAATTAATTTACGATTATATCTATGATAATATAATTGACTTTTGTATCTCAGAAATCGAAAACGGAAATTATGATGTAGCATATTCTAGGTATAAAAATAGTATATTATGCTTTGAAGAAACATTTGCAAAACCATTACTTGAGCAAAAGTTTATAAAAGTTCTTAAAAAATCTGTGCCAACAAATAATACAAAATAATTTATTAAGAACTGTTTGAAAAGTAATATTAAATTTGCTCTAAAAGTTTCAGTGAAAAAAATTAGAGTTGGTCTCCGCGAAATAGTGGGATTAAGAAAATAGTAAAAAACACGAATCAACTGGATAATTTAAAAATATAACTCCAAGTTTTAATGGGGTTATATTTTTTTAAACTCCAATTAATCAGACGCGTCTGACCAATTCAAAAAGGAGAAAATTTGTTAGAAAAAGTTAATAATAAAATAATTAAAGAAATAAACAGAGTTAGTTAATCAAACAAAAAAATAATTTAGTGTAAGATATTAATAAATCTATTTTAAAAAATCTAGTATTTGCGTAATCTACACTTTTATAAATTGTTAAATACTGATAAAAATATATTTTCTCTGAAAAACCACATAGTAATTGCAATATACTTTAATAATATTTATTCTAAATTTTCATATTTTGTTAAATAAGCAATATTTATTTTATGTACAAATGTATCATAATCATCAAAATCATATTCAGCTCCACATATTGAACAAGTAAAAATTCTTTCATCAATCACCACATTTTGACCATGAATATTATGATTAGTTTTTTCTTCTCTTAATTCACCAATTACATCTTTATCACATTTATAACAATACATTTTTTCCATTTTATCACATCCTTTTCAGTTATTAAATTTTCAAATCCTTAGCATATTTAAAATCAATTATTTCTCCATCTTTAGTTTCAGTCCATCCCTTAAACTTATGAGACCAATCCGACAAATCTTTAGCACTCATTCCCTTAAATTCATCAATTATTTTATCTAATACTTTTATTTCATTTTCATTAAAACAAGATAAATCAGTATCTTGAAGAGGTGCAAATAACATAGCTGAATCATCAACTGATGAAGCAAGCTTAATATAATCTTGTTTAATTAGTAAATTAAGTAAGGCATCTTGATTATTAACAATTGGACCAAATGGTGCATGAGCATATTTAAAATTACTTATTGCTTTATTAAATAATTTATAATTTAGAAAATCAGATGCAAATAAATATTTCATCAACTCTGTTCTATTTAATATAACTTTATTAAGTATATATAAAATAACGTTTATACTCTTATAATTAATATCAACATTTATTCTATTTAATATTTTATAATATTTTTCTTTAGATAAATTCTTATTATTTTTTATTATATTATAGATATTATTTTTATTATTCAATAAACTTATATAAGTATCAAGATATTCTTTCTGCGGCAGTGATTCGGCATTTTCATATCTTGTTATTGTTTTTTTGCTCCATCCAAGAGCTTCCGCAAATAACTCTTGAGATAAGTTTAGGGCCTCTCTTATTTCTTTTAGTTTTTCAAAACTCAAACCAAATAAATTTAAATAAGCATTATAAATTCTATAAAGCCCTTCATCAAGTTCATCAAAATCATATTCAGTCCCACATATTGGACAAGTGAAAATTAAATCATCAACCACTACTTCTCTACCATGAATAGTATATTTTGTTTTTTTAAGGTTTACTTCACCCATTACATCTTTATCACATTCAAAACAATACATTTTTTCCATATTATCAAATCATTTCCTAACTATAATTACTTTCGTGAAATGACAAACATACCACTTTATTTCTATATGTTAATTTTATATATACTTTCTTACCATTAATCATTTTTAAAAACACATACATCTCTGTATTAAAATCTCTAAAAATATCACTTTTTTACATAATTTCAAAAAACTTTCTACTGCATTTTTATCTAGTGTTGATAACATATATCCTCCTTTACGTCCTTTCGTAAATTAATTATAGCAAAAAACTATATTGGTGTCAATTGTCACCAATTATTTTTTCAATAAAAAAAGGTCGTTTTTTAACGACCTCTACTTTCTTGATTTAACATATTAGCAACTAATCTTCTTATGTAATATTGATAATTCATATAAACAAAAGGTATATTGTTTTCTTCAAAATAATTAATAACTTCCATTTTGATTTCATCTGTAATTTCAATACCACCAATATTTAGCTTTTCACTTTGTAATCTTTTAAAGAAATCTTCTCTAGACAAAGTTACTCCACCAAATTTAATAGCAAAAGCTCTTATTGAACTTCTTTCATGTTGCGTCAAACTAACTCCATTATCTCTTAAATGAATAATTAAATTGCGAATATTAATATCACATATTTCATAATAATCAATGATATCTGCTTTTCTAATATTACCATCTTCAGTTTCTATACCATGATCAATCATTTCACATAAGATATTTTCTACTACATTTAAATCACTTATTTTTTGCATATTTTCCCCCTTCACAGGGATATATGATAACATATTTTTTCAAAAAATGCAAATACCATAAAATAAAAAGGTAAATTCATACCTTTTTAACAACATCTGTCAAAGACATTTTCACAAACATTTTCTTCGCAGCAAGTATAGGCTGGTTCATAAGTATGTCTATAAACATGATGATTTATAATTCTGGTGTTACATGGAATAATGTGTGGCACATTGTAGCAAATATATCTATGACATACTCTTTCCCTAGGACATTCATAAATTGGCATGCAGCCACAACCATAATTCATTCCCATATCCATCCCCATATTCATGTTCATATTCATACCACTAGAACAAGTAGTATTTTCTCCCATTGCTTTTTTATCATAAGCCTTAGCATTTACATCTTCATAACTTTTTTCATTAAAATAATTCATAATCAACATTCCTTTCTAGTGTATCTTATGAGTATTTTAAATATGTGTCTAGGACATAGTACAAAAAAAGCAACTTATTTTGCCCTTTTAGATTCTTTTGGAAATAAAAATTCTCTTGAATTATAATAATATTGACAGCCAGATACAACAGAAAGGATTGTTGCAGCGATTAAAAATAAATCAGCAATAGGCAGTCCAATAAGTTCAAATGGAAGGTTATAAAATAAAGTTAGAGTTAAACCAACCATCATACAAATTGTTTTAAGTTTTCCAAGGATAGAAGCCGCAACGACTTTACCTTTATTACCACTAATCATTTTACAAGAATCTACTACTATGTCTCTAGTAATAATAACTACTGGTATAACCACGGAAATAACACGGTTATATGCAAGCACTATTAAAAGTCCATTTACTAATACTTTATCCGCAATAGCATCTGCTACTTTACCAAAATCAGTAACTAAATTATTCTTACGAGCTATATGGCCATCTAAAAAGTCTGATACTGAGGCAATTAAGAATAAAATTCCCACCACTATATATTTTAAATCAACTTGTGAAACATTTCCTACTTGATAAACTGGCCATTCAACACCTAGTGAATACCATGGCACTAACATAATCACTAAAATTAATACTGCCATTATAATTCTTGCTATTGTTATTTTATTTGGTAAATTCATACTACTTTCCTCCATAACTTATTGTATCTGTTACATTTTTATTTATTGTTACTTGTTTAACTGACCAAAATACAGCAATGCATATCATTAAAAATATAAAAACGTAAATTACAATATATACCCAACTATTATATTTCTTACTTTCCCTAGTATAAGGGGACGCTACTACCTCATGATTTTCTTTCTTTTCTTCTTTTAATTTTAATTCGATAGTTTTTTCAATGTCTTTGACTGGTATTTTAGATGTATATTCAAACATATATTCATTGAATTCATCTATTAAACTTTTCTCATCCAACCCTAAATATTTGGCATAACTTGTAATATACTCTTTTAACTCAAAAATATCTTTAAATGCTCCAGTACGACCATCTTCAATATTTTCTAACATTTCAACTTTAATGTCTAAATCTTTACTTGCTTCATTCAAACTAACACCTGATGATTCTCGAGCCTCCTTGAGCATCTCACCAATCTCGTTCAAAATCTCACTCCTTTTTTACGAAAATAAAAAAATAATTCTTTATAAGCCATGTTCTGTACTTTCTTACGAAAGTGGCAAATATTTATCTCCTGCAAGCAGGCCCTATTTCAGTTTGATTCCTGAAATAGAACTCCCCTACCATAATTTGGGTTTCTCACTCGTGGGGTTTACCGCGTTCCACTTAGCTTGTTTCCAAACTAACTCGTCTCTATGGCACTTTATGTTTACTAAAACCATTTGACAGGTTTCCTCAACGCCGTTAGCCTAAGCTACCCTAGGTTATTTTTTCCCTAGGCACGAACACTACAAACATCACAGCTTGTGTGAGCATGGACTTTCCTCTACATTACAATATATGCAGCATTTGCCCAAGAATTATTCATTATTACCATAAACAATTTTTTCTAAATTACTAATTCTTTTTAGAAGGTCGACATTACTAATGCTCCTTGATGGGGCATTATTAGTAGAATCAACTTCACTTTGTAATCTTCTAATTTCTTGTTTTAATTTCGAATTATCCTCCATTAGATTCTTAATGTCTTTTTCTAATTTTTTAATAATATTTGCATATTCTGTATAGTCTCTAATAACCATATCCAAAAACTTATCAACCTCTTGAGGTCGATATCCCCTGGCATCCACCTTAAATTCTTTTTCCAATATTTCTTGTGGTGTTAAATAGAACCTATCATTATACAAAATATCACCTTCTAACAAGAAAATTATATACTATTTTAGATATGTTTGTCAATATGCCAAAAATTTACTTTTTCTTTCTTTTTTTCTTATCCACTAAATAAGTATTAAGTATTGCCCAATCAATTTTTTCTAACATCGCATTTAAAAAATAATTTATATTCATTATATTCACCCAAAAGTATTGTACTATAAATATTATTATTTTGCATTAACATCGACAAATATCGACAAAAGTTTTATTGTCAAATTAAAGTTAATTAATTATAAGTAGTTTTTAAAAATTCCAATATGTGGTATAATTATATAGGTGATTTATTTTGTTATATCCAAACAACATTAAAAAAGATTATCAAAAAACTACAACTTATAGTAATCGTGGTATGGATTTAGAAGGTATAATTGAAAGTACTAATGAACACTATCGGGATAATGATATAGCATATATTTATAAAAAGCCAACTCCTATTGGAGTTACAAAAGTTGCGTATAGTAATAAAGGAAAAAGAATTCAAGATGGATTTTATAAAAGTCCATCAACTCTAGATTTTAATGGACTTTATAAAGGCTATTACATTGAATTTGATGCAAAAGTTACAGAAAATAAGACTGCTTTTCCAATAAGTAATGTCCATGAACACCAAATTAAACATATATATAATATAAATAAACATGGAGGTATAGTTTTTTTAATAATTATGATGAATAATAAATATTTTTTACTTATGGGTACTACTTTTTTAGATTTTTTAAAAAATAATGAAAGAAAAAGCATTCCTTATAAATATTTAGAAGAAAATGCCTATGAAATGAAATTAAGTTTAAAAGGATTAGATTACTTAAAAATAATTGATAAATTTATGGAGGATAGATAATGAAAAAAATAAAAGTTGGAAAATTAAAAATTAAGAAAAGTAATTCAAAAAAGAAAGAAAATAACGACAATAAAACAAAAAAACCAGTTAAAACCATAGTAATTTCTAGTATATTAATATTAGGTATTGCTATAGTTTCTATAATTTTAGTATTTGCCTTATATATAATTATTACATCTCCTAATTTTGATCGAGATGAATTATATTCTAAAGAATCAACTGTTCTTTATTATAGCGATGGCGTTACCGAACTCGCTAGAATTGGAGCAGAAGATCGAGTTTTAGTATCATATGATGATTTACCTCAAGTATTAGTAGATGCCATTATTGCTACAGAAGATTCTAGATTTTTTCAACATAAAGGTATGGATGTCTTACGTTTTATTAAAGCAGCATTTGGCCAATTACTAGGAAATAGTTCAGCTGGTGGAGCATCTACATTAACTATGCAACTTGTAAAGCAAGTTTATACTAATTCCGAAGATGAAGGTCTTGCAGGTATAATTCGTAAATTTACAGATATTTATATGGCTATTTTTAAAGTTGAAAGCAATTATACTAAAGAAGAAATCATTGAGTTTTATGTCAATTCCCAATGGCTAGGTAATGCCGGAAGTGTCAATACATCAGGAATTTATGGTGTTGAACAAGCTTGTCAATATTTCTTTGGTAAGTCAGTTTCAGATATATCTTTAGCGGAAGCATCAATTATTGCGGGAATGTTCCAAAATCCCAGAACTCGTAACCCTTACACTTATCCTGAAAATGCTCGAAATAGACAAGAAACTGTTTTAACACTTATGGTCGACCACGGATATATTACAGAAGCTGAAAAAGAAGCGGCTTTAGCTATTCCAATTGAATCATTACTTACAACTAGAGATTCTAGTAGTTCCGCTAATCAAGCTGTAATTGATTATGTAGTTGATGATGTCACTGATAAAACAGGATATGATCCATTTTATGTATCAATGGAAATAATTACAACCATTAATCCTGATGTTCAAGAAGTACTAAATCAATTAGAAAGCGGCGAATTATACGAATTTCCAAATGATGTTATTCAAGAAGGTATAGCCATAACTAGTATTGAAGACGGTTCAATAGTTGCCCTATCTGGTGGTAGAAACTATACAGCTTTAGGTACAAACCGTGCAACCATAAGAAGACAACCAGGTTCAACCGCCAAACCAATATTTGACTACGGTCCTTATATTGAATATTTAAATGGTTCTCCAGGAACTTACTTTCTAGATGAGCCTTATACATATAGCAATGGTACAACAATTAATAACTCGGATAGACAGTATATGGGACTAATTACAATGCGTTCAGCGCTTATTAATTCTCGAAATATTCCAGCTCTCAAAGCTTTCCAAGCAGTATACAATGAAGATCCTGATTATATTTCTGATTTTGCTCATAGTTTAGGAATTAATTATGGAACTGACCTTTATGAATCAGCATCTATCGGTGGTTTTGAAGGAATTTCTCCAATTGAAATGAGTGTCGCTTATGCTGCTTTTGGCCGCGGAGGATATTATATTGAACCATATTCATTTACAAGAGCTGAAAATCTAGTAACTGGTGAAGTTTATGAATATAAATATGAACAAACAAGAGTAATGAGTGAAGAAACTGCTTACATGGTAACTGATATGCTCGTATCTGCTGCTGAATCAGGTGTTGGGGGTGTAGAAGTTAGTGGTACTGATATAGCTGCTAAATCTGGTACATCAAATGTTGATAGAACCTGGGCGGAAAATAACGGTGTCCCAACATCAGCAACCAGAGATGCTTGGAATGTTACCTACTCTCCAGAATATGCTATAGCCTTATGGGTTGGTTATGATAGTACATCAAAAGATAATTATCTAACCGTATCTGTTGGTAATAGAGTTCGTTCAGGAGTTATGAAAGCTGTTGGATCAAGAGTCTATTCAAGAAACCAAACATTTGACCAACCTAGTGGTGTTATTGAAGTCGAAATCGAAAGAGAAACCTTCCCATTACAACTTGCCAGTGAATATACTCCAGAAAACATGAAAACAATTGAATTATTTAAAGAAGGTACAGAACCAACAGAAACATCTACTAGATATCAAAAATTAGATACTCCAACAAATGGTGATTATACATATGATGGTACAACTCTAAATTTAAGTTGGGATGCAATTGCTACACCTGATGCCATAAATACATCATATTTACAAGATTATTTTAATACCTATTATGATAATCAGGCAAGTAAATATTATGAACAAAGATTAAGTTATAACAATTCAAATATCGGTACAATAGAATATCGCATTTATAAACAAGAAAATAATGGTACACTTACTTTAGTAGGACAAACATCTAATACAAACTATACATTACAACCTACTGAAACTGGTGAAGTTACCTATGTAATAAGAGCATCATATACAATATTTACTGCTAATATGTCAGATAACTTGGAAATAGAAGTAAATCTAGGAATGGATTCTAATATTGATGACATTATAAACCCAAATCCAGGTGATGATACAACACCAGATAATCCAAATAGACCAACTACTCCAAGTGATGATAATGAAAATACCGATACAGGATTAGAATAGAAAAATCAAGGAGAAATTTCCTTGATTTTTTATGTTCGATATTTTTTCATATATTTATCTTTAATATGATAAAATTTAGCAACTGATTCTTCTAGATCAATATAATTATCAGGATTTTTATCCATTAGCTTTATCTTCTCTGGAGTAATAATAGCTGGTTCATAAGCATTTAATAAATCTTCGGGATTAGGAAAATGTTCTAATACTTCATCTAAATAATCTAGTAATGATGATTGAATATGAGCAAATAAATTCTGTGGTTCATTATCATTTTCAATACAATAATATATTTCAATATCTCTAAATAAAGCAAAAGATTTTGCTTGATCTCCATCAATTTGTTCTAATTTTGCTTCTAAAGGTCTAGTACCTTTGTTACCAAAATAACAAATCTTTAATAACTCATCTCCCCCAAGTAGAGCTATTAGTTGTAAAATTAAACATTCTTCAATAAAGTAACCACTAGCAATTTCATGATTACTAGGTATAGCAATTGATGCAAGTAGCTCGGTAAAACCTTCAGTTAAACCTCTGTTTTTTTCAGCTATATTCTCTGATGGATATTTATCAAAACCCGTTAAACTAATATTTTTATCATGATCATAGTTAGCTGATGCCATATGTAATAATTCATGAACCAAAGTATGAATTAAATCTCTAGTAAAATAATCTTCGGGATTTTTGGTAATATGAGCTATTTGATATACTACTTTTACTGCTTCTCTATTAAATATTATCGTATTATCTTTAGCATTATAATTACCAGTTGCACCGATTTCCTTATATCTTTCATTAGGTATTTCAGGCATATTAATAGCATCTAAATTTAAATCTATTTTCAATGTTTTTAATTTTTTATAAAAGTTTTCTCTATATATCCCTGGAATAATGCTCTCAATCCAATTTAATAAAATATCGACATTATTATATTTATTTAATTCCGGATTACTAGCTATAATTTCATTTAAATAAGCACTATTATAAATATATTTATATCTATGTAATAAATTATGTATTTTAATTTTTTCCGCTTCATTTAAAGATATTACTTTATTATTTTCAAATTTAGATATTATTAATTTTTTATTATCATAAGTTATAATATATTTAATACCATGATATGTAAAATATTTCATTTTTGCTCCTTAATGTATTTGCATTTATAAAATGGACAGTTACTACAATCAGGATTTTTACTTTTACAGGTGTATCTACCAAATAATACTAATTGATGATGAACTCTACTCCATTTATCCTTGGGAAAAAACTTCATTAAATCTTGTTCAATAATAGATACATCATCACTTTTTGTTAAACCAAGGCGTTGAGACACTCTTGCTACATGAGTATCTACAGCAATAGCAGGAACATTATAAATATTTGATAAAACGACATTACAAGTCTTTCTTCCTACTCCAGGAAGACTTTCTAAATACTGTCTATTATTTGGTACTATACCATTGTAATCACTAACTAATCTGGTGGCAACTACTCTTATATATTCAGCTTTTCTTTTGTATGTTCCAACAGGATAAATAATTTTTTCAATATCTTTTAAATCTGCATCTTTTAAACTAAAAATATTATATTTAGAAAATAACACTTTAGTTACTTCATTTACCCTTTTATCAGTTGATTGAGCTGATAAGATTGTCGCAATTAAAAGTTCATAATCTTTGTTATATAAAAGTTCACATCTCGCATCAGGATACAAATAATCTAATTTTTCTAATACTTCACTACTTTTCATTTAACCAATCAAAATTTAGTATACTTGTTTCAAATAATTTATCTTCTCTAGCATCATCATTAAACCTATTATTAACTTCATCTATTGTTTTATAACCTTTTCTATTCCATTCATATAAAACTTTATCAATATATCTTAAACTACATACCCCATTATAAACGGCTTCCTTTAAGGCCGCAATAATAACTTCTTCACTAAATCCTTTATCAATCCAAGCATTAATTATTTCATAATCCATTGCTGATAAAGTTTTACCAAATTCACTTTCAAATACACTAAATATATCCTTTCTACTATTTTCAATTTCGGCTTTTTTATTATCACTTTTTATTTCATTATAAAAATTATCTAAACTAACTCTTTCCACAACTTTACCTTCATCATCTTTTTCGGCTTTAACCTTAATTAATTTCTTACTCATTAATTTAGAATAAGCCTCTAATATTTTATCTTCACTCATAGATAAAGATTTACCAATAACTTTGATATTAAAAATAGAATCAAAAGAGTTATCAAAATACATTAAAAGTAAAAATTCGTTTAAAGATAAATCCTGTTTTAATGCCTCTTTAATGAAAATGCTTTCTAAAACAAACTTTTTATTATCTTTAAACATAATTCTCACTTCCTTTTTAATAAATATTTAATTATATCCCCTTTTTTATTTTTTAATCTTTTATGCAATATCATTTCTTTTAAATCTTCATACACAATATTTATATCTTTACCATGAATATCTAGTAAATCACTAATTTCATTACCTTTAATAGCAATATCGCTTCGATCTTTAATGGGTAATTTTTTATACATACTACTTATTCTTTTACTGCTAATATTCATAATCATTCCAGCAATTATATTAACATACAAACCGTATTTATAAAGTGTATCATTATTTACAGTGCCATAATTTATTATCTCGGTAATATTTATTATATTGCTTTTTTCAACATTTGTAAATGGGATATCGGAAATTTTTACTTGAACCCACATACCTACAATATCTTTTGTATAAACTACATCTTCGTATTCTATTCCTAATTCCTCACTTATTTTAAATTCATCACATAATTTTAGGCCTTTCCTATAATTTGGACTCATTAATATTTTACTAAATTCTCTTTTAACTCTGTCTTTAGATAAAGTGTTAACTAGCTTATATTTTTTCTTTATAGCTTTTATTAA
Source organism: uncultured Bacilli bacterium (assembly GCA_944332555.1). Taxonomy (GTDB): domain Bacteria; phylum Bacillota_I; class Bacilli_A; order RF39; family UBA660; genus Onthocola_B. The sequence goes on from CALVKF010000003.1 coordinate 54,158, forward strand.
CTCTTCATCTAAATTAAAATCTAGAACAGTTGCAAAACGAATTGCCCTAAGTATTCTTAGTGGATCTTCAACTAATCTCTCGATGTTATCTCCAATCATTTTGATAGTTCGGTTATTTAAGTCATTAACGCCATTTAATAAATCAATAATTTTGCCATCTTTATCCATACAAATAGTATTAATAGTAAAATCTCTTCTTTTTAAATCGGTCATTAAATCAGTAATATATTCTACTTCCATAGGTCTTCTTTTATTATAATGGGAATCTTTTCTAAAAGTAGTTATATCAATATTATAATTATCAACAATTAATTTAGAACCACCATAATTATTGGCACAAATATTAAAAATACTATAAATATCTTTAGGTAAAGCGGTAGTACATATATCTACATCATAAGTTTTAATTCCGAGTAAATAATCTCTAACATATCCTCCGACGAGATATGCCTCATACTCTTTATTTAATTCATCAAGTACACTTTTTATAACTTTATCCATATTATCCCCATTTAATTATACAACACTTTTATTATATTTAATATCATTAAAAGAAAAAACAATCATTTTTTTGATTGTTTTACACTCCCATAGTGGTTGTTTCTGGTAAGGTTGAACCACCATCAATTATAATGCCTTGACCGGTGATATAACTAGATTCACTACATCCCAAAAATGCTACTAATTCGCCAATTTCTTCTGGTGTTGCAAGTCTTTTTAAAGGAACTGCACTAGCTATACCTTCAATAACAGATTCTGGGTTATCAGGATTACTATCTTTAGCCATATTATCAACCATTGGTGTATGAATATAACCAGGCATTACCGCATTAACTCTTATTTTTTTGCTAGCAAGTTCTGCCGCTAAAGATTTAGTAAATCCCAATACTGCAGCTTTACTTGTAGCATAAGCAACTTCTCCAGGATCAGCCACATTTGGTCCAGTTACACTAGACATATTAACAATAGCAGATCCTTCTTTTAAATATGGAAGAGCACATTTAGTTACATTCCAAGTACCTTTAATATTAATATCAAAGTGATAATCTCTCTCTTCATCAGTCATATCAGCAAAAGGCACAAGCTTACAAACCCCAGCATTATTAACCAAAATGTCAAGAGATTCCATTTTTTCCATTGCTTCATCAATAGCTAATCTTACATCATCAACATTTCTAATATCAACATGACTCGCAATTACATTATCACTATTCATAGTAGTCACTTCTTCATCATAATCAAGTACTATAACCTTCGCACCATATTTTAAAAATACATCTACTATGCCTCTGCCGGCGCCTTTAAACCCACCAGTTACAAGAGCAACTTTACCTTCTAATTTCATTTTATCAATCCTCCTTATCTTTATTATAATTAATATTTCCCAATAAATAAAGATTAAACTAATTTTTTTGACATTAATACTATAAAAAAAGCAAAAAAATGTTATTATATTATATATAGACAAATTTTGTCTATGATAATAAAAGAAAGGACGGAAAATGAATAGATTAAAGGAATTACGGGAAAGCAAAAACTTATTAGCCAAAGATGTTGCAAAACATCTAGAAATTGACGAAGAAAAATATAATCAATATGAATTAAATAAAGAAAAAATGCCTGCAGATTACTTAATTAATTTAGCCAAATTTTATAATACATCAATTGATTATATTCTTTATCAAACAGATGTCAACAAACCTTATCCCGCATTAGAAGAAAAAGAATAATTCAAAGCGAATTATTCTTTTTTATACCACAATTCTTATAGGATTACTTGAAGTTCCTGTACCACTAGAATATAAAACATTGGAGTTAAGGTAAAAAACCGGTCTATATGGATATTGAGTTGAAGGTCTAGCACTAGTTATTGAACCAGAATAAGATGATATTATCATAATAGAATTAACATTTGTGCTCGGGGAAATTGTTAAATCATAATAATCATTATAATATAACCAATTACTATCTGCGGCTAAATGATAATCTCCCAAAACTGTATTCCAATTATCTGGAGTTGCTGCATATCCATAATCAGATACATACATTAATCCTATCTTGGCATTATAAATCGTACTACTACTAGGTCGATCCCCAAATTCGAACTCGTAATACTCTTTAGCCGTGTAATATTCACTATCTCCTACACCCCCAACATGCCAATTCGTATCAACAATTAAACTAGCCCAAGTACTATCAAAACTTGATAAATAAGTTCCATTTACTATATTTAGAATTGAAAATGATTTAAATACTCCTCTAATAGATACTTTTGGTAAAATTGCTATAGCACTCGAATTAAGTGATAAAGAAATTGCTGATGAAATAAAAAAAGCCACTTTAAAGGAAAAAAGAAAAAAATAAATTCATAATAAAAGGTAGCGAATTTGCTACCTCTTTTTAGTAACTGATGCTTTATATATTTCTTTAATAGATTTACTTAAGGCATCACTAAATTCTTCATCACTTTGATTAATACTTAAGCTTTCAAGTAATGCTCTAGAAAAACTTGCTATCATTTTTTTGTTTTCTCTTAATTTTTCGCAAGCAACTTCTCTTGAATAGCCACCAGATAAAGCCACTAATCTTAAGACATTTTTTGGAGTTAAAAGGGGATTATAATAATTTGGAACATCTGGTAAAGTTAATTTTATTATTACATAATCTTCTTTTTTTAATTTATATAAATTTTTTAATAATTCTTGTCTTAAAAATGATTCTATTAACTTTTTATTTTTAGCATCAATACTTACTTCTGGTTCTATAATGGGAATTAGACCTTTCGCGATGATTTGTCTTGCTAACTTAAATTGTTGTTCAACAACCTTTTTAATTCCATATTCATTATATTCATTAATTACAGAACGCATTTTTGTTCCAATTACGCCATAACTAACTGCTTCATCTAAAACTTCATCTAAGGCAGGAATATCTTTAAGTATTCTTACCCCATCACATTCATCTTCTAAACCAACATCTATTTTTAAAAAAGCATATATTCCTTTATTTTTTAAATACTCTACGGTATTTATACCATCAATATTTCTTTTCATAGTATCATAAAATAAAATTGCCCCGATGATAGAATCAGAATTAAAGGCATCATTACCAATAATTCTTGAACGCATTTCATGAATATAGTCAAACATTACTTCATCACTAGTTATTAGCCTCTCATCTACTCCATAATTGGCCAAAGTCTTTTTACTAGATCCACCACTTTGATCCATGGCTGCAATAAAGCCTTTTTTTGTTTTTAAATCTTCAATCATTATTCCCTTACCTCTCTTTTTATTAATTTAGCATGAAGTACTACTCTTTCTTCATCATTATAACAAGTTGATAAAGTAAGAATTTTATCTTCTGCACTAAATTCAACATTAAAATCATATTGACTTCTACTCTTTAACATATTAATAAAATCTAAAAAATCTGTATCATTACTAAATTTAACTTGTAAGTAATCACTAGTTGTAGGTATATGATAAACACTAAATACTTGCCATAAGGTATTTTCAGTTGGTGTTGATAATTTCACAACATGATTATTGATATCATTAAACCAATCACTATTAAAGATATTTTTTAGGGAACCAAACATTGTTCCATTAAGTCTTCCATGAGCATAAATTATGGTATTTTTATCAAGTTCATTTATATTATTTCGATAATCTAAATATACCCAACCTGCTGAATTATATTCTTTATTAAAATCTCTTTTTAAATAATAATCATTATCACTAGTTTGCACAAATGGATAATTAATATTGGTGCCACTTACTTGAAGCCAGCCCTTAGTATCACTATTTATTTCTAAAAGATTAGAAAAATCAACATTAATTAAATTCATTTTGATATAATCCCAATATGGATTGGCAGGATCTTCTTCTACCGGAGGATTAACAATCTCTGTTGCTTCAGTATCCTCTACTTCTTCAACTACCGCATTATCTGCAATTAACTCCATTTGCGCATAGGTTTTATCGGAATCAATTTTCCAAGCCAGTATTTGATAACCGGAAAATGACGCAATACCTAAACAAACTAAAAATATACAAAATACCACGCATTTCATCAAAGATAGTTTTTTTTCAACTATCCTTTTTTGATACATTTTTTTCTTAGCCTTTTCGGCCTTTAACATTGGCAGTATTACTTCATCTATATCATCTGGCATCAAGTATTCTAATAATTTATCATTTTTACTCTTCCCCATATAATCACTACTCATCTAAATTTAAAGTTATTTCTTTATTTTTAGCATCAACCATTCTGTAGGTTACACCACATTTATCAAATAATCTTTTAGATGCAATATTACCTTCAGTACCATTATATTTATCACTTAAATAAACTACTTCTTTGATACCACATTGAATAATAGCTTTAGCACATTCATTACATGGAAATAAAGCTACATATATGCGTGCTCCTTCTAAATCTCTTCGATTACCACGGAAATTTAGTATAGCATTTAATTCCGCATGGCAAACATAAAAATACTTAGTATTTAGAGCATCTCCTTCTCTATCCCAAGGAAAATCACTATCAGGAAATCCATTCGGAGTACCATTATAACCAATTGATAAAATCCGATTATCAGCTCCAACTATACAAGCTCCAACTTGAGTTGATGGATCTTTACTTCTTAAAGCTGATAATTTAGCAACTCCCATAAAGTATTCATCCCAAGATAAATATTCTTTTCTTTGTTTATTGATGTTTTCCATATTACCTCACCCTACTAACTATTGTATCAAAATATTGAAGTAAAATCTATATTAATAATGAAAAAAAAGTAATCATTCCTGATTACATATTATGATGGGTACCCCAGGCGAGATGAATGCTCACATACTATAAGGTATGCTTACTGGCATTGCCAACACATCGTTATTCCTTCACGAGTACCACATCTATATAAATATTATATCACAAATTACTAAATTATGCACTTTTTTTATTATTAGCAAATTCTTCTATGTAAGTTTGACTAACATATTCAATTGTTATATCACTGTATTTATAAATTTTATTTGTAGAATATGGAAATTGATAACAATAATCTTGATTATTTTTTATTCCTTTTTTTCTACAGATTTTTTGAAATGTATTCGAAGTAAAACCGTGATTTGGTCCAAGAGATAATTCCAATGTTTCTTTTATTTTCTTGATAACTTCAGTAGTTGTATATGGGTGTGTTTTTTCAATATCTTTTGGCACATTAATCATAGTCGCTTTGTTATCACCATTTTTTACTACTGTATATACAATATCCGCTTCAGATTCCTTTTTTGTAGCAACAAGCCTTAATGTTTGTCCTAAAGACTCATCAGAAGCCAATTCATTTTTAATATTTTCAAGCAACAATAAATTGGTTGGATTTAATATTAAAGATGAAATATTATCATCATTTCCTGGATTTACTAAAGCTATATAAGGGGTCACTTTTTCATTCAAATTGTAATCTGGAAAATGTTTTTTAAAAAATCTATTATAATTTGTAAGACATCTTTGAAATGCTGGAGATAATATATAATCATATTCTGGCAAAATTAAATGTGTCGCTTTATTTCTTATATTTCTAATAAAAGATATATTATTTTTGGTTTTATCAGTAGTACTAGTAAAGATTTTTTCAACACATTCATCCAATCCTATAGTTCTATTTGAATCATCTTTATAATTAATAGCACTAATATTTTGATTTTTATTTATTAAATATGCCTTTAACAAAAGTTCCCAAGCATTACATATAAAAAAGCAAAAACCTTCTGTTCTATAGTTTATGGTAGGTTTATTAATAATTTCAATAGCCATTAAATACGCTTCTTCTGACTTACTTAAAAGTGCATTTATATATTTATTCAACTCGACGCTGGTCATTAATATCATCTCCTCATATAGTTATCTATTGTATCAAAATATTGAAGTAAAATCTATGGGTTTACAGGAAATTTTACTAAATTACATCAAACCTATGATATAATAAATGCATAACATTTACATATATTTATATTCAAGGGGGTAATATAAATGAACACGCAAATAATTTATGATAATCCCAATAATACTTATTATATTTATAATGGAATATATAAAGGTAATAAGTTAAGTACAAAACTTATTACTGATGGTAATACTTTTAAACAAGATTATACAGATGATTTAATAAAATATTATTTAGATAGTCCTGATGATAAAAGTATTAGATTAGAAAGTGGTAGTATTTATGAAATAGTTGTAACTAACGCAAGTTTCGTTACAATTCAAGGTTTTATTAATGATGAATTAGTAAGCACTAAAACATATTTTGAAAACAAAGAAAATTTAAAAAGAATAAAAAACTAAATTTTATTCTTTTTAAGTGATAGTAAAATAATAAAGCCTACTACTATAAAAATTAGACTAATATATTGATTAATAGATAAGATAACATTTTGATGAGACATTCTAAAAAAATCTAATATAAATTTAGCAAGGCCACAAAGGATAAAACTAATACCTATTGTTTGTGTGTTAAATTTATTTTGTAGCTTCTTATTTAACATATAAATAAATATTAACAAAAATACTATTGATTCTACTAATTGGATAGGAAATAAAGAAACACCTACTGGGGCATGCAATGAATAATTATAAACAACACTAAATATACCACTATATTTTATTCCATAACAACATCCCACTAAAAAACAACCTATTTTACCTATCGCATACATTAGAGGTATTGGCACAATAAATAGACTCAATAAATCTTTAAATAATTTTTTAAATTGCAAAGAAAATAACAAAAGAAATAATAAAGCTCCAATTACTGCTCCATACGATGATAAACCTAATTTAAAAAAATCAAATTCATCATATTTAGAATAATTTAAAATATATGTAAGTAATTTTGCTCCTAATAAGATACCTGTATTTTCATATAATAATAAACATATTGTTTCAATTTTACTATATTTACTTGTTAATAATATAATAATTATATTACTAAGTAATGCAATTATTATAAATAAACTATATAATGGAAAATCTGTATTTATCATAATTAACCTGGACAAGAACCCACTAAAGTATCACAAGCGTTATTTAAAAATGAGCCCATAAAGAAATAAATTCCTACAAATAATAAAAATACCACAAATAATATTCTAATTAAAGAATTATTAGGACATGTTATAATACCAGTTACTATTGATATTAAGCAAATTACTAAAAAAACTTCTATATATTTAGGAAATATTAGAGCCCCTAATAAACTTAAAATAAAGATAACTACACATGATATAGCTTCAACATCTTTTTCTTTTTTATTTATTTCAGTTCCACAATTAGGACATTGTTTTGCATTTTTATCTATTTCTTGACCACATTTCTTGCATTTCACTAAAAACCACTTCCATATCTTAATATTATTATACCTTATTTTTAATTTTTAGAAAAGAAAAAAGCAATCATTTCTGATTACCTCTTTTTACATAATAATGTTTAATATATATTCATTTATCACTAGAATCCATAAAATGTCTACACAAAACTCGAGATTTAGAATTAATTTGAAATTCTCCAGGGCAAAAGCCATAGATACCATTGTTTCTTTCACAATCACTATCACAGTAGTATTGTTCAACTACAGTTTCATCATTACTTTGTTCGTAAGAATATGCTAATAAGATATCTAAAGATTTATAAAATTCTTCTTCAGTCACTGCACTATCCATAGTGCCATATTTTTGGCATCGCATAAATTCACAGACATCATAACAAGCTTTTCGTACACTGTTTTCTGGAAAATCTTTAGTTAAATATTCATAATATTTTTTATCCATATTCCAAAACCTCTATAATATAAAAATGGTGCCCGAGGTCGGACTTGAACCGACATGGTATTGCTACCAACGGATTTTGAGTCCGCCGCGTCTACCATTCCACCACTCGGGCAACTAAGAAGATTATAACATAAAATGTTTAATTTTTAAACATTTACTCATAATATTTCTTATCTTTTAGCTAAATTTTTATTAAGTTTATTAATTTTATAAATATAAATAAAGAACTTTCTAATCTTGAAGGATAAGGTTCTTTTGATGCATGGTGAGAAAATCCATATTATTTTTTTTGAAAGAATAAATTCAAATTAAAGTAGTATTTAAAATATTTGAAGTAATTCATATTTTTGATTAACCATTATTATAAAATCCCGGAGTTTGCCACTTAACTTTTTATATAAAATGCATAAAAGTCCTATTTTTAGGTCTTTTTTTATTGCATTATATA
>CALVKF010000004.1 GCA_944332555.1 uncultured Bacilli bacterium
CCTGCGCCGATTTCTCGACCTGTCGGTTTTCAAGACCGATCCCTTCAACCGGACTTGGGTATTCCTCCATGCATTTTTTCTGAATGCATTTAGATTATAACAAATTGAAAACGGCATGTCAATAAATTTTGTAAAAAAAATCACAATAAGTACTTGAAATAATAAAAAAAACATATTATAATAAAGAAGTCTTATTTAGTTAAGACAGTGCCTTGCCCAAGTGGCGGAATAGGTAGACGCACAGGACTTAAGGCCTCTGACATTTGGAAGGCCTTGAGCACTAACTTAGAAATGAGTTATGTGAATTTGCTCAAATTCGGGGAAACCTTACAGATAACGCTGATGGCAATCCCGAGCCAAGATTTGTGGGGGAATTTTGAGATTGAAATATTCTAAAGATGTATTGACAGAAATAGTTATGAAATCCAGGAGTAAACGCGAATGCTTGTTGACATTAGGATTAAAACCCTATGGTGGAAATTATCGTGTTTTACAAAAACATTTGGATAAATATAATATTGATACATCCCATTTTTTAGGACAAGGCTGGAATAAAAATAATAGTCCAGCTGATATCAAGCCTATCGAAAAATATTTTAATAACGAAATACCCATTACTAATTATAAGTTAAAAAATCGTATTTTAAAGGAAAAATTAAAACCTTATAAATGCGAAATGTGTGGTTTGAGTCAATGGAACAATCAAAAAATTCCATTAGAATTACACCATATCAATGGCAATAACAAAGATAATTCATTTGGAAATTTACAACTTCTTTGTCCAAGTTGTCATGCATTAACTGATAATTATAGAAATCGCAAATAAGGTGTAGAGACTTGACGGGCAATACCTAAGTCGTAAGATATGGTAAAGAGAAAGTCCAGACTACAAACATGTATGTGGTAGTGAAAACTATAGTAGTAAGAAAATCCTGCGGGTGTAATAACCCGTGCCGGTTCAAGTCCGGCCTTGGGCACCAATAAGAAACTAACCGAATTATTTCGGTTTTTCTTTTGGATAAATATTGACTTTTTAAGGAATCTAATCTATTATTTAGATGGAGGTAACTTATGAATTCAAAACAAAAAGTAGAATTAATTATTGCGGCATTTTTAATTGTTTGTGGAAGTTTGCTACTTATTTTTCCTTTATTTCATTTTGTAGATGTCAAATTAATATTTTCAATAGTTTTAGGAGTTTATGCACTTTTAAATCTTATTAAATTCATACTTATTAGAAAGACTAAAGATTATGAAGGATTATTTACAACTTTAGCATCAATTATTGCTTTGGTTTTAGTATTATTTTTAGATGTTGATAATGTTCCTTGGTATTTAGCTTTATGTTTATTTGTCTGGATTGCTTTAATGTCAGTAATTAAACTTAAGAAGGCCGATTATTACAATGACCGAAAAAGTGGGGTCTGGATTTTAGAAATTGTTTGTTTAATATTATTTATTTTAAGTGGTTTACTTACAACAATTAATTTATATTATGAAAATGATATTCAAGTATTGGTACTCGGTTACTTTTATTTAATACATGGTATACTTGAATTAGTTGATCCATTAACAAATTATTTAATAGGAAGAAAATAACTTCCTTTTTTTATGAATAAATTTTTTAATATGGTAGTATAATTTGTTAGAAAGAGAGGAATATTATAATGGAAATTCTAAAGGTTTCATCAAAATCTAACCCAAGTAAAGTAGCGGGGGCAATAGCAAATATTTATCGCGAAAAAAAGACAGTGGAATTACAAACTGTTGGAGCTGGATCATTAAATCAAGCTATAAAAGCTATTGCTATATGTAGGGGATTTGTTGCTCCAACTGGGGATAATCTAGTAGTAATTCCGGCGTTTAATGATATTGTAATCAACGGAGAACAAAAAACTGCAATTAAATTAATTGTCGAAAATAAGTAAATAAAAAGTAAAGTTATTGCTTTTTTTCTTGGTTTTTAGTATACTTGATATGAATGGAGGTAAAAATTATGGAATTAAAAGGAAGCAGAACTGAAGCTAATTTAATGGCAGCTTTTGCTGGAGAATCTCAAGCTAGAAATAAGTATACTTACTATGCTTCAAAAGCTAGAAAAGATGGTTATGAACAAATAGCTGCTATATTTGAAGAAACTGCTAATAATGAAAAAGAACATGCAAAAATGTGGTTCAAAGAACTTCATGGTGGTGATATCCCTACAACTGCTGAAAATTTACTTGATGCAGCAGAAGGTGAAAACTATGAATGGACTGACATGTATGCTGAATTTGCTAAAGTAGCTCATGAAGAAGGATTTGAAAGAATTGCATTTCTTTTTGAAGGTGTTGCTGCAATAGAAAAAGAACATGAAGAAAGATATCGTAAACTTCTTAAAAATGTTGAAGATAAGTTAGTATTTAGCAAAGAAGGAGAAGCAATTTGGATTTGCCGTAATTGTGGCCATGTTGTTGTGGGTAAAGAAGCTCCAGCAGTTTGTCCAGTATGTGCTCATCCACAAAGTTTCTTTGAATTAAAAAAAGAAAATTATTAAAATTAAAAAGTTGGTTTCATACCAACTTTTTTTATAGCCCTAAAGTAACAATGGCAATAAACATACCCAAAGTAATTGCCGATACTAAAATTAATACCATATTACAATATCCCCTAAAATCACGGACTTTATATAAATTATTAACTTCCGCTTGGTCAGGAAATTCTGTAAAATTTTGAGTACTAGGAGCTTTAGGATTAGTTCTAGTTAAACTCATTCCTTTTTCCATTTCTGGACTTTCTTCTTGTACTTGGTTTTGTTTTGTTATACTATCAACCTCACTGTTAATTATTGTTGCTGCTATACTCATATTATTACCCAAATTTGCCATAATCTCCTTACGAGTTTTTAAGTCTTTTAAAAAATCATCTAAATCGGGATTATTAGGATTAGAATCAAATAAAAATTTGTTATTAGCATACATTTGAATTTTTCTTAAATAATCTCTAGCAAATTTCTTTAAAAATGCTTCTTCATCTTCTGTAATAATCATTTCTTGTGATAACATACTTTTAACTTTTTCTAATTCTGCTTCACTTTGATGATAAAAACCATTTTTTAAATAATCAAATATATCTTGTGGTATCATTTGAAAAAATATTGTAGCAATATGATTTATTCCATCTCCAGCATTTTTGATTGAATTGCCATTAAAAGTTAAAATATCACTATCAGGATTATACTGAAAATCTCTTAAATTGGGATATTTTTCTTTGCATTTTTCCAATCTATTAGTTAATTCACTACTTATACTAAATAATTCTCCCATACAAAAACACTCCTTGTATTCTATTAATAGTTTAGCAAAAATCTTCTTAAAATACAATAGTTAATTTTTTGAAATTTTACTAATTTTTAAAATTTAGGCGATTTTTGCTAAATTTTTTTAAATTTTGGCCATTTTTTTGTAAAAAACGGCCTCAATTTTTAAAATTGGTGATTTGCATTTATTGTATTTTCTTGGTAAAGTGATGGTGAAGGGAGGGATGAAGCTTGAATCAGGTTATTTTAGTTGGTCGTCTTGTTGATAAGCCAACTGTTATTGAATCTGAAAGTGGCAAAAAATACACTACAATTGTTCTAGCGGTTCAAAGAGCATTTAAAAATGCTGATGGTAAATATGAAACAGATTTTTTTAGATGTGTATTATGGAATGGTATAGCAGCAAATACTAGTGAATATTGTCAATCTGGTGATGTATTAGGCATTAGAGGTCGTTTGCAAACAAGAAGTTATGAAACACCAGAAAAAGAAATTAAATACATCACCGAAGTAATCGCTGAAAGAGTCACTTTTTTAGCAAAATGTAGTAAAGATAATGCAGAAGATGCAAAATAAGTTTACATAAGGTAGAAAATTTGCATATTTATCTATTAGTTAGGTATACTTAATTTGTGGGTGATGTTATGCTAAAAGGTGATAGACTTAAAAACGGTCGATTAAATAAGGGATTAACCCAAGAAGAATTGGGATCTTTAGTGGGAGTGGGTAAATCCGCAATATGTTGTTATGAAAAAGAAACTAGAAATCCCAGTTTAGAGACAATTATTGAATTTATGCACATTTTAGGAGTGAGTGCTGATTATTTGTTAGGTACTGATAATTTAATTAAAGTTGTCGAAAATGATGAAGTGCCAGAATATCGGACGATGACTAAAGAAGAAGTAATGTTTATTGATGAACTAAGAAAAGATAAATTAGTTTATGAAATATTATTTCAAGATCCTAAAAGAGGTTCAGATTTAGTCAAAAAAAGAATTGGTTAGAACTAATTGTAGAAATACAATTAGTTTTTTAATATTTGACTTTTTAACTCATATATTTTAATGGGTGAAGTAATTTGAAAACATTTAGAAACATTGGACTTCTAGCAATTGTGGCTTTTAGTTTTTTTTATACTGAAAAAATAGCTAATTTGGTTTTGGAAAATAATGAGTTATATAAAACAATTGATGATGTCAAAGAAGATTATACTGTGGCAAGTATTGATGCCGAAGTTTATGGAGATTATATTATCCCCGGGTTAAATGGGCTAGAAGTGAATGTAAAAGATAGTTATTTTAATATGAAAGGATTAAATGCCTTTAATGAATATTATTTATTATATGATTGTATTTATCCGAGTGTATCTTTAAGTGATAATAAAGATAAAATAATTACTCAAGGTAATAGTAAAAAACAAAGTGTTTCTTTTATATTAGAATATGATAAAAATATAATTGATTATTTTACTAAAAACAATATCGAGGCCAGTGTTTTAGTGGATATGAATACATTTGATAAATCTATAGAATTAGAACAATTAAATAATGAAGTAAATAAGTTTAAAGATCTAGATACTTTAATAAATAAATATCAAAATAATACTAATATTTGTTATGTTAATGATAAGAATTTGGAAATTTGTAGGGAAAATAATAAATATTTAGTTCAAACAGATAATATAATCAATAATAATACAATAGTTAGTATTAAAAATAATATAGCTAGTGGTAATATTTATTATGTTAGTAAAAATACGGATGTTTCTAGTATTCAATTAATTATTAATAGTATTTTATATAAAGATTTAGATATTGTTAGAATAAGTGAACTAATAAGTGAAGAAAACCTTGAAAATAATTAGAAAATTTGCTATAATTTAGTTACTGAAAGAACTTATATTGCCGAATTATTTATTGAATTTAGTAATGTTTTTAGAAATGGATGTGATAATTTGAGTAAGATAAAAATATTTGGGCTTGGAGGCCTTTCAGAAAGTGGAAAAAATTCTTATGTTGTAGAAGTAGATAACGATATATTTGTTTTTGATGCTGGTATTAAATTTGCTAGTGGCAATTTACTAGGAATTGATTATATAGTTCCAGATTTTAGTTATTTAGTTAAAAATAGAAAGAGAATAAAAGGGTTATTTGTTACTCATGGGCATAAAGAAAATATGGGAGCTGTAAAAGATTTGGTTCAAGATATACCAGAACTTAAAATTTATGCAACAAAATATACGAGATTTGAACTTATAGAAGACGGTGTGAATAGTGATAATATTATTTTAATTAAACCTCATAAAAAAATCCCTTTTGGGGAAGTTTCAATTTTTCCAATTGCTGTAAGTCATAGTGCTCCGGATTCTGTTATGTTTGTTATTAATGCCAAAGATGGAGCAATTGTTTATACTGGGGATTTTATTATTGATCCAAGTATGAGTGGAGCATATGATATGGATTTAGGTAAAATTGCTTATGTTGGTAAACAAGGTGTTTTATGTTTATTATCCGAATCCTCTTTTGCGGAAAAAGATGGACATACTTCACCAAATCATCGTTTGGTAGATTTTTATAGTAATGTTATTAATCATCATGATAAAAGAATTTTATTTTCAGTTTTACCTGATCATTTATATACTATTGCCGAAATCTTTGAAGCGGCTTCTAATAGTCATAGAAAAATAGTTATTATGGGTAAGAGATTACAAAATGTAGTTAATTTTAGTAAAAAAGAAGGATATTTAGATTTTAATCAAGAAATTCTAGGAGATTTGTCTAATATTAATGATGAAAATGCTATTTTACTTATCATGGATGATAAAACAACCCCATATGCTAATATTAGTAAAATTTTAAATGGTTATGATAAATATGTAACTTTAAAAAATACTGATACCATTGTTTTTGCAGAACCAAGATATGATAGTACGGAAAAAATATTAGTTAGATTACAAAATGATTTAGCAATGTTTGGTTGTGATATTGAAACAATACCTAAAGATAAGGAAATACTTCATCATGCTTCCCGTGAAGATTTAATGATTATGATAAAACTACTTAATCCAAAATTTTATATGCCAGTTAAAGGAGAATATCGCTATATGGTCAATAATGCTGATATTGCGAGTACCCTAAAAATACCTGATAGCAATATTTTGCTTAAACAAAATGGCGATGTTGTAACTTTTGAAGATGGCAAGTTAATTGATAATTTTGCACGAGTTAAAGTTGATGATGTTTTAATTGATGGCTCAAGTAATGATGATGTTGGAGATTTAGTTATTAAAGATAGAGAAATGTTATCCGAAAATGGTATAGTATTAATTAGTGCTACTATTGATAAAAGAGATAAAGTATTAATTGTTGGCCCAGAGGTTACCACAAGAGGATTTATCTATGTTAAAGATTCCCAAGATATGATTAAAGAAATAAAACATATTTGTGAAGAAATAATAAATAGTAATATAACTCCAAAATATGTTGATTTTAATCAAATAAAAGTGGAAATTAGAGAAAAATTAGGAAATTATTTATATCAAGAAACTGAATGTAAGCCAATGATTATTGCGGTTGTTCAAGAAGTTTAAGAATCTAGAAATAGATTCTTTTTTTACATAAAAAAACAAGCTTAAAAGCTTGTTTGGTTTTATTTATGGCGCCCAATGTAGGACTCGAACCTACGACCTAACGGTTAACAGCCGTGCGCTCTACCGACTGAGCTAATTGGGCATTACTCCATTAGTATATACAAAATTGGGGTAATTGTCAATTAGTTTTAAGAAGTTTTTTGCATTTTATGGACTTTATTAGCTTAATTTGGTAAAATGAATATAGGTTTAGGGATAGGTATGGAAAAAAAATTAGAAAAAGATGTAAAAAACATTTATAATTTATTTTGGATTTTTATCTTTGGCTCTGTTGCTGGTTGGTTTATCGAAGGTTTATGGACTTTCTTAAAAAAAGGAGTTTTGATAAATCATTCGGCGGTAGCAATAGGTCCATTTAATATGGCATATGGTTTAGGTGCTGTAGTTTTAACTTTGTTATTATATAAAAGAACCAAAGATAAGGCATGGAAATTATTTATACTAGGGTTTCTTGGAGGAACAATCCTTGAATATATTATGAGTGTAGGTATGGAGTTTGTCCTAGGTTTTTCGGCTTGGAATTATTCAGCAAAATTTTGGAATCTTAATGGAAGAGTAAGTCTCCTTTATTCTGTATGTTGGGGAGTACTTGCAATCGTTTGGGTAAAAGCATTACCTACATTTATAAAGTTTATTAAAAAGATGGATTTTAACATAGGTAAGAAAATGGCTTATGTTCTAACAGTCTTCCTTATTTGTGATATGATTTTTACTTATGTTGCCCTAGATCGGTCAAGAGAAGAAAGTAAAGGTATACCACCCGCAAATAAGTTTGAAGAAGTATTAGATAAGTCGTTTAATAAAGAGTTTTTGCAGAATATGTTTAATAATAATTGGAGTAAGTGATATGAAAATAGTTGTGTTTACTTGTAGCACCGGCGGAGGACATAACGCTTGTGCAAAATATATTAAAGAAGAATTTAATTTAAATGGGATTGAATGTGATGTTAAGGATTATTTTGAACTTATTGGTCCAAAAGCATCTAGTATGGCTGAAAAAATATATTTAGATTCTACGAAGGGTAAGGGAAGTATCTTTGGGGGAGTCTATAAATTAGGAGAACTTTATAGTAAAACAAATATTCCCAGTCCAGTTTATGGCTTAAATGTTTTAGTTAAAGATAAGTTGAAGAATTTTTTGAAAGAAAATGGTTATACTTTAGCTATGGGAACACATTTGTTTCCATGTCTTGCTTTAACTAAATTAAAAAAAGAAGAACCAATTCATTTTATTAATGTTGCAACTGATTATGCTTGTATTCCTTTTTGGGAGGAAACAAATCCTGATGCTTTTGTAATTCCAAGTGTCTTATTGCGAGAAGAATTTGTTAAAAAAGGTATCCGTGGAGATGTTATTTTACCATTTGGTATACCTGTTGCTACAACTTTTATTAATGCACGTGTTGCTGAAGATTTGCCAAAAGATAAAGATATTGTTTTAATTGCTTCAGGTAGTATGGGTTTTGGAGATTTAAGAAGTGTAGTTTTAAATTTGCTTTCGCAGATTCCTGATGTTTATTTTGTGGTAGTCTGCGGCAATAACAAAAAGTTAGAAGAAGACTTAAAAACTATTAATAATCCTAATTTAATTGTCCGCGGATTTATTAAAAATATGAATGAATATATAAAGTCTAGTAAAATTGTAGTAACTAAACCAGGAGGTCTCACAACTACGGAAGTTGCAGTTATGAATAAGCCTTTGATTCATATTAATCCAATACCGGGGGTAGAAGATTATAATGCTAGTTTTTTTGCTAGTAATAATATGAGTCTGCGAGTTAATAATGTTAGTGATTTAGCTAATGCTGTTGGAAGATTACTATTAGATGTTAATTTAAGAAATGAAATGATTCAAAATCAAAGTAGATATATAAATAAAAATAGTGCTACTGATTTAGTTAGATATGTAATGGAAAATTATGGGAGTGAACAATTATGAATGAAGAAAAAATAAGTATGTTAGAGCGTTATGGCGAAGATTTAACTAAAAAAGAATATATTACGGATCCAGCCATAGCCAGAGATGAAGAAATAAAACAAGTAATTTTAACTCTTTTAACACCAGAAAAAAGTGCCTTGCTTGTTGGTAAGCCAGGGATTGGTAAAACTGCTATAGTTGAAGGTCTTGCTTATCGCATTCAAAAAAATGATGTACCAGATGCTTTAAAAGGTTGGTCATTAATTAAGGTAAATATCACTAGTTTAATTGGTTCAACCAATAGTGAAGGTCAAATAGAAAATAGAATTGATTTATTAGTTAGAGAATTAAGCGAAAGACTAAATACTATTATTTTCATAGATGAAACTCATCTTTTAGTTAATAAATCTGGTGGTCTAGATTTTGCTAATATGTTAAAAGCGGGTCTAGATAGAGGAACAATCAAAATGATTGGAGCAACAACTACAGAAGAATATGAACAATATATTTTAAGAGATAGAGCTTTCTTGAGGAGATTTCAAAAAATTGATGTTTTAGAAGCTGATAAACCAACAGTTGTTAAAATTCTTATGGGAACTATTCCAAAACTAGAAAAACAAATTGGAGTTAAACTTAATTATCAACCATTTGTTGTTGAAAAAATTATGGCCTTTATTGTGGAAATGACTGATGAATACAAAAGAGTTTATGAAGTTGCTAGTAGATACCCTGATATTTGTTTAACTATTGTTGCTAATGCTTTTACTTATGCTTTATATGATAACGAGCATGTTGTTACTACGAAACATTTTTATAAAGCAATTTGTAATGCCAAAAATATTTATGAAGATGCCAAGAAAAAAGAAATTGAAAGATTTAAAACAACTTTTGCGGATATGCTTGTCTCTGAAGGTGTTGATTTATCTGATACTGATTAAAGTTCACTAAATTCATTAAGGGAATTAGTGAATTTTTTTTCTTCATTAATAATTAAATGGGTTGTTGTAAGTAACATACCAGCAATGGATGATGCATTAATTAAAGCTTCAACTAAAACCTTTTTACTATCAATAACACTAGTGTTATTTTTTTCTTCAAAAGTATTGTTTTTAACATTATAAACAACATTAAAATTATGATCTTTAATATATTTATATATTTCAGTATAATTAATAGCATTATTTTCAAGTATTTGTTTAAATGGAGAGTATAATGCTTTCTTTATTATTTTATCAGCACTAGTTGTAATGTTTAATTCATCACTTATCTTTAAATAAGGAATTCCTCCACCCATAAGAATACCATCACTTGCAGAATATATTGCTGACATCGCATCATCAAAACGCATTTTCCGCTCTCTTCGCTCTAATGTTGTATTTCCTCCAACATAGATAATGCCATAATTGTTTTCTAATTTACTTAATCTATTTTTTAATAAATCTAGTTCATATTCTTTTGTTTCATTCTTTATTTCTTCTTTTAACTCATTTATTCTTCTATTTAAGATACTAGAATTATTTCCAATAAAAGTTATATTGTTTTTATCTATTTTTACTTTTTTTAATGTTCCATAATTATTATTAACCCCCATTAAAGCTTGTAGGTCATCATTTATGGCAAATTTATTTATGCAATATTCAAAATTGTTGATTAAAACTATTTTAGGTATATCACTATCATTGATAGCAAGTATTTCATTAATAATTTGGTCACTAAAAGAATCAGCCATAATTAAAAGACTAGTATCTTTATTTATAGCATCATTTATATAAATTGCTAATTCTTCTAAATCATTAATCCTTTTATCAATTATTAAAAGATTAGGATTATTAATAGTAATACTTTCTTTGTTTTTTAAAAAGTAGGGTGATGCGAGGGTAGAATCGATAAAATATCCGAGTAACTTTTCGGTATGATCTTCTAGGGTATCACTTTCCATAATTTTAATGTTTTTAGACCTATTTAGTTTTATGTAAAACTCGGTTATTAACTTGCCAATTTCTGTATCATTAGCAGAAATACTAGCTAGATTTATTAAATCTTTATCGCTTGCAATCATACTTTCTTTATCAAGTAGATCTATTACTTTTTTGACACTTTCATCTATTTCTTGTTTAAGTTTTAGTGGATTATAGCCATTTTTTATTTCTTTTAGACCATTTAAAAATATACTTTCCAGTAAAACTATCGTAGTAGTTGTTCCATCACCAGCATCTTCGTTGGTTTTTAAGGCCGCTTCTTTGATGAGGATAAGTATTGTATTAGATACTCCATCACTTGATGAGATAGCATCTGCAATAGTTACCCCGTCATTAGTAATAAATGGTGGCATATTCATAGTGCTTACAATTACATTACTTCCTCTAGGTCCTATAGTAGTTTTAACAGTATCACTTATTAATTTAACATTTTCTTCTAAATAATTATATAATTCTTTACCTTTAATTACACTCTTCATAATTCGCTCTCCATTTCTATCATATTTTGCCAATATTTCTTTGGCATAAAAGACATTTGACATCTTTTATTTTCTCTTGATTTTATACCAATTGTTTTAAAAAATACAATCCATAAATCTTCCCAAACATTATCAGTATTATCCAAATTTAATTTTATATCACATCTATCTATTATAAAAAACTTATCTTTATTATAAATGCTTACAATTTTTCTTCCTTCATCTTCAATAATCCAGTATTCGTTTTTAAGTCTCTTTGCAAAATGCATAGATAATAACTCCAATATGTCATTGTCGGGTTTAATTTTCGCATACAAATATTCATTGTTAATTAACTTAAATCTGGTAAAACCTTTAAGTAAATGAGCTTCTCTAGATACTTTATGAGAAATAGCTAAAGCCATATTTACACATTTTAAATTGCGATGTTTAAGTATATCACTTTTATAAACATAATAATTAAGTAAAAAGAAATAAATTACTAATTCTTTGTTTATATTATTACTCAAATAAACATAATAAATAATTTTAAATATATTTTTATCAAGAATATTTAATTTATCAAATTCACTTATTTCTGGTTTAAATGGGTATTCAGTTAATGATCCTTTAAAATTATCTTCTTTTACTATATTTATTGGTTTAATATTATTTGTAAATAAATACTTTATAGTTATAAGTAAATTATTAAAGCTACCATCATATAAAATAATATAATTCATTAGTCAAATAAACTAAGTTGCCTTTCTTTAATATTATCATTTAATAAATTAATAGTAATAAATTCTTTATTAAGGTAGCTTAAATTATTAAAATATTTATTATTACAAGTTATAAAGTATTTAGCTCTTTTTAGACTAACACCCATATTTTTTAAATCTTTAAATTCAATTTTAAATACTTTTCTGGCACTTACTATTTTTTTAGCAGATGTAATACCTATACCAGGTATTCTAATAAGTTCATTAAATGATACTTTATTTATTTCTTTAGGAAATTCCTCTAAATGTCTTAAGGCCCAATCAGTTTTGGGGTCTACTAAATAGTTAAAATTATTGTTATTATCGAAAAGTTCATCAACACTAAATTTATAAAATCTAAGTAGCCAGTCTGCTTGGTAAAGACGGTTTTCTCGTTTTAATGGTGGAATACTAATGCTAGGAAGCATTTTGTCTTGATTTACCGGAATATAGGCCGAGAAAAAGACTCTTTTTAGGTGAAAATACTTATACATATTAGCGCTTTTCTCTAAAATGTCCTTATCACTATCTTTTGTTGCCCCAATAATCATTTGGGTACTACTACCAGCGGGAGCAAAAGTTTTACTAATGTTATTTCTAATAGTAATCATGCTATTATTTATATCTTTAGTTTTTTTATCTGGTGCTAACATTTTTAGGCTGGTATCTGTAGGAAGTTCAATATTTGTACTAAGTCTATCAACTAAACTGCCTAATTTTTTAATTAGATATGGACTTGCTCCCGGAATAGCTTTAGCATGAATATAACCATTAAATTTGTATTTATATCTAAGTAAATAAATTGTCTCAATTAATCGCTCCATAGTATAATCTGGAGATTTAATTATCGCCGAAGATAAAAATAAACCTTCAATATAATTTCTTTTATAAAAGTTAATTGTAATTTCACATATTTCTTCGGGAGTAAATATCGCTCTTGGAACATTATTACTACGACGATTGATACAATATTTACAATCATAAATACAAGCATTAGTCATAAGAATTTTTAAAAGAGATATACATCTACCGTCGCTTGCAAAAGAGTGACATATCCCATTTATGGCAGCATTACCAATACATCCGGTATTTTTTCTAGTACTACCACTAGATGAACAAGATGCATCGTATTTGGCGCTATCTGCTAGTATTTTTAATTTTTCTTCCAATGTCATAAATAACCACCAATAATATTATATCATAAAACACGAATAAATGTTTGCTAAAATTTTCCAAAAAAAATAGCTTTACGCTATTTTAATCATCATATCTTGTTATGTATTCAAGGTCATCTTCTGCTCTATCTAGGGTATTATCAATATCTTCTAGTCTTCTATCAAAAGTCCTAAAGTCACTATAAGATAGGGTATTGTTACGATACATTCTTTCAAGTTCATTTTCGTATCTATCAACAGTATTTTCTAATTCTTCAAGTTGGGCTTTCCATTCCCAATATAAATCAATAGCATCACTTCTACTTGCAGGAGTACTTAAATTACTAATGCTATCTGCAAGAGTGTTGGCATCACTTTCATAACCGCTGATAGTTTCCTCAATTGAAGATGTATCAACAGTAGTTTCGCCTTCGCCATCATTAATTACAGTATCAGTATTACCACTAGTACCAGTATTTGTTCCACTATTAACACCGTTTTGTTCAAGTAATGCATCAATCTTATCTTCGAGATTATCCATCCTATCTTCTAGTCTGTCAACATCTCGGTCTTCACAACCAGTAAGCATTAAAGCTACACCTAAAATACCTAACAATTTAACAATTTTCACTTTATCACCTAAAACTATTCTAACATATAATATTAGTTTTGCCTAGGGTATATTATTTTAAAATTAATAAATAATATTAATGGTGGTTTTATGCGTAAAACAAGTATTTCTTTTGGGCTTGTAAATATTCCCATAAGTATGAATCCAATTTATCAAAATAATGATGTATCTTTTAATCAATTACATAAAAAATGTTTATCCCGAATTAAATATGTTAAGTATTGCCCACATTGTAAAAAAGAGGTAAGACAAGATGAAATTATTAAAGGCTATAAAATAAATGATGATACTTATATTACTTTGACTAACACTGAACTTAAAAACTTGCGAGTTACTGATGAAGAAGCAATTGAAATTGTAGGTTTTGTGAGTACTCCGGAGATAGATCCGATATTTTATGAAAGAACTTATGTTTTAAGTACTCCCAAAAAGAGTAAGGCTTTTAGTTTATTTAAAGATGCTTTAGAGAAAAGTAAAAAAGTAGCAATTGCCAAAACTGTAATTTCCACCAAATTTTATTATGTCGCAATTCGGATTAAAAATGGAAATATGTTGATGAGTACACTGTATTTTGCTGAAGAGTTAAATATACCAGATGTAGCTAGTGATGCTAAATATTCGAAAAAAGAACTAGATTTAGCCCTTACTTTAATAGATTCTTTAAATATGAAATTTAATCCGGAGAAGTTTGTTGATGAATATCAAGAAAATATAAAAGATGCTATCAAGAAAAAACAAAAAGGTGTTAAGATTAAAGGAGCAAAGACAAAAAAGAGTAGTAATGTTAAAGATTTAATGCAAGCTTTAGAAATGAGTTTAAAAAATGTTTAAAGAAAAAAATATTCATCCCATGCTACTATCAGAAATTCCTTTTAATTTTAGTGATGACTATCTTTATGAAATTAAATTTGATGGCATTAGAGCTATTATTTATGCAAGCCCCAAAAGTATAACAATTAAAACTAGAAATAATATTGATGTAACTCATCTTTTCCCAGAGTTATTTAGTATTAAAGATTTAGTTACTAAAAATACTATCTTTGATGGGGAAATAGTTCTTTTAGAAAATAATAAACCGTCGTTTTCTAGTTTACAAAAAAGATTAAGGATTAAAAATGAAGATAAAATAAATACTGCAAGTATTAATAATCCTGTTACTTTTGTTGTCTTTGATATTCTTTATTTAAATAAATCTTTATTAAATAAAAAATTAATTGATAGAAAAAAGATATTAGATAAATTTAAGGATACTGAATACTTTGTTAAATCTAAAGTTTTTAGTGATGGTGAAAATTTATTTAGAAGTGTTCGGGATTTGGGTTTAGAAGGAATAGTTGCTAAAGAAAAAACAAGTTTATATTATCCTAATATTAGAACTAAAGAATGGATAAAACTTAAAAATATTAAGCAAGATTATTTTTATATCGGTGGGTTTATTAAAAATAAGATGAGTTATAGTTTATTACTCGGAGAAATTCACAATAATAAATTATATTATGTTGGTAAATTAAAAGTTAGTAACAAAAGTGATATATTGAGTATTGTATTAAAAGAAAAGATAACTCCCAATAATTTTGTTAATTATTCTAAAAATGGTAAATTTATCAAACCAAAGATTAAAATAAAAATAAATTATTTAGAAAAAACTAAAGGTAATATGTTAAGACATCCATTTATGTGATATTTATGGTTTACAAATAGTGATATTTGTAGTACAATGAAAATGTAATCGGTTCCACGGCTGGTACTTACTAGTTCGCTAGTAATATTGGACATGGGGATTAAAGGGGCTACGGCGCCTTTTTTCTTTTGTGCAATATTTTTAATATTATGATACAATATATCTGGATGATTTATATGATTTTATTTGTAAGTGGTAGAACAGATATTGTTGCTTTTTATACAGAGTGGTTTATGAAAAGAGTAGAAGAAGGATTTGTAATGGTGCGTAATCCCTTTAATCCAAAATTAGTTAGTAAAATTGATTTTAATAATGTTGATATGATTATGTTTTGTACTAAAAATCCTTTGCCAATTATTCCTTATTTAAATAAAATAAATAAACCAATTCTTTTTCATGTAACCCTTACTTCTTATAAAGAAGATATAGAACCAAATGTTATAGATAAAACTAAAATAATCGAAGGTATTAAAGAAATATCTAAAATTATTGGTGTTAATAATGTAGTTGTTAGATATGATCCTATATTAATAAATACTAAATATACTATAGATTATCATAAAAGAGCATTTAAAAGAATGTGTGAACTTTTAAAGGGATATGTTAAAACTATAATAGTATCATTTCTAGATAATTATAAAAATGTAGAGAAGAATTATGCATTTATTAAACCCATTCCTTTAACAGAAGAGATGTATAAAAAAATTGGTGAGTCTTTTAGTAAGATAGCAAAAGATAATGGAATGGTAGTACAAACTTGTTTTGAAGAGCATAATTTAGTAGAATATGGTTTTGTTAAAGGAGACTGTTTATCTCAAGATTTAGCTCTTAAAATGACTGGCAAAAAATTTCCAATCCAAAAGTCGCGGAAAGGGAATTTATGTGGTTGTGTGCAAATGGTTGATATTGGAGCTTATAATACTTGCAAACACTTATGTAAATATTGTTATGCCAACTATAATGAATCAGATGTATTAAAAAATAATAAATTACATAATCCGAGTTCTCCTTTATTAATTGGAGAATTACAAAGTGATGATATAATTAAAGAGAGATTTAAATAATAGTATAAATTTCTCTTTTTTTATTTAAACTAATAATAGTGATAATTATGTTAAAAGATTATAATAAAAAAAGAAATTTTAATAAAACTAAAGAGCCAGTGGGCAAAAAAGTTAAAAAACATAAAACTCTACGGTTTTGCATTCAGCATCATATAGCCAGAAAAGACCATTATGATTTTAGATTAGAGTGGAATGGGGTACTTAAGAGTTTTGCGGTTCCAAAAGGTCCTTCATATAATCCAAAAGATAAAAGACTTGCTATAATGGTTGAAGATCATCCGCTAGACTATGCGAATTTTGAAGGCATCATCCCTAAAGGGG
Organism: uncultured Bacilli bacterium; assembly: GCA_944332555.1. Lineage (GTDB taxonomy): Bacteria > Bacillota_I > Bacilli_A > RF39 > UBA660 > Onthocola_B. The sequence continues at coordinate 16,915 of CALVKF010000004.1, forward strand.
AATATGGTGGTGGTACAGTAATGCTTTGGGATTATGGTAAGTGGAAACCAATTGAAAATACTAAACCAGACTTTAAAAATGGTCCAATTAAATTTGAAGTTATGGGCAAGAGAATTAAAGGTTTATGGACTTTAGTAAAAATAGAAGAAGATAATTGGTTACTTATCAAAGATGCTGATGAATATCGTTTATATAATAACATAAATAAATTTAATACTAGTATTAAAACTGGTAGAACAATGGCGGAGATTGCTGATATATCAACAAGTATTAATCTTACTAACCCTGATAAAATAATTTTTGATAACCCCAAAATTACTAAAAAAGAAATCTTTAATTACTATAAAGTAGTAGCTAGCAGAATGATTCCTTTAATTAAAGATAGGTTAATTAGTACAGTAAGAGCTCCAGGTGGTATTAAAAATGGGACATTTTATAAAAAACATATGGAAAATATGGATGGCTATTTAGGTTGTAAAAAGATAAAAGGGGAAGACTATTATTATATTAAAGATACACAAGGGATACTCTCGGAAGTACAAATGAATAGTTATGAATTTCATATCTGGGGTAGCATTGTAGATGATTTAAATCATCCCAATATATTAGTTTTTGATTTAGATCCTGATGAACATTTAAGTTTAGCAAAGTTAAGAGCAGGTGTAAAAGATTTAAAGAAAATACTTGATGAATATAATTTAAAATCATACCTTAAAACCAGTGGAGGTAAAGGTTATCATATAATTGTTCCAATTGCATGTATTACCTGGAGAGAAGCAAGAATGATTTCTAAAAATATTGCGGAATTAATGTCCGCTAAATGGCCGGAGAAATACACAAGTAATATTAAGAAAAATAAAAGAAAAGGTAAAATATTTATTGATTGGGAGCGCAATATTAAAGGTTCTACTAGTGTTGCTCCATATTCTTTAAGACTAAAAAATAAACCAAGAGTATCAATGCCAATTAAATGGAGTGAACTTGATAAAGTAAAACCTGATGATATAACAATGTCTGAAGCCATAAAAAGATTAAAAAATAAAAACCCCTGGGAGGATTTATTTAGTTAAAACTTTAATTAATATTTTATCATGGATATTTTGAATAAAAGCATAAATATTAACAGATTTATTAAGTATTAATTCTTTTATTAAAATAAGTAGAACTCCTATAAGAAATAGTGTAATACTTATAGCTATTTCATCTTCTATAAAGTTATATACTCCGATAAACATTAAAATTATGCCAATATAATTAATTAAATTTTCAAATACTTCAAGTAAAAATATAAATATTAAAGTAAATGCTTTAATTATAAAAAATACTAAATAATTAATAATTACAATAAATGTTTTTAAAAACTTTATTCCCAATTTATCTTTACCAAAATTTAAATAAGTCATTAAAAATTGCCATCTTGTTACATAGGATTCAGAATAATTTTCCTTATATTCTTCTTTTTTAGCAGAATAACTTGTAGAATCATTAGAGTATGTTTTAGAGTGATTTATATCATTAAGTAGTTTATCATACTCACTTCTTTTATCATCATCAAGTAATGTTTCTTTAGCTTCATTTAAACTAATAATTATTTTACTAGCCTCATCACTCTTATTAACATCAGGGTGATACCTTTTAACCATATCCCGATATGCCTTTTTTATCTCTTCTTTAGTAGCATCTTTTTTTACTCCAAGTAATTCATAAAAATCCATCATAACAAATCACAAATATATATTACCATAATTTTGGTAATAAAAAAAGTTGATTTTAATTTATATATTTGATATATTATTGGTGAGTTAAATATTTAACTCACCTGATTTAAATATTTTTATATGACCGAATTATGTATTTGGAAAAAGTATAGGATATGTTTAATAGTAATGTTTATTAATTTATTAAACATAAGGAGGTTATATGAAAAAGATTGATGCATATTTAAATCAGTATAAATCAAAGAATTTTAATGAATTGCTTTTTTCATTTATTGATTTAGGTAATCATAAAGATTCAGAGATTTATAAACTAGCAGGTATAGATAGAAAATTGTTTTCTAAAATACGGTGTAACAAGAATTATATTCCAAGTAGGAATGTAGTTATCAAGTTAGGACTTGCTTTAAAATTAAATCGGTATGATTTTAATAAATTATTAAATAGTGCCGGTTATAGTTTGCGAAGCAATAATAATTTTGATTTAGTTGTTAGTTACTGTCTAGATAACCATATTTATGATACTGATACCATAAATGACTATCTATTTACCTATGCAAATGCTGTTTTATAACAGTATTTTTTTTGTCGCTTTAAAAGCGACCATTTTTTATATCGCATATAATATAATAGTTATGCAAAGAGAAAAAAAGACACATACAGCAAAAAGAAAATATTAGTAAAATTGGAAAAAGTTAATTGAAGTGTCTTGTTTAAAGCCACAGACAGCAGAGTATATTTATTTGGCTAATAAGAAAATGACTGATAATCATTATTTCGTGGCTTGTTTCTTTGCATAATGGAGGTTATTATGGATTTATTAAGTGGTTTAAAGAAAAACAATACTATTTTTAATACTAAAGGTTCTAAATATTATGCAACTAGTTATAATGCTAATTTAGATGTTTTTGCTATGATGACAAGGTTTAATAGAACTGATGATATAATCAATAAATTTCATTTAGCAATTGACGAAGATGAAAATCTAGCATTAGCTAATTTATTATATATCTTAGATATTAGAAATGGTAAAGGGGAAAGAAGATTATTTAAAACTATTTATAAAGACTTATGTCTAAATTATTCTGCTTTAGCATTGCGTATTTTACCTTTTATTAGTGAATTAGGTCGTTTTGATTATGTCCTAGAAGGTATAAATACATCAGTAGAAAAAGAAACAGTAGCTTTAATTAAAGATAGACTAAATAAAGATTTAACAACTAACGATGTATCACTACTTGCTAAATGGTTACCTTCTATTAGAACTCATAACAAAAATAATAAATTAGCTAAAAAATTAGTTAAATTACTTGGTATGAGTGAAAAAGAATATCGCTATACTTTAAAAACATTAAGAGATAAAATAAATATAGTTGAATCTAATTTAACTAATAAAACTTATGATAAAATTGATTTTTCTAAAGTTCCATCTAAAGCAATGTTAAAATACAATAATGCTTTTAATAAACATTTAGAAAGTGAATTTAAGGAATATAAAAAATCTCTTGTAAAAGGAGAAACTAAAATTAATACAACTGGTTTATTTTGCTATGAAATAATTAAAAACATCTACCAAAATAGAGGAGATAAAGAATTATTTGATTTAATGTGGCAAAATCAAAAAGAAATAGTAACTGATAAAAACATTTTGGTTGTTGCTGATACATCTGGTTCAATGACTGGTTTTGAACGCATTCCAATCTGTGCATCAATTGGTCTTGCTATTTATACTGCCGAAAGAAATACTGGTATATTTAAAGATCATTTTATTACATTTTCTGAAGAACCAACATTACAAGTTATAAAGGGAAGAACAATTTATGAAAAAGTCCAAAATATGAAATGTATTAATCCTTTAAATACTGATATTGATAAAGTATTTGAATTAATACTTACCACAGCAGTAGAAAATAAAATTAAAGGGGAAGAATTACCTAGTCATATTCTAATTATTACCGATATGGAATTTGATGATGGTGTTCATTCTAAAGGTGGAACAAACTTTGAAGGTTGGAAAAAAGCTTTTAAAGATAAAGGATATCAACTTCCAACAATCATATTTTGGAATGTAGCGGGTTCCACCAGAGGTATTCCAATTACCAAATATGATGGAGATGTTGCCATTATCAGTGGTTTTTCTACTAACTTATTGGAAAATCTATTTACATTAGATAATTACAATCCTACTGATGTTATGCTAGAACAATTAACTACTTATTTAGAAATGCTAAATAAGTAGTTTTATTATATAAAAAAAGCATAGCCTTTTAAGCTATGCCAATTATTTAACTTCGATGTATTTTTTGTTTTTATCTTCATCGATTTTATCAACAGTAATTGTTAGAATTCCATCTTTGAATTCAGCTTGAATAGAATCTTCATCTATATCTTCTAGGTGGAAACTTCTTTCAATCTTACCATAAACTTTTCTTTCACGATGAAGATATTTTTTATTGTCTTCTTCTTTTTGTTCTTTTTCAGCTCTTATGACAATGTTTCCTTTGTTGCATTCAACTTTAATATCGCTCTTGTCATATCCTGGAACATCCATTTCAATGAAGACTTTACCATCTTTTTCATAAATATCGCATTTCATCTTATTTTCTACTGTTAAATCACTTAACATATCATCAAAAAACATTCTACTTGGTAACATAAATTATCATCATCCTTTCATTAATTATTATGTTATTAATTTAATGTTTTTAGTCAATATTTCCTATTGACATTATAACTATATCACTTTAATTAGCACTTGTCAAGCTAAAGTGCTAATTTCACAAATGTTTCACATTTATGAAGTGGGTTCAAATGTTACGATAACAGGGGGTGTCATTAAACACAGTTAAAAGGTATTTTAAATAAATAAGATAATTGACCAAAACCCACTTCCAAGTTATATTTTACTAGAATTTTTATTAATTGCAAGCGATTCGACATATATCGACATGGTTCGACATGAAATTAGTTTAATTTATGCGAATGGGGTCAGAACTTGTCCCTGATCCAGAGATATATGTGACATTGGAGTTGAGGTAGAAGACGGGTCTGACCGCATACGAATGACACTGTTTCTACCATAGACACTGCCATACGAAGACATTAGAATGGCATAGCGGGAAGCATCAGAATCGCGGGGTGGAAAAATTAGTTTTACTGGCCAAATTTTATGATGTTTCAGCAGATTATATTTTAGGATTAATTAACATTAAAAAATAGATTGCCATAACACAATCTATTTTCTTTTTAATCAATTCTTAATGCTTCAACTGGATCTTTTTTAGAAGCCATTCTTGAAGGTATTAAACCAGCAATTGTTGTTAGTAAAACACTTATTATTACAAGTATTATTGCACCACCTACAGGAAGTACAGCAATATTTGAAATACCTGATAAATTTTTAATTATAATATTTATTGGAATAGTTAGAAGTAGGGTAATAAGTATTCCCATAACTCCAGCAGTTAAACCTTCAATAAATGTTTCGGCATTAAATACTCTTGATATATCTTTTTTACTAGCACCAATAGCTCTAAGAATGCCAATTTCTTTAGTTCTTTCAAGTACTGAAATATAAGTAATTATACCAATCATTATCGATGAAACAATTAGAGATATACTAACAAAAGCCATTAAAACATAACTTATTACATCAATAATAGTGGATACACCACTCATCATGACTCCAACTATATCGGTATAATTTATAACATTTTCATCATGTCCATTATCTCTTTGGTCATCATTATAATTATTTATGATATTAACTATTTCATCTTTAGAATCAAAATCTTTGGGATAAATATTTATAGCTGTTGGTTTATCTAAATCAATAACACCAATTTGGTTTAAGACATCTTCATAAGTAGCACCAGCTTGTTCTTCATATGTAGCAATAACTTCAGCCATTTCTGTTGGGCTTAAACTTTGTAAGTAAGCCATTTGTTCTGGAGTAAGAGTACTTATATCAAATTCTTCATCACTAAATTCTTGTCCTGTAAAAACATTTATATCAGGGTTTTCAAGTTGGGCTTGAGCAATTTCAGATTCATTTATTTTATTTATAACATATTCTTTTAAATCCTTTAAATACATTACACCCCCAGCAGTTGAAGCAATAATTGATTCTTCATTAGGTCTAATAATACCTGTTATAACTATTTCTTCGGCATTATCAAGTAGTTCTTTCATGTAATCATCATTATTTCTCTTATCAACCCAGATGCCATTTTCAAGTTCATAGTAATCACTATTTAAAACAAACTTAAATTTCATTCCCACTAAATCATCCATATTATATGATGTTTGTTCAACTTCAAATGGTGTCCCATTTACAATGTTTTGATACATTTCTGATAATTCTGATTGATCTTTTAAACCTAGAGCATATAAAGTAAAATCACTTATTTCATTGTTTTCATCAACTACTAAAACAACTTCGTTATATTCATCAGGCCAAGAACCAGCGACTAAATCATACATTTGCTCATTCATTTCCTGGCTATCAAACATTTCGCTAAATACATCTGTTGACATAAATGCTGATTGCATTTCATTCATGCTCATACCAAGTTCATCTAAAACAGTATTAGGATTAACTTGGATAATTTCTTCGTTATCATCTTTATAAATTTGTAAATTTAGATTATAAGAATAGCTTATTGCTGATGTATAATCTTTAATGTTTGTATCATCACTTTCAATATAACTTTTGAAAGCTTCTAGGTTATTACTTTCAACACTAGCAGATGCTGTAGCCATCATTTCACTCATGACATCATTAGAATATATTTTTCCTTCTTCGTGTTCCTTCGTATCACTACTTGGTTGCATACTAGATATAAAATCCGCAATTTCAACAGTTTCTTCTTGAACAGAAAGAGGGTAACTTGTAAGTGTTTCTTCTTCAACATTATTGATATATTCTTGAACACCATTAGATATGGCAAGTATTAGAGCTATACCAATAATTCCTATGGAACCGGCGAAAGCTGTAAGGATTGTTCTTCCTTTTTTTGTCATTAAGTTATTTAAACTTAAATTCATAGCAGTCATAAATGACATCGATGTTTTTTTGCCAGACTCCATTTTTTCTTTAATTTCTTTTTTAGAATTATAGGCTCGCGAATCACTTGTAATTTCCCCATCTAGTAAATTGATAGTTCTTGTTGCATATTTTTCTGCTAAATCTGGATTGTGCGTAACCATAATTATTAATCTATCTTTAGAAATTTCTTTTAGTATTTCCATTATTTGAATACTTGTTTTAGTATCAAGGGCACCAGTTGGTTCATCAGCAAGCAAGATATCGGGATTATTTACTAGGGCTCTTGCAATTGCCACTCTTTGCATTTGGCCACCACTCATTTGGTTAGGCTTTTTATACATTTGATCTTTAAGTCCTACTTTTTCTAATACTTCGATTGCTTTTTTTCTTCTAGTCTTTTTATCAACACCTGATAAAGTTAAAGCAAGTTCAACATTAGACAAAACACTTTGATGGGTTATTAAATTATAGTTTTGAAAAACAAAACCAATACGATGATTTCTATATGTATCCCAGTCTCGATCTTTATATTTTTTAGTACTTATACCATCGATGATTAAATCTCCAGATGTATAGTGATCAAGTCCTCCGATAATATTTAAAAGTGTTGTTTTACCACAACCAGAAGGTCCTAGTATAGCAACAAACTCTGATTCTCTAAATTCTATATTTATCCCTTTAAGGGCTTTTACTATTTCTTCTCCTGATTCATAATTCTTCTTAATATTTTTAAGTTGTAACAATATACCATCTCCTTAATCTTTAACTATTTCAAAGTCAATATGTTTTATTTTTAACTTTGCTCTGTATATATTATATTTAATTTCTCTTTCTATTTTTATTAATTCTGGTAACGATAAATCATCATCAATACTTATTTCTATTGTTGCTGTATAGTGTTTATTTATATTATTTAAATTAATTGAATTAAAATAAACATTATTATATTTATTAATTATTTGTTTTACTTTATCATTTACTTTTTTAGATGTATCATTAGAACTATGCATTAATATTATGTTGTTAGCAATTATTTTATATCCTTTTATAAATATTAAAATGCTTATAAATAAACAACCATATAAATTAATTAATGGTATTTTTATACTTAACATAATTAACATAAACATTAAAATATTAAGTAGGGCATCATAGTAAGAATTTTTACTAGTTATATATAAACTTTGACTAAATATATTTTTACTAATATTAAATGTATAATTAGAATTTAAAAAATGCATTAAAATAATAGTAATCATAATAAATATAATATTACCTGATGCACAAGTAAAATCTAAATAAAATGTTTGTTCAAATAAATATATAGATGTAATAATGAGTATTATACCTACAAAAATATGTAAAATTGATTCTTGTTTACCAAATCCAAAAGGATGCTTCATATTAGCTTTACGCATAGATATAACACTTCCAATATAAGCAATTGCTTCATTAATATAATTGCATAAAGTAAAATAACCTAGCATCATTAAAATATAACTATTAAAAAATATTCCACAGACTATTTTTATAATAGCTAGTGCTAAATTTATAAACATACTTACATTTAAGGTTTGTTCTTCTTTTATCATATATTACACCTATAATAAATTATATCACATATTAGCGATATATTATATAGTTTTCTTTTCTTGGCTTAGCAATTGGCAGTTCACTATCTCTATATCCTAATATAACATTACCAACACCTTCATATGTTTCATCTAATCCCCAAGATTTAAGTAGATCTTTACCAAACTCTGTTTCAAATGTTTCTTTAGCTCTATCAATCCAACAAGAATCAACTCCCAAACTAAATGCAGCATTTAAAATGTTGGTTATAACACTAGATCCATCTTTAACATGTGTTGGAATATCTTTTTTAGCAAGTACTACCACTAAAGTAGGGGCACCATAAAAAGGATTAGTGTCTCTACCCATAATACTGGCATTAATTTTAGCAATTTTATCTATTAAATCTTTATCTTGAATGGCTACAATTACTGCACTTTGCATACCCATACCACTTGGTGCATAGGTTCCACACTTAAGTATTTCATCTAAAATATCTTTAGGAATTTGTGTGTCTTTAAAACTTCTCACACTTCTTCTTTCACATAATACTTTAGTTGTTTCATTCAATTTTATCACCATCCTACATTATAATACCACATTTTTACTATTAATTACTATTATTAATTTTTTTAGTATAATTACATCCAGTTTTTGAATAATTAGAACAACCAAGAAAATCACCATATTGACCATGTTTTCTTATTAATCTACCTCCACATTTAGGACAAGTATATTTTGATTTTTGTATTTCAGTTCCATAAATGTTTTTTAATTCTTGAACAAATTCCGATTCTTTGTTTTTTATAGTAACTAAAAAAACTTTTCTTTTGGCTCTTGTTATTGTTACATAAAATAATCTTCTTTCTTCTGCTAAAGGGAAATTATCACTACTTTCTAACAAAAGTTTTAAAATGTGGGCATCTTGAATTTGGCTTGGAAATCCCATACGACCTTTTTTATTGTTAATAATAAAAACATAATCAGCTTGTAATCCTTTGGATTTATGAGCTGTAACATATTGGATTTTTAAATCGGGTCTTTTAAAATATTTTACATCAACTAGGCCAGTTTCATTATTAAAGTTATAATTTAACTCAATAAAGTTTTTTAATAAATTTATATCAAAATTATATCTTCCAATAAGAAATACTGTACTATTTTTTGGTAAATCTTTTAATTTTTCAATCATAAATTTAATACTATATTCTTCTGTGTAACCTTGAATTTCTTCTAATGCAAAAGTATAATCAAAATCTTGACTTTTAATCTGTTTATATATTTGTTTGGGATTTTTCATGATAAAATTACTGCTTATATCAATTAAGCTCTGTGAAAAACGATAGGTTGTTTCAATTTTGCTGATTTCTGATGGTCCCCAATATTTTTCAAAGTCTAATATATATCCAATATCACTTCCAGAAAATCTATATATACTTTGCCAGTCATCACCAACACAAAATAATTTAAAATCATTTGATTGTCTTAAACTATCTATTAACTTAAATCTAGATTTTGATATATCTTGATATTCATCAATTATTACATATTTGTAAGGATTTATAAATTTACCAGTATTGACATAGTTTGTAGCTAAATTTATCATGTCATTAAAATCAATTTCTTTATTATTGTTTAAATAATCACAATAGGCGTTATATATGGGTTCTACGAGATTAAGTAATATATTATCAGTCTTATATTCGGTTATATTTCTTAAGTCTTCAAATGTATAATTGTTACTTTTTATTAAGTTAATTATTGTTTGAAACAATTCAATTATTCCATCAACCAATGATTTATTATTAGTGCTTAAATTGGCCCATAACTCTTCTGGACTTTTTGGATTGAATTTGACGGAATTTTCCAATAATCTTTGTTCTAATTTTTTTAATAAAATACCCTCACTTTTTTCAAAAGCATAGCATTCTATCATAACTGTGTTGTTTTCTTTATGTATTTTTCTTTTCCATCTCATAGATTCTTGATAACTTTGTGTTGCACTCATATTATGAGATGGTTTAAAATATGGAGGAACCTCGCCATTTCTATCTATGCTAAAATATTCTATATAAATATTATAATCCGGCAAATAAAAATCAGGACGGTATTGACCATATTCAGTGTCTGCAACATCATATTTATAGGGTTCTTCATAAATGTAATTTATATTATTTTGATTTAAATAATTTGCAATATCCATTTCTCCATAACTTTTAACAATTTCATTTTTTATTGTAGTAGGGGGATTATATTGTAAATATTCTTTATATTCCTTTTCGTTTTTAAATTCGAATTCTGATTTGGGTACAACATAATTGTATAAAAAATAGTTATTTAACAAATTTAAATAATCTTTATTTTTTATATTTTGTTGTAATTGTTCTTTAATAAATTTTGATAAATTTAATTGTGATATTTTCGGAATACTCCCATTTACTTTGGTTATGATAGATAATCCTAGTTTGTGGAATGTACAAGCTGTTATATCAGCTCCGGTTTCTTTAGCGATTCTTTCTTTCATTTCAGATGCAGAAGCATTAGTAAATGATAGTACTAAAATATCTTCAGGGTTACATTCTAGTGTTTTAAGTAAATATTTAACTTTACCAACAATAGTTGTGGTCTTTCCTGTTCCTGCACCAGCAATAACTAAGTTATTGTGTGTTTCTTTAATAATGCATTTCATTTGCTGTTTATCTAATTTTTTTCCTTCAACATTACCAATTAAGTTATAAGCATCATTAATTTTTATGTTTGCAATATTATCATTATGTATTCTAATTTTTTCTTTTAAATTAACATTATTTAGAGTTTCAATATTTTTCAATAGCATTTTATAATTATTGGCTTTCTTTAATTTTATTACTTTTTCACGAGTAATTTTATCCGATATTAAATTATATTTAATTTGCCAATTTTTTTCTAAATTTGGATCAATAAAATCATTATTATTTTGAAATATATCATTAATATAGTTAATCAGTTCATTAATTTCACTGATTAAATTATTACAGTCATTATTTATTTTTTCCTTTTTCTCTTTGTAATTTTGTATCAACATCTTAATAAGATTCAATTTAACACCACTCCCAACTGCTTTAGTACTATAATATCACATTTTTGTGATAAAGTATTGATTTTTCTTTGTTTTTTTGATATCCTATTAACAGTTATGGCGGAATTGGTGAAGTGGTTAACACGGTAGATTGTGGCTCTATTATGCATGGGTTCGACTCCCATATTTCGCCCCATAGTGTGATTAGACTAGGATAATTATTTAATAGTCCTAGTTTTTTGTTGAAATAAAAAAGGGATTAACCCTCGCCCCAGCGGGCAAGGATTAATCCCTATAAAAATATTTTACTGCATATTTTGTGATAATCAAGTTTTGAGAAATTGACATTTTGAATTTGTTGTGATATGTTTATTTATAGAAAGAGAAGTCAATTGATATTTACTCATAGGCTTCTCCTTTGTTTAAATAGTAAAAATATTTTATATTAATAATTTGTTCTATGTTATATAATTTCTTAAAGAAATTTAAAATATTTTGGAAAGGGTTAAGGATTATTATGGGATTATTTAATTTATTTAATAATAATGATAAACAAGATTCTAAAGAATTTGGACTATTTTCTTTTTTAGAAGAAAATAGCATGAAAAAGAAAAATTCAAATTTAGAGGATTGGCAACAAAAATTAGTGAATGAGGGTAAATATGATTCTATTTCTTTTGAAAAAGATTTAGAAGAAGATGACTATTATTATGAGGATGATGAATAATGTTGATAAAAAATAAGAAGTAGATAGTGCCCGTAAATACTGGTTTTTAATTGTCTTTAATTGATTTTACCTCTTATTTTTTATAATTATTAATGTTATTTAATACATTTATTGTATGTTTGTTTAATTACTAATTATTAGCATTATTTTCTTTGCTATCTATCAATATTTGAGTGCCAAGCAAAGATATTGCTTCAAAAAATGGAAATCTTTCATAAGAATATTCGGTATTAAAAATTTCATAATAAGTATCCAATATCCTCTTTTTGAAATCGTTTGTATTTTCAAATTTAATTATTTCTCCTAGCCATCTTTGATAGTCAGTACCTATAATTTCACTATACAAAAAATCAGTTATAATTTTTTCTCCTTTTTTGGAGATGAACAAATTATATTTATTGACATCTTTAATTTTAAGTGCTAAAGCTATAGGTACGAAGATGCACGCATTAATATAATATAAATCTTTATTAAAATGTTTTTCACTCTCAATATACTCTTTAAGCATATTATAAAAGATAACAAATCTATTGCATTCTCTTAGTGAAAAATCAAAGTAATTCATTACTAAATAACTTAAATCATGATAAATAAAAGGCCTATTGCAGAAATTAAGTTGATTTTGTAAATAAATTTTAATATCTTTAATTTCTAGACTTATAATAAAATCATAAAATTTATTTAAATAACCATAGCCATCAAAATCACTACCATAATAGTTTTTAATTGTATTAGAAAGTTCCGAATTATTAGTTGAAACAATAATAGTTATTTTATCATTAGTATAAAAGTGTTTTATTGTTTCTAGCATTTCAACAGCAAATGTTGGTTTACAACGATCAAGTTCATCTATAATTAATATTAATCTTAATTTATCTTCTAAAATTTCATCTACAAGTTTATTAAAAGCTGTCTTCTTTTTTTCAATAGTTTTAATATTTTTCTCTAAATCATCAAAACTATTGATTTGATCAAGATTATTAATATCGAAAAGCTTTCCACTTGCTGAGTACAGAAAATCTCTACAAAATGATTTAAGCATTTTTTTGAAATCTTTAAAATCAGCTATTTGATTCTTCATTTTAGGATATTCATTTAATATATTATAAATTAAAGACTCGAGAGGATTGGTGTGCATATCGTTTTCCCAAGCATTATAATATACAATAATATTTGTTTCATGTAAATTTTTTAATGATTGTTTATCATCGTCATTTATTATGCTATTATCTATATAATCTTCTATATGATCAACTAAATACTTAAATTGTTTAATAAAGAATGTTTTTCCAGATCCCCATAGGCCATCAACAGAAATAGTTAAATTTTCTTTTGCATTTACCAGTAATTTCGAGAGCATTACTAATTTGGAATTCCTTCTTAAAATGTTTTTCCTTATTGTTTCTTTTAAATTTTCATCATTTGGTTCTAATTCAAATTTTAACAAAGTAATCATCTCCTAACTTCAATAAGATTATACAACATTTTTGAGCATTTTCCTATAGAACTGTTGTTTTTTTTAATATAAAACGGGGAGGATTCCTTTGTGAAACTTTATATTTACAACTCTATTATCATTTTATTCGTTTGTATTACAAGATTAGGATGATTATTTAATGGTTAAAATAAAAATGAATTATCTTTTACTTCAGGGGACAGAAACTAATTTCTTTAAAAGTATTTTATTATTTTATGTTTGGAAAAGAAAATGGTGATAATGTCAATATAAAAAATGTAGGTTTAGTAGTAAAATAATTATATTAACTATTTTTTATTCTAAATTATATTTTTTTATGTTATAGTATTTATATAAAGTAATTGTTTATAAGAAAGTGTTGGTGATATAGATGAACGATTTGCTATCTTTAACAGATTTGTTTAATAGAAAGATTTTTAGAATTCCTGATTATCAAAGAGGATATTCTTGGTGTAACTTGCAATTAGAAGAATTTTGGAGTGATATTTTAAATTTGTTACCCGATAGAGAACATTATACAGGAATGATATCATTAAAAAAATTAAATAAAAGTGATATAGATAATGAAAAATGGAATGATGAAAGGTGGCTTTTAGATAATTGGAGTTATGATGCATATCATATTGTGGATGGTCAACAAAGACTTACTACATTTATTATTTTAATTAATGAAATAGTAAATTTTTACAAAAAAATAAATCCAGATAAAGATTTAAGTCAAATTTTTGTAAATAGTATTCCTTTGAATAAAATACAAGAAGAATTTTTAGTAGTATCTAAACCGGATTCAGCAGATATTATAAAAACATATAAATTTGGTTATGAGATAGATAATCCTAGTTATGAGTTTTTTAAACATAAGATTTTGGGGGAACCTAATTCGGGGATTTTAGATGAAACATTTTACACTTTAAATTTAGAAAAAGCTAAAAATTTTTTTGAAGAAAAAATTAATGAGGAATATAATGAAAATGGAATAGCTTCTATAGAAAATATTTTTAAAAAAATAACACAAAAAATGAAATTTAACATGTATTATATTGATAATGATTTTAATGTTTATGTAGCATTTGAAACAATGAATAATAGAGGAAAAAGGCTTTCTAATCTTGAACTTTTAAAAAATAGATTAATATATTTGTCTACTATTTTCGATGAAGATGAAGATGACAGAAAAGCTGTTAGAGAAAACATTAATAAAACATGGAAAGATGTTTATAAATATTTAGGTATGAATAAAAACAAACCTTTAAATGATGAAGATTTTTTGCAAGATCATTGGATCATATATTTTGGTTATACTAGGTCTAATAAAGTAACATATTCTTCATTTTTATTAAATGATTATTTTAATCAAAATAATATTTCTGATAAATATATTATAAAATCATCGGAAGTATCTGATGATTACCAAATGGAAAATATTGATGTATCAGAAATTGAAGATTTTGAAGAAGATGAAACAATAGATAATAAAAAGGAAAAATTAACATTAAATAGTATTAGCAAATATATAAATAGTGTAAAATCTTTAATACCTTATTGGTATATTTTACAAAATCCTGATGGTTTTGATGTTGATTCTTCTATTGATTCTTCTATTAAAGAGATGCTAAAAAAATTAAATCGATTACAATTTGTATATTTTAAACCCCTTATAACTGTTTTACTTTATAAAAATGATATTAGTGTTGAAAAGAAGGTTGAATGTTTACAAAAAATAGAAAGGTATATATTCTTACATTTTAGATTAGTTAATTATCAATCAACATATAGGAATAGTTTTTTCTGGAATTTATCACATAAATTTTATATAAATGAGGTTAATGTTAATGATGTTATTAATGAACTTAATAAAATAGATTATTTAGCAGATAATAAAGTTGCTAATATGAGTAATATCTTGAATAATATTAATAGATTATTTAAAAATTATAAAGGATACTATTCATGGCCTGCTAGAACTTATTTTCTTTATGAATATGAACTATATTTAATGGATAATCAAGGAAATCAAAGAATATATCCGGAAAATTTGTTTAAAAAAGATGACAAAGATAAAGTGTCAATAGAACATATTTATCCTCAAACAGATACTGATAAATATTGGGTAGATAGATTTGGCAATTATACGGAACTGGAACAAAAACATTTAAATGGTTCTTTAGGTAATTTATTACCATTGTCATTGAGTATTAATATAAAATTACAAAATTATTCTTTTGATGATAAAAAGAATGGTAAAGATGGTAGAAGAGGATACAAAGATGGTTCTCATTCGGAAGTAGAAGTTTCTAGATATGATGAGTGGACTCCAGATACTATATTAGATAGAGGATTAAAATTAATTCAATTTATGGAAAAAAGATTTGATTTTATTGTTCCTAATAAGGCCGAGAGAATAAAAATGTTGGGCTTAGATTTTATGATTGATGAAAATGATGAAACTATAGATGTTACTATCCCTGAAATAAAGGAAAATTTAAATCAAAATAGTAAGAAAGTCTCATATTCTGAAGAAGATTATATTAGATTATCATCTAATACAAAAAATCCTCATTTGCTTGAAATTTATAAAATGTTGGATTCATACATTTTAAGTTTGGGTGATGATATAAAAAAGAATTCAACAAAACATTATATTTCTTATACTAATGGTAAGTCATTTGTTGAGTTTCATTTTTATAAAAAATATTTACATTTAACAATTATGTCTGGCGAATATGATGATTCACAAAATAAAATAAAAAAGTTAGATGAACGATATAATTGGTCTAATACTAATGCATTGGACATTTATGAGGATGATGATATAGAATATATTAAATATCTGTTAAAGCAAAGTTATGAAAAGACATTTAAATAGTGTAGAAATAAAAATCTACATTTTTTGTTTTTAACATTATTAAATAATTTATAAAAATTTAAAATTATGGTATAATGAAAAAGAAAAGTTGGACATAATGAAGTTAAAAATAAAAAATGCAAAAAAAGCTTTATTAAAACAACTTACTAAAATAGAAATTAATAGATTTAATGATTGGAGTAAAAATGGAAAATGTAAAAAATGCAGAAACTTTTAGAAGAAAATTTTTAGAGTTTGAAAATCTTACTACACACGAAGAAGATAACGATGAAAAATTAGCAAGTAAAATTAAAGAATTGAAAAATAAACGAAGAGAACCATATTATTCAAAATATGATTTTATTAATTTTTGTAGAGATTGTAGAAATAGAATATCGCATGATGGGTATGAAAATGATTTTATTTTTTATAGTGAAGAAATGATAAAAAAATTAGAAGATGTTATTGAAGAAATAAAACATCCTTATAAAGTTTATGATAAAGCTACAAAAAATGTATATTCTGCTAATTTAAATGATAATGTCAGAAAAGTAATGTTCGAAATGACAAATAAAAACTATACACATATTCCTATTTACGATAATGATAAGTTAGTAGGTGTATTTAGTGAAGGTGTATTATTTAATTATTTATATAAAAATCAAATTGTAGAAATAGATGACGATACAATATTTGCTGATATTTTAGATTTTATAAGTTTTGATAATTTAAAGGAAATTATAAAATTTGTGGATAGAAATAAATTATATGATGATGTGTGTTTAGAGTTTGTTAATGAATTTAAAAAAGGAAGCAAATTATCATGTGTTTTAGTTACTCAAACGGGTAAACCACAAGAAAAGGTAATAGGTATTCTTACATCTTGGGATATACTTGGAAGATAATTTGATATGAAATATTAGAATGGAGAAATAATTATGACTGTAAATGAATTATTAAAAACAATGAATAATGTTTTTGGAAATGAACGAGATAAAGGAACTGCATTTGAAAATTTAATAAAAATATATTTAGAACACGAACCAGCTTACATGTCTATGATATCAGATGTGTGGACTTGGAAAGAATTTCCATATAGAGATAATATTGGAGATACAGGGATTGACTTAGTTGCAAGAACTTATGATGGACAATTTTGGGCAATACAATGTAAATTTTACAATGAAAATTATGAGATTTCTAAGGGAGATATTGATACTTTTTTGGCGACTTCATCAAAATATTTTTTTGTTAATGGTGAAAAAACAAAATTTGATTATAGGATTATTGCATCTACAACTACTCACTATAATCATATTGCAGAACAAACGCTGGAAAACCAAGACCCTCCAGTTGGAAAAATTGGATTAAGTGATTTACAGGAATCTCAAATAGATTGGGTGAATACATTTAGGTTTAATCAAGAAAGAAAAATTCAAATGGTAGAACCAAAAAAGATAAAAGATTATCAACAAGAAGCGATTGATGCTGTTATTAATGGTTTTCTTAATAATGATCGTGGAAAACTGATCATGGCATGTGGAACAGGAAAAACCTTTACAAGTTTAAAAATTGCCGAAAAACAATTAAATGGTAAGGGAAATGTTTTATTTTTGGTTCCTTCAATTGCACTTGCAAGTCAAACTTTATTTGAATGGGCTTCTCAAAGCAATTATTTATACAACGCTTGTGTAGTATGTAGCGATAATAAGGCTTCTAAAGGTGATGAATCTGTAGATTTAGGAATTCCATCTACAACAAATGTACAAAGATTATTAGAATGGTATAATAATTCAAAAAAATTAAATAGAGATATGAATTTTATCTTTTCTACATATCAGTCAATTGATGTAATTTCTAAATTTTCAAAAGAGATAGATTTAGAGTTTGATTTGATAATTTGTGATGAAGCGCACAGAACAACTGGTGTAACATTAAGTGATGAAGATGAAAGCTATTTTGTAAAGGTACATGATAATAATTTTATTAAGGCTAAAAAAAGATTATATATGACTGCTACTCCTAAAATTTATGGCGATGGTGTTAAAGGAAGAGTTAAGGAAGTAAATGCTGTATTATGTTCAATGGATGATGAAAGTATTTATGGTCCAGAATTTTATAAATTATCTTTTAGTGATGCTGTAAAACGAGGTTTATTGACTGATTACAAGGTTTTGGTGTTAGCAGTTGATGAAGAATATGTAAAAATAGAGTTGCAAGATTTATTAAAAGATGAAAATCATGAGATAAAATTGGATGACTCTGTTAAGATAATGGGATGTTGGAATGGCTTGTCAAAAATATCCACTTGGGATGAAAAAGAAAATTTCTTATCTGATCCAGCACCTATGAAACGGGCTGTTGCCTTTTGTAATAGAATAAAAGATTCACAAAAATTAGTAGAAATGTTTAAAATAATTCAAGAACATGTTAGAAGTGAATACAGGCCCGACAAAGAAAAACTTGTAAAAATTGATATTAAACATGTTGATGGTACTTTTAATGCTTTAGAAAAAAAAGAAAGAATCAATTGGCTAAAAGACGATATTAAAGATGGAGAATGTAGAATACTTTCTAATGCGAGGTGTTTATCAGAAGGTGTAGATGTTCCAGCATTAGATGCAGTAATCTTTCTTAATCCAAGAAGTAGTATGATAGATATTATTCAATCTGTTGGAAGAGTAATGAGAAAGGCAGAAGGAAAAAAATATGGGTATGTTATACTACCAATTGGAGTTTCTGCATCAGAAAATCCAGAAGAAGCATTAGACAATAATGAAAAATATAAGTTAGTTTGGGAAGTATTACAGGCTTTGAGAGCCCATGATGATCGTTTCAATAATACTATTAATAAGATAGATTTAAATAAGAAAAAACCAGATCAAATTGAAGTTATTGGTATAGGTTCATCTAAAGAACAAGATATAGATAATGGAACTAAAACAATTAAAGTGAAAGATAATATAAAGCAAAAAGTTCAATTAACTCTTGATTTAAAAACTTTTGATGAATGGAAGGATTCAATTTATGCAAAAATGGTAAAAAGAGTTGGTTCTAGAATATATTGGGAAATGTGGGCTAAAGATGTCGCTGATATTGCAACATCTCATATGAAAAAAATTAAAGAACTTTTAGCTACTGATGACCCCAAAATAAAAAAAGCAATTACAGAATTTATAGAAGGTTTACGACAAAACCTTAATAATTCCATAACTGAAGATGATGCGATAGAAATGTTGGCAGAACATATGATTACTAAACCAGTGTTTAATGCATTATTTGATCAATATGAATTTGTAAATAACAATCCTGTTTCTCAAACAATGCAAAAAATGATAGATATTTTAGATAAACAATTTACGGAAGAAGAAAGAAAAAAACTTGATGAATTTTATGAAAGTATAAAAGAAAGAGCCCAAGGTATTGATAATGCTATTGGTAAGCAAAAAATAATCCTTGAATTATATGAAAAATTCTTTAAAACTGCATTGCCTAAAGAAGTAGAAAAATTAGGAATTGTATATACTCCGACAGAATGTGTAGATTTTATTATTAATAGTGTAGAGTATTTAATGAAAAAAGAATTTGGTAAAAGTCTTTCGGACCATGGAATACATATAATAGATGGCTTTACGGGAACGGGAACTTTTATTGTTAGATTATTACAGAGTTGTATAATTAAGCCTCAAGATTTATTATATAAATATACTAATGATATTCACGCTAATGAAATAGTGTTACTTGCATACTATATTGCGGCAATTAATATTGAAGAAACTTTTCATGAGTTAAATAAGAATAAAGAGTATATTCCATTTGATGGAATTGTATTAACAGATACATTTCAATTATATGAAGACAGTAATGAGCATGAATGGACAAAAAATATAAATGAATTAGCGTTGCCACAAAATAATGAAAGAGCATTAAAACAAAGAGAACTGCCTATAACTGTTTGTATTGGGAACCCACCTTATTCAATTGGCCAAAAGTCTGCAAATGATAATGCTCAAAATTTGTCTTATCCCAAATTGGACTCTAGAATTACAAATACTTATGCTGTTAATTCTAAAGCAAATTTAAAAAAAGGATTATATGATTTATACATTAAAGCATTTAGGTGGGCTTCTGATAGAATTAAGGATAATGGGATTGTTGCGTATATTACTAATGGTTCATATATTGATAATCAGGGTATGGATGGATTTAGAAAATGTTTGCTAGAAGAATTTACATCAATTTATGTGTTTAATTTGAGAGGAAATCAAAGAACATCAGGAGAAACATCTAGAAAAGAAGGCGGAAAAATTTTTGGTAGTGGTAGTAGGACACCAGTTGCTATTACATTTTTAATAAAAAATAAAGAAAGAAATCATGATAATTTTATTCATTATTATGATATTGGAGATTATTTAACTAGAGAACAAAAATTAAATATAATAAGTCGTTTTAATAATGTAGAAAATATTAAATGGAATCATATTGTTCCTGATGCAAATAATGATTGGATAAATAAAAAAAATTATCAATTTAAAAATTTAGAACCAATGGCCCCAATTAATAAAAATGATATGAAATCAAAATCATATTTTACAAATTATGCAATTGGTTTAGTAACTAATAGAGATAATTGGGTCTATAATTTTAGCAGAAAAAAATTAAGTAAAAATATTAATGTTATGCTATGTAATTATGAGAATGAAAGGTTAAAAATGTTAAATGACAATAATTATTCAATTACAACCAATGAAACTTTGATAAGTTGGTCAGCTGGGCTAAAAAAGAAGCTAAATCAAAATGTTAAAATAGAGTTTAATCAAGATAAAATACTAACATGCCTTTATAGACCATTTTGTAAAGAATATTTATATTATGACAATAACATTATTGAACGACCAGGTAAACTGGCTAATTTACATCTTGCATATAACAAAGTTATTTGTGTACATGGTTTTGGTGGAAGTAAAGGCTTTTCTTGTTTGATAACAGATAAATATAATGATCTTCAGCTCATTGAAAATGGTCAGTGTTTTCCCTTGTACTGGTATGAAGAAAAACATAATAATACATTATTTGGAGAACAAAATATTATTAAACACGATGTAATAACCGATTATATAAAAAATAAAATAGAAAAACAATATTTAAAAGAAATAGATAAGGAAGATATATTTTATTATGTATATGGAATTTTACATTCTGAAGATTATAGAAATACATTTGCATCTGATTTAAAAAAATCTTTACCAAGAATACCAATAGTTGATAAATATGAAGATTTTGTTGCATTTAGTAATGCTGGAAAAAAGCTAGCCGATTTACATTTAAATTATGAAAGCGTAAAGCTTTATTCTAAGTGTAAAATTTATATATATCCAGGAGCAAATTATAAGGTAACAAAAATGAAATTTGGAAAAAGTAAAAATAATAATAAAGATAAAACGATTATTGAATATAATGAAAAAATAACAATTTCTAATATACCTGAAAAAGCTTATGAATATATAGTTAATGGAAAATCGGCAATAGAATGGATTATGGAGAGATACGCAATTACAACTGATAAAAAAAGTGGTATAGTAAATGATCCAAATGATTGGTGTAAAGAAGTAAATGATGAAAAATATATATTTAATTTATTATTAAAAATTATTAATATTTCCATTAAAACAGTGGATATTGTAAATTCTTTACCAAAATTAAATTTTGACTAGAAAAACATTTTAAAATATTGGGAGTACATATGGGAAAAAATTCAAATAGAGATGATTTTAGTAAAAAAACAATTGAAATATTATGCAAAAGAGTTAATGCTATTTGCTCTAATCCGGAATGTAATAGAGGAACTCTTGCAGCTTCTAGTGAACCAAATAAATTTGTTAATACAGGGGTTGCATCACATATTTGTGCTGCTGCTCCTGGTGGTCCGAGATATGACGCAAAAATGACTTTTGAACAAAGAAGCAGTATCGATAATGGTATTTGGCTTTGCCAATCTTGTGCTAAATATGTTGATAGTGATGAAAAAAAATATACTGTAGAATTGCTACATAGCTGGAAAGAACAGGCGGAATCCAGAGCACAAAAAGGACTTGTAAAACCTATATATGAACCCTCAAAAAAGGATATGATGATATTTAACATTGTTGAATCAACACAATATAATGTGGTTTTTAATGATGAAGATAGAGATAATAATTATTCGGATTTATATAAGGATTATATAAATAAATTTAAAGAAAATAATAATTATCTATATTCGGTGTTATTTGATAAGAATGTTAAGTACAGCGAAACTGATAATATATATACGAAATTTAGTAGGCAAATTTTAAATTGGATTATTGGTAAAGGCAAATTTCCTGATTGTTTAAATGATTTTTATAATAAACTTTCAAAGGATTATCGTTTTACAGAAAAATCTATTATTAAAAAGAGATGGCAAGCTAATTGCGAATATTTTGCTAGTAATGTTGAAAGAGCCTATGAAATTTATAAAGAAATGTTGGACAAAGTAATAAATTCAAAAAAAATTCCAGTATGGTTTAAAGATGATATTTTTATTGATGGAAGAAATTTGAGTATTCATATAGATAATATCAATCATACATTTAATCTTAATAATGTTTTTCAAGACGAAATAAACAAAAATATTCATAAACTTGCATTTCCAGTGGTTGATAGAATAAAAAATGATATGTATGAACAATCAATAAAAAATATATTTAACATTAAGAATAAATCTGATAAAACTTTGATTCTTGGTGCAGGAATAGAATACATCTTAAACTCTATTCAAGAGTTAACTTATATTGCTATATTATATGGTTCAATTACTCATTTGAGATTAGTTAGACAAGTATTTTCTGATATTATGTATTTGTATTCTGATTGCTATGAAGATGATGAATTTTATGCTTTAACTTTAAAACTGAAATTGTTGGCTGGATTATTTGATGATTATAAAAAAATATATAATAAAATAAAATATAAATATAAATTTGTCAATAGTAAGAAATTTATTGGTGAGCTATATGGTACAAAGAAATCATTATTATCTTTTGATAATAATTTGTTTGATTGTTTATTCTTTGAAATATATGGTAGAAATGTAAATGAAAAACAATTTGAAGAATTAGAAAATAGTATATTAAAAATTTTGAATTCTATTACAGGAGATATAAACCCTGATATAGTTGATAAAGCCTTTAATTCAATACCTAATAATTTGCATAGAATGCATAATAAAAAATCTTTGTTTCAAGTAATGATAAAATATATAGAAAACAATTATTCTAGATTTTTTTCTAGTTTTAATATTATTATAAATAATATAGAAATCAATGAATTAACTGAACAAGAAAAAAATGAATTTGTATTACTCATTAAAAAGTGTTCTGATTGTGAGAAAGGACAATTTGATCTTAGTTCAGTTTTAAAAAAAATAAAAAAGCTTTTAGATTGTGATACATATAGTTTATTATGCGATAAATTCGAATCAAAAGATGATATAATTAAGCATTTGATAAATAATGATATGGAAAATGCTTTATTAGAAATTGTCGATTTCAAAATAAGTCAAGCAAAGCAGCGTGAAAAAAATCCTAATGAACATTTTAGATATAAATACAATTATAATTTAAATGGTTTGATATCAAATAAAAGTATTTTTGTAAATAATAGTCTAAAAAATAAAATGTTATATCTTGCAAAGTTAGTGTTATTATCTAAAAATCAATACGCATATGAGAAAAAAGACATTATTGGTTTATTATGCCATTTGATAGCTCAAAAGAAAGTTAATAAGCATGAGATTAAAAAAATAGTTGGCGCAATACAGTTGGATTCGGCAGTAGATTTTTTTGATGATAATCAAGATAACAATATAGAAATTTATGTTATGATGTTAAAATTTTTTTTAGGTAATATTAGATTGAAAGAATATTTAGAAAAATTATTAACATATGAAATAGAAAAAGATAATTTATTAAATGATATATTAGATTGTATAAATATTATTTTTAGTTACTATAAGTGTAATAAGTATTTAAAATATATTTATCCTATTTATCGTTTTGCAATAAGCAGAAGAGAATTTGAAATAACTAAAAGGGCATTGGTTTTGTCTAAATTGTTTATTAATACACCATTTTTTAAAGAGATTGAATTTGATTATAAGAATATAATTATGTATAACAATTATAATGAAATTTTTATAATTGTACAAATAGTTAAGGGTTTTACAAATGTTAATATGATGACTTTTGAAAATATTATTAAATTACTTGAGAATCATGAAAATTATAATGTTAGATATATAACCAAGAAAATCTATGATAACTAAACTAATAATTTTTCTTTCAATACATTCAATAATACGGTATAATAATACTCAAGAAATATGGTGATAAAATATGACAATATATGATTTATTTAGAAAAACCGGTCCAAATGATAGATATTCTATGATAAAGGTTGAAGATAAAAGTATTCATCAAGAACTATTTTATATATTAAGACGACATGAATATATGGATGCTTTTTATGAAGCTTTAAAAAAACATAATTTATATCAAGATTACTGTGATATGTCAGATGACTTTTTTAGACAAATCATAAATGAATGGCAAGAAGAACATAATGTTAAAATTTAAAGGTGAAATATGGATAAAGAATTTTCTGATAATTTAGTTGAAGGTTTAGTTAATTTAAGAAGATATATAATTAAGGATAAACCACACATAAAAAAATATGAAAAGATAAGAAAAATTCATCAAGAAATAGTTGATAGTATGGATGATTATCTATGTGAACACATAAATAATGGCACAAAAAGTAGAGAAATGGTTGTATGTTTAGATAATAGTGGTTTAGATATTCCTGTTGATTTAGATTCAGAGAATATAGATGATAAAAGTATCTTATCAGAAATATTTGTGTATAAAGTATATCCTAGTTTAAAATCAATAACTGAAGAATATATTGAAAAACATAAATTTAGAAATGCCGCAAAGATAAAAATGCTTGATGCAATGAATAATTCTGTTGTTGGTTTATTTAAAGTTATTAACATAGATTTTGATAATTGTTATGTTACTTATGAAGATGTTTTTACTCACAAAACATATAAAATAATAGATATTACTTTTTCAACAATTTATAAAAATCTATATAAAGAAAAAAATCTTTATGTTTATAATAGATTAATTAGCTATGAAAGCATAACTTTTGGAACTGGTATGCATATTAAAATTAATTCAGATGACAAGAAATTTAAAAATTTCTTAAAAAAACATAATTATAATAAGTACAGTGATTTATATAGATGTTTATATTTATATTATTTGTAATATAAAATAACAATTACTCCTTTTTATTTTTAGTGAACTTTGATATAATAAATAAAAAGAAAAGAGTGGTGTTTAAATGTTTTATATTACTGGAGATACGCATCGGGATTTTACCAGAGTTCATAATTTACCAAAGGGTAGTACTTTAATAATTCTAGGAGATGCTGGTATTAATTATTTTTTAAATAAGGAAGATAAAGAATTAAAAGAATATTTAAATAGCCTAGATATTACATTTTTGTGTATTCAAGATAATCACGAAGAAAGACCAGAAAATATTCCTACATATAAAGAAAATAAAATGTATGGTGGTAAAGTATTTATAGAAGATGATTATCCTAATTTAATATTTTTAAAAAATGGTGAAATTTATACTATAAATAATAAAAAAGTATTGGTTATCGGTGGTGCATATTCCATAGATAAAAATATCCGTCTTCTTTATGGATGGCATTGGTTTAAAGATGAACAATTAAGTAAGAGTGAGATGAATACGATATTAGAAAAATATCAAGGTACTCATGTTGATGTAATACTTTCGCATACATCTCCAAAAAA
Organism: uncultured Bacilli bacterium; assembly: GCA_944332555.1. GTDB lineage: Bacteria > Bacillota_I > Bacilli_A > RF39 > UBA660 > Onthocola_B. Next base: position 43,264 of record CALVKF010000004.1, read on the forward strand.
GTTCGAACCAGTTGAAGTATTCTTAAGTGGTATTGATCAAAAAACGGTAGATAAAACCATGGAAGAATTCTTAGATACTGTGGAAGAAACTATAAAATATGATAAATGGTATTGTGGACACTATCACACTGAAAAAATTGTTGATAAAATAGAATTTATGTTTGAAAATATTAAAGAATTTAGATAAATTTAAAAGAAAATGATTAGTTGTTTTGAACTAATCATTTTTTAAATACCTTAACTAATATAATTATTAGTGCTATTCCTATTAAACTACTAACAATAATTATTGGTATTTTATAGTCTATTTCATTATTTGTAGGTTCCTCTATTTCTTCTTTAACTGGTTCGTTAACTTGGGTATCTTCTATAGGTTTTTCATTAGAAATTATTTCAACATCGTAAAATAAATCATTATCTAAAGTTTCATAATTGCCATTTTTAGAATAATATAAACCAAATTTTGTTGGACTATAAGTTTTAATATCTGTTGCTTTAGTATATTCATTATTTTTTCCTTTAAGCCAATCAGTAAACCAAGTATATTGTTGAGAGTCATGTTCAGCATAACCTAATTTTGATACCTCATATGCGGTCATGCCATTATAATATTCTAGAGGAATATCATAATTCATAGTAATAGGATTTTCTTCGTATAAATGAAGATAAACTTTCTCTGGTTTATATTCATCTTCTAGTAAATTTAGGGCTTCTTTTAGGGCATGAGTATTTAAAATGTGTTGCCCATGACTATATTCCCCAGCTTCATCATGATTAACAACTACTAATGGTTTCAAGCTTTTTATTATATCTATTTGAAAGTTTATAACATCATCAAGGGAAAATCCGGCGTATGATAAGTTGGTTGTGGCACCATTTAAAGATTCAGAATAAGCATCGGGGAAAGCTCCTAAAACCGGATAATTACGAAGACCTACCGCCCACAAACCATTTAATTGTTCATCTAATCTTTTAGGATTATCATTATGGTGTGTTAAATAAACAACTTGAATGTTTTTACCACTAGCTATCATACTAGGAATTAAACCCGCAAAAAATAGGTGTTCATCATCACTATGAGTAGAAAAAAGTAATATATCTGCTTTATCTAAAGGTTGATTCCAAGTTTGCACCCAATTAGGTAATGTTTCATTAAATAAAAATATTTCTTTTATTCTAACAGTATCATCATAATTAATAGTTATTTTATTAGTTGCTTCATCTAATTTAATACATTCATGTAAAAAGTTGTTTTCTCCGATTCTTGTAGATGTATTATTATAATTTATAGTACCAGTCATACTTTCTACATAATAAATAATATATACATAATTAAACATTTCAGTATTTTCAATAGTTATTGCATCTCCAGTATTTAGAGTTACATAAGTATTATAGTTGTTATCACTTAATTTAGTAGTAGAAATATCATTAATTAAAATACTAATATTTTCTAGAAAATCAGTGCGTTCTTCAGCATTTACAATCATAGGTATTAGTAATAAAAATATAAACAACTTTTTCATATTATCACGAATTCATTATAACATGAATTAAAGTGTAGTAAAACCCTTTATTTAAAAATCTTTTTATGGTATATTATTGTTAACTTGAAATGGAGCGGTATTATGAAAGTAGTAAAAATAGTAGGAAAAACCTTTAGCTTCATAGGTATTACATTATTAATTATTGTTTTAACTTTAATATTAACAATTTATTTTATTTGTCATGGGCCATCAAAAAGTGCTCAAGAATTATTTGTAACAACTATTTTAGAGACTGGTCAACTAAAGTTTTTGGCTAATGTTTTTATGAGTGATGAAGATATCCAAGAGATTGTCAATAAAAATTCCTTAAAAGAGATGGATAGTGAAGTTGATGATAATTTAATTAATGTTGGTGGGTCAACTGATAAAGAATTAATTGAAATATATAAAGTTAGTGGTAATAATTATGAGGGTACCATGATGGTTATAAATGATCCATCAAAAATAAGTTTAGCAACAACTTATCCATGGGGTGAATATGGTAAGGAACTAGATAAATTAGTTACCGAATCTGGAGCCATCGCTGGTATTAATGGAGGCCTTTATTATAGTGATGCTAATAAAGGGGGAAGACCACTTGGAGTAACTGTTAGTAACGGGGAAATTCAAGATATGTCACTGGGAGCTACAGGACTGCATTTAATTGGTTTTGATAATGAAAATATTTTAAGAATTATTGATATAAGTAATATGAATAGAAGTGAAATTGAAAATTTAATAGAAACTGAAGGAATTCGGGATGCGGTATCTTTCCAAGAAGAGGCGAGTGATGCTAATAACCATTTTGTAAAACTAATAATTAATGGTGAAAAAAGAGAATTAAATGGTATGGGTAGTGGGGCAAATCCTAGAACTGCCATTGGTCAAAGAGAAGATGGTTCAGTATTATTTTTAGTAACTGATGGTCGTGGTAAAAATGGGCATCTAGGTGCCACTGCTGCTGATTTAATTGAAGTAATGAGTGAATATGGAGCTGTTAATGCCGCGAATGTAGATGGTGGTAGTTCTTCAACAATGTATTATAATGGTGAGTATTTGATGACTAGTGTAACATTTTATTACTCCAATTCTTCATGGAGATTACCAACCGCATTTGTAGTAAAGGAATAATTATGAGAAGAATTAATAGAAGAAAAAATAATTTTAAAAAAAATTTGTTAATATATACTGGAGTTTTAGGAGTACTTGCTATAGTATTTCTAATCTATATCTTTGTAACTTTAGTGAGCTATGAAAATCATCAAATGAATAATTTTTTGAAAAATACTATTCATGATTTAAGTGATGAAGAATTAATAAGTTATCTGGAAGATAATAATCTATCTGATGACTTACTTGATACTTATAAAAAAATAACTAAAAGTGATGATTTTGTTTATGAAAAAGTAGATGATGATACTTATGATATTTATTTAAATGATCGGTTGATTTTTACAATTAGTAGTAAAGTTGTTGATACTAAAACTAAATTAGGTTTATTTAGCTATCAAATTAGAGAAGTAACAGATATTACACCTAATTTAGCCAGAGGATTATTTTATTATGATGTAATTATACCAAGTAACTGGCAAGTTTTAGTTGATGGTGAAACAATGGATAATCCAAGTAGTGAGGAAAACTTTGCGGATTTAGATTTTATGTATTATAATGATTCAATGCCAAAACTTTCAACTTATGAAATAAATGATTTAAATAGTGAAAAAGAAATAACATTTAAAGATTTTTTAGGTAATGATGTAAATGTAGATGAAAATAATTTTGTTTATCAAAATGATGATTATTTTAATCATGTAGAAACTTTAGAAGAAGCAAAAGAGTATATTGATATAAATTTTGATATTATGGAGTTGGCTCATAATTGGCATTTGTTTTTAACTCGTGATTTAACGGGTCCGTGGTATGGCCTTGGTACTGTAACTGAAGCAATGATTGAAGGAACAAGTGTATATGATTTGGCTTACAACTGGGCTCATGGAGTTGATATTACATTTACATCTAAACATACTTTAGGTAATCCTATTTGGCCAGTAGAAAGATTAGAAAATTTTGTAATATATGGCCTTGATGCCTTTTCGTGTGAGGTTTATTTAGAAAAAGATATGATTGTTGCTGGCAAACATCAAAGTGATATTATGCATGATACACTATATTTTATAAAGGATAATGAGGGAAATTGGAAATTAATAAATATTAAAGCAGTAGAGGATGATTCAAATGAATAAAGATGCAGTTATTTTAATTCCATCATATAATCCTGATGAAGCAATAATGCAAGATTTTTTGAAAGAACTTAGTAAAAGATTTAAAAATATAGTTATTGTTAATGATGGTTCAGATAAAAAACATGATAACTTTTTTGAAAAGTTATCTAATAACTATATAGTTATTAAGCATTATAAAAATTTAGGTAAAGGGAGAGCATTAAAAACAGGAATTAATTATATTTTAAATGAATTTCCTAATCTCAAAGTTATAGTTACTGCTGATTGTGATGGCCAACATAGTGTTAAAGATATTGAAGCGTGTTTTAAGGCATCACTAAATAATCCAGAATCTTTAGTTTTAGGAACAAGAAACTTTAATGATAAAAATGTACCTTTTAAAAGCAAATGGGGTAATAAGATTACTAGAAATATGTTTAAAATATTTGTTGGTATAAGTATTACCGATACTCAAACAGGACTTAGAGCAATGAGTAAAGAAGTAGCAGTTAAATTTTTAAATGTTTCTGGTGAACGATACGAATATGAAACTAATATGTTAATAACTTGTAAAAATGAAGATATTAAAATATATGAAGAAGGTATTGATACCGTTTATATAAATGGTAATGAATTAAGTCACTTTAATCCTGTTAAAGATTCTATAATCATTTATAAGTTATTTATAAAATATATATTAGCATCAATTTCTAGTTTTGTTGTAGATATACTTCTATTTACAATAATTCTTTCATTTATTGATAACTTAACTTATGCTATATTAATATCTACTATATTAGCTCGGATTATATCATCACTTTATAATTATTTAATTAATTCTAAACTAGTATTTAAAAAGATGAATAAATATTCTTTAATTAAATATTTTACTCTTGTTATAATAATGATGTTTGTATCAGGATTTGCCGTTGATTATTTAGTAAAAATCACAACATGGAATGCTACTTTAGTTAAAATTATAGTAGATGCTATTATATTTGTAATTAATTTTATTATTCAAAGAGAATTTATATTTAAAAAGTGATTATTATGGATGAATTAAAGAAGTATGGAAAAAATATTTTAATTAATGATTATGAAAAAAGTATATTATTAAAATATAATATTGATGCTACTAAATGTGCATCAATTGATGAAGTATTATTGTTAGTTGATAGAGTAGATGATAATTTGAGTGACGAAGAATATGATGAACTTGATTATGTGGCCAGTACTCTAGCCGAGAGAAAATATTATATGGAGACAAATAAATGAAAAGATGTTTTTGGGTTAATTTAAATAATAAGTTATATGTCGATTATCATGATTTAGAGTGGGGAGTACCAAAGTATGATGATCATGAATTATATGAACTATTAATATTAGAAATGTTCCAAGCAGGTCTTTCTTGGGAAACAATACTAAAAAAACGTGAAAACTTTCGATTAGCAATGGATAATTTTGATTATGAAAGAATAGTTAATTATGATGAAGAAAAGATAAATGAATTAATGAATAATAAGGGAATAATTAGAAATAGAAGAAAAATAGAAGCTACAATTAATAATACAAAAGTATTTTTAAGTATTCAAAAAGAATATGGTTCTTTTGCTAATTTCATTTGGTCTTTTACAAATAATGATGTATTATATATTGATAGTAAAATTACTCATAATGAATTATCAGATAAAATATCTAATATTTTAAAGAAGAAAGGCATGAAATTTGTAGGAACAACTATTATTTATTCTTACCTTCAAGCTATCGGAGTAATTAATAGTCATGAGTGTGATTGTTTTAAATTCAAAGGGTTAACATAAAACCCTTGTTTTAATAGTAAAAATCTCTTATAATTAAATAGAGGTATAAACATGAATGAAGAAGTAATTAATAAAGTAAGTAGTAAAATTAATTTAGGGCCTAATCAAATAAAGGCTGTTATAAATATGCTTAATGAGGGAGCAACTATTCCTTTTATTGCAAGATATCGTAAGGAAGTAACGGGTAATTTAAACGAAGAAGAATTACGGCTTATTGAAACTGAATATAACTATGCAGTTAATTTAGAGGCAAGAAAAGATGATGTTAAAAGATTAATTGATGAAAAAGGAATGCTTACAGAAGAACTAGTAAAAGCTATTGATGAAGCAACTCGTCTTAGTGAAGTTGAAGATATTTATGCACCATTTAAAGAAAAAAGAAAAACTAAAGGAACAGAAGCTATTAAAATGGGGTTAGAACCTTTAGCAAAAATTATTATGAATCTACCTAATAAAACTAGGGATGAAGTAGCTAAAGATTTTTTAAATGAAAGTGTAAAAACCGTCGATGATGCTATAAAAAATGCCGGATATATTATTGCAGACTGGATAAGTGATAATCCTAAATATCGTAAATATATTAGAAAATATTATTGGTATAATGGAGTCGTTACTTCGAAATTAAAAAGAGGAGCTGAAGACTCTAATAAAGTTTATGAAATATATTATAATTTTGAGGCTAAAATAACTAATATTAAACCTCATCAAATATTAGCTATTAATAGAGCAGAAAAAGAAAAAATTGTCACTTATAGTTTGAGTGTTGATAATAAGAAAGTTTTAGAATATTTACATAATGAAGTAATTGGCAATAAAAAAGGTCCATTAGTAAATGATATGGAAGAATTTATAATTGATGCTTGGAAAAGATTACTAGAGCCTTCTCTAGAGCGAGATATTAAAGGAGAATTATTTGATAAAGCAAGTGCATTTGGTATTGAAGAATTTGGTAATAATCTAGAAAATTTATTATTGACACCACCAATAAAGGGCAGTGTTGTTATGGGCTTTGATCCAGCTTTTAGAACTGGTTGTAAACTTGCGGTTTTATCTCCAACAGGTGAAGTTCTAGAAATTGGAGTAATTTATCCCCATGAACCAAAAAAAGAAGTTGACATGGCAGAGAGTATTATGCTTGCATTAATACAAAAACACAATGTTAAAATAATTGCTATTGGTAATGGTACAGCTTCCCGTGAAAGTGAAGCTTTTGTGGCGGGGTTAATCAAGAAATATAATTTAGATGTTAAATATGTTATTGTTAGTGAAGCGGGAGCTAGTGTTTATTCGGCATCTCCTTTAGCAAAAAAAGAATTCCCAGATTATTCTGTAGAACAAAGAAGTGCTGTAAGTATTGGAAGAAGATTACAAGACGCTTTATCAGAACTTGTTAAGATTGATCCAAAAGCAATAGGTGTAGGACTTTATCAACATGATTTAAAACAAAAAGAATTAGATGATGAATTAGGTTTTGTTGTAAGTAAAATTGTTAATAAAGTTGGAGTTAATTTAAATAATGCTAGTGAAAGTATTTTAAATTATGTTTCTGGTTTGAATAAAAATATCATTAAAAAAATACTGGATTATCGTAAGAAAAATGGAGTAATTAAATCGAGGAAGGAACTAGCAAGTGTTGAAGGAAATGCTAAAGCATTTGAACAATCGGCAGGGTTCTTAAGGATATTTAATGGGGATAATCCTTTAGATAAAACTAATATTCATCCAGAAGATTATGATATTGTTAATAAAATATTAAATGATTATAAAATTGCTATATCTTTAGTAGGAACAAATAAAATGCAAGAGGAAGTGGCTAAATTAAATGATAAAGAAGTATTAGAAAAATATGATATATCTTTAGAAAAATGGCAACTCATTAAAGATAATTTAGTAAATGGAGTAATTGATCCACGGGATGAAATAAAACAAATGACTTTAAGAAGTGATATACTTTCAATAGATGATTTAGAACTAGGCATGGAACTTGAAGGCACAGTTCGTAATGTTACCGCTTTTGGAGCTTTTGTTGATATTGGCCTTCATGATGATGCTCTAATACATATTTCTAAAATGAGCAAAAGTTTTGTAAAACATCCTAGTGAAATTTTAAAAGTTGGGGATATAATAAATGTTTATATATGTGGAATAGAAAAAGATAAGGGAAGAGTAAGTTTATCTTTAATTGGAGAGTGAATATGAAATGGATTTTTGGTGCTATTAAATTAGTTTTAGTTTTTGGTTTTATGGCTTTAGCCTTTTTGCTTTTAATTAATAAAACCTTTATTAATGAAGTGTATTTAGAAGATTTCATGATTGGAGAAGGAATACCTATTAAAAGATTTATGTATTTTCAAAACATAAATAGTGACTTAACAGCGAATTTTATAACTCCTCTAAATTATGAAACTTTAAATAATGCTAAAAATAGTTATTTAGAAAGTTTAGAGAAATGTTATGACAGATATTATTATGATAGTAATAATGCTATAACTATAATTGATTATGATATAAGTAATGATAAATATTTAAGAAGTGTATCGATTCATATGGCTAATGATAATTATTGTAGTGAAGATTATAAGCTTAGTGATATGTGGATTTATGATTATGAAAATTTAAGCCTTTATGTTAATGGCGATATTACTCAAAATGCTATGAGTAGAGTTATAAGTACAATTCATGAAGCTGAAAGAGTAAATAATCCAACTATAGTTGATGATTATGAAGCAGAAGTTATATTAAAGGTAAATGCTAGTACAGAAAGTATAGGTTATACATTAACTTTTCAAGATTTTAGTGAAAATGAATTGTTAGTTATTAAACAGATGAATAATAAAATCCAGTTTGCGGTATATACTCTCGAAAATGTTATTGATTTTTTAAATAGTTTGGAAAGAAGGGTGAATTCATGAAAACAATAAATATTAAGGATATAAAAAAACTAATTATTTTAGCTATAGTTTTGATTTTTGGTTTTATTTATATATCAGAAATATGGTCTTTTATTAAATTTGTTATTAAAATTTTTATGCCATTTATTATTGGTTTAGCCATAGCTTTTGTTTTAAATGTTTTAATGAATTCTATTGAAACAAAATGGTTTGGGAAATGGAAGGTTAGTACTAAAGTTAAAAGACCAATAAGCTTACTTATTTCGATAGCTATAGTTTTAGGTTTTATAGTTTTTCTATTATTTTTAATTATTCCTAATTTACAAAATACCATTTCTTTATTTGCCGATAGTATTCCTGTTTATAGTCGAAATTTACAAGAATTACTTAATAATTGGGGGATTAATGCTGATATAATAAATGATATTAAAGAAGTTTTGGATTCTTTAGGAACAACACTTGCTGAATATATAAAGAATAATTCTAATCAAGTAATTGATGTTACTTTAGGTATTGCTTCAAATGTTGTGACAGGTTTTGTTAATGTAACAATTGGTTTTGTATTTGCAATATATTTTTTAGCCCAAAAAGAAAAAATAACTAGTCAATTTAATAAAGTAATGGATGCATATTTGCCTAAAAAAAGAGTAAATAAAATAAAAGAAATAGCCCATTTATCCAATAAAGTTTTTTCTAGTTTTGTTAGTGGTCAGTGTATTGAAGCAATAATTATTGGTATCCTTTGTTTTATAGGTATGATACTACTTCGTTTACCTTATGCATCAACTATATCTGTGTTAGTGGGATTTACCGCTTTAATTCCAGTTTTTGGGGCATTTATTGGAACTATTTTTGGAGCTTTCTTAATATTTATGATAAGTCCTCTTCAAGCAATAATATTTGTGATGTTTATAATAATTTTACAACAACTAGAAGGCAATTTAATTTATCCAAAGGTTGTTGGTAAATCAGTAGGTCTTCCAGGAATTTGGGTTTTAGTTGCCGTAACAGTTGGAGCTAGTATAAATGGTGTTTTAGGAATGCTTTTAAGTGTTCCAATATGTTCAATTATATATAGTATTTTGGCAACTAATGTTAAAGATCGCCTGGAGGGAAAAAATAAGACTAACAAAAAAGTACAAGAATAATCTTGTACCTTTTTAATAAGACAACATCATAATTATAAGAAAATTTTTAGTAAAAATATGAAAATGGATGTTGTCTTATAAATATAATTATACTCCAAATTTATTTTGTGTCAATCATAATTTGTAAATTTTGAAAAAATATGATAAAATATTACAAATTTGTTTTTGGACAAGGCATTTGTTATAAGTATATGCAAAATGACGGAATATGTTATTATATAAAATAAAAGAAAGAAGGTAATTATGAATAGAGAAGATTTCCCAATGTTAAAACAAGATATAATTTATTTAGATAATGGAGCAACTAGTTTTAAACCCCAATGTGTTATTGATAAAATTGTTGATTATTATTCTAATTATAGTGCTAATGCTCATCGAGGAGATTATGATATTTCTTATAAAGTAGATTTAGAATATGAAAATGCCAGAGAAGAAGTAGTAGATTTTATAAATGCTAAATCAAAAGAAGAAGTTATATTTACTAGTGGTTCAACAGATTCTTTAAATATGATAGTAAATGGTTTTTTTGCTAAACTAGTTGAACCTGGTGATGAAATACTAATAACTACTAGTGAGCATGCATCAAATGTTTTGCCTTGGTTTAAGCTGGCAACTGATTATGGATGTGTAGTTAAGTTTATTCCATTAGATGATTATTTACATGTAACTTTAGAAAATGTAAAAATGAGCATTACTCCTAAAACTAAAATTATAGCTCTTGCTCATGTAACTAATGTTATCGGTGATGTTCGTCCTATTAAAGAGATTGCTAAAATTGCCCATGAAAATAATATATTTTTAGTTGTTGATGGTGCTCAAAGTGTACCTCATATGAAGGTAGATGTTCAAGATTTGGATGTTGATTTTTTAACATTTTCTGCTCATAAAATGTTAGGACCAACGGGAGTTGGAGTTCTTTATGGCAAAAAAGAATTATTAGAAGATTTAGTACCTATCAATTTAGGAGGGGGCATGAATGAATCGTTTGATAGTCCAAGTGAGGTCTATTTAAAAGATTTACCAACCAGGCTAGAGGCTGGTACTCCAAATATCGCCGGAGTCATAGGTTTTGGAGAAGCGATTAGATATTTGAAAAAAATTGGCATGGAAAAAATAGAAGAAAGAGAAAGACAGTTGCGGGAATATTTGATAGAAAAATTAGTTAAAATTCCGCATTTAGATATTATCAATTTAGAGTCGGAAAGTGGAATTGTAGCATTTAATGTCAATGATATTTTTTCACAAGATGTCGCATATTACTTGAATAAATATAATATTTGTGTTAGAGCAGGTAATCATTGTGCAAAATTAACTAAAAATGTTACAGGTGTAGATAATTCTTTAAGAGTTAGTTTATATTTTTATAATACCGAGACTGAAATAGATGAATTAGTAGAACTTTTAAGTGATAAAGAAAAAATAGTAAGAGAGATGATTTAAGTTGAATTATAGAGATGTAGTAATGGATCATTATAGTAATCCAAGAAACAAAAAAAGAATGGATGATAGTAAGTATATAAAACAAAATACTAGAAATACTTCATGCATTGATAATTTAGATATTTATTGTTTAATTGATAGAGATATCATAAAAGATATTACTTTTGATGGTGAAGCATGTGCTATAAGTATATCTTCAGCATCAATTATGACTACTCTTTTAAAGGATAAAACAATTACTGAAGCTAAAGAAATAATAAATAACATAGATAATATGTTAAATGATTTAGAATATGATAAAGATTTAATTAAAGAAGCTAGTGTTTATGAAAATACTAAAAACACAAGTCGTAAAACTTGTGCTTGGCTTCCATATGCGGGAATAAAAAAAATAATTGAAAAATAGTTGCAAAACTATTTTTTCTTTTCTAAAGTTACAACAATATCAAATTTATCACAAATAGCTAAAAAGTCATTTAAAAAAATTCTGTTACGATCATTTTCAATGTTATTAATACTATTACGGCTTCTTCCAATTTCTTTAGCAAATTTTTGTTGGGATAAAGTTGTCCATTCTCTTATAATTTTCATTACTTCATTCGCTTTATAATCATTAGCTTTTATTTTCATTTTAATCACCAAATTAAGACTATCATAAGTAATCAAAAAAAACTTAAAATTGACTATTGACAGTAATCAATTAAAATTTTATAATTAAATTAATGATTGATAACTAACAGTAATCAATTATAGGAGTTGAAGTCTTATGAAAAAGAAAATATTGTTGATAAGTAGTATGTTACTAACATTTATTTTAGTTGTCTTTGTTTCATTAAATAATACAAATAATGAAAATAAAAATGTATTATCTAATACAAATAAAGATACAGAAGTAATAAATAGTAATATGATAACTATGATGTATGAAACAGATGCTGGTACAGGTATATATGAAGAAACAAAAGATACAACTTGGCCAGAGAATGGATATATATTTAATGAAAATTTAAGTGGTTGTGAGAGAGGTGGAGAATTAGAATATAATTCTATAAATAAAACAGTAAATTTATTAAGTAATAAATCAGATAATTGTTATGTGTACTTTGATAAATATGATGGAGTATGGATAGATAATGTAAGTATATCTAATGTAACAGGATCATCTGTTACATTAGATATAAGTGCAACAAGTGAAAATGGAAATATTACAACATATTATTATTCACTAAATGATAGTGAAGAATATCAAGAAACAACAACTAATCCAATAACCATAAATGATTTAAATAAATTAACAGAATATAAGATAAGCATATATGCTATAGATAGTACAAATGCAAGATCTAATATATATGAAGTAATAGTAGCTACAACAGATGAATCAAGACCAGTGATAAATAGTGTAAGTGTAACTGATGTCTCATACAATGGTTTTACCTTAACTGTAGATGCTACAAGTGATGTGGAGATTAATAAATATTATTATATCCTTAAAAATCAAGAAGATAATAATGCTGCATATAGCACATCAAATAAATATGCTTTTAATAATCTTAAAGAAAATACTAACTATGATTTGGAAATATTCATAGAAGATACAAACGGGATATTTTCAGAAAAATATAATATTTCAGAAAAAACTATGCTTAGGTTAAGTACATATATAGTCAATTTATATTCATCACAAGGCTCAAATAATATATATTATCATGCAAGTAATTTAAATAATTCTGCAGGAGACAATTCGTATAGATATTCCGGAGCTAATCCAAATAATTATGTTTGTTTCGGCTCAACTACAACGCCATGTCCTACAGAAAATATATATCGAATAATAGGTGTATTTAATAATCAAGTTAAAATTATTACATCGGATGTAGTTGGTAACTCCGTTCTTGGTAAACAACCGGATATGACAACTCCAACATCTTGGTATCCTAATTATAGTGGCCATTTAACAAATCTACCCGTATATTTTTGGAGTGGCAGTAGTAGTGAATCTAATATATGGAGTAGTAGTACATTAAATATAGATGTTTTAAATGGTACATATTTAACTAATTTAGGAATCGCATGGAGTAATTTAATAGCAAATCACATATGGAAAGTAGGCGGAATGAGTTGGCCAAATGGGGCAACATCAGGAGCACAAACAGCATATAATTACGAAGTGGGAGCAAATAGTAGTGATACATCATATAATGCTAAAGTAGGATTGATGTATTTAAGTGATTATTATTACGGAGCAAGTAACACATATTGGTCATATGCAGGAAGCAATAGTTCGGGTGCAGATTATAGTTTAGCTATTAATGATAATTGGCTATATATTGGAATAATTGAACATACTATTGCTAGAAATATTGATAATCAAACTGAAGTATATAAAATTTCTGGTTCGGGATCAATTGTCACTTCTGCTGGAGGTGTTAGCTTAAGACCAGTCTTCTACCTAAATTCAAATGTTACTTATCTTTCTGGTGATGGTTCGGAACAAAATCCTATACGCATTGGAATGTAATTTCTATTTGAAAACACTTGAAAATATGTAATGTTTTGTGGTATATTATTGGTATCAACGAAGATAAAGGATAAGTAGTTATATTGATTCTTACTAGAGATTTAGTGGCTGGTGGAAACTAAAAAGATAAATATAATGAATCTACCTTTGGAGTTAGCGATTTGCTCGGGTAATACCGTTATCTAAAACGAGTTATAAAGGGTGGTACCGTCATAAATTGACTCCTTGGTATTACTCTTTTTATTATTGAAAGGAAGATTAAAATGATTGATATTAAATTAATTAGAGAAAATAGTGATTTAGTAAAAGAAAATATTAAAAAGAAATTTCAAGATGAAAAATTAGGTTTAGTTGATGAAGTTTATGAATATGATAAAACATATCGGGAATATAAGTTAGAAGGCGATAATTTAAGAGCCAAAAGAAATGAATTAAGTAAAGAAATTGGAACACTCATGCGAGAAGGTAAAAAAAGTGAAGCTGATGAGATAAAGACAGAAGTAACTCGAATTAATGAAAGAATTAAAGAATTAGAAGAAAGCGAAGAAAATTTAGAGAGTGAAATTAAAACAAGGATGATGGTTATACCTAATATTATTGATGACTCTGTTCCAATTGGCAAGGATGATTCCGAAAATGTAGAATTAGAGAGATTTGGAGAACCAAAAGTTCCTGATTATGAAATACCTTATCATGCCGATATTTTAGAGTCTTTAAGTGGCCTTGATAAAGATGCAGCAGGTAGAACTAGTGGTAATGGTTTTTATTATTTAATTGGTGATATTGCGAGACTTTCTAGTGCTATGCTTGCTTATGCAAGAGATTTTATGATTGATAAAGGTTTTACATATGCAATCCCACCATTTATGATTCGTAGTGATGTTGTGACTGGTGTTATGTCTTTTGCAGAAATGGATGCCATGATGTATAAAATTGAGGGCGAAGACTTATATTTAATTGGCACAAGTGAACATTCTATGATTGGTAGATTTAAAGATCAAATTGTTAAAGAAGATAGTCTTCCTATTACAATGACTTCTTATTCTCCATGTTTTAGAAAAGAAGTTGGAGCTCATGGTATTGAAGAACGAGGAATATATCGGGTTCATCAATTTGAAAAACAAGAAATGATTGTTTTATGTAAGCCAGAAGAATCAATGGATTGGTATGAAAAAATGTGGAAGTTTACGGTAGAATTATTTAGAAATTTAGATATACCTGTAAGAACACTTGAATGTTGTAGTGGTGATCTTGCTGATTTAAAAGTAAAATCTGTTGATGTTGAAGCTTGGAGTCCAAGACAAAAGAAATATTTTGAAGTTGGTTCATGTTCTAATTTAGGTGATGCTCAAGCAAGAAGACTGGGTATTAGAACTAAAGGTGAAAATGGTAATTATTATGTTCACACATTAAATAATACAGTTCTTGCATCAACTAGAGCTTTAATTGCTTTAATTGAAAATAATTACCAAAGTGATGGCTCTGTGAGTGTTCCTAAAGTATTACAACCTTATATGGGAGGATTAGAAATAATTAAACCAAAGTATTAGAATTTTTTCTAATACTTTTGCATTTTATAGAATAATGTGTTATTACCCGAGTTTGCCACCTAAAAATAAAGATAATCGCTTGAAATTCAGCGATTATCTTTATTTTAGGGATTAAAATTTA
>CALVKF010000005.1 GCA_944332555.1 uncultured Bacilli bacterium
TCATTAAAAATATATATTTTCATATTCGTTTGTGCCTTTACGAACGAAGTGAGCAGAAAGGAATGATTAGATTTATGTATAATTTAATTGAGAGATATATGGCTATCATGACTAAAGATGATGTAGCTAATTTTGCCACTAAAAAAGGCATCAATTTAAGTGATGCCGAAGTAACTTTTACTTATAATTTTCTTAAGAAAAATTGGAGAGATTATTTAAAAAATCCTAATGTCTTTGATATAAATCGTTATAAAGATAACTTTAGTCCTGAAAATTTTATAAAGGTGAAAAAAGTATTTGAAGAATATTATCAAAAGTTTGGATCATTTTTATAATAATTTTCTACATCGCTTTCTAAACTCGGATTAAATTTTTTACTCTTAATCATGGCAATTTCAAATTTATATGGCGGAAATTCATTTATATATGGTGTTTCTAATATTTTAGGAACATCTTTTAGTTTTGGATTGTATATTACATTTAAAAGATTATCAAAACCAATTGTTCCAAAGCCTATATTAGCATGTCTATCCTTTTTTGAACCAATTACATTTTTACTATCATTTACATGAACACACTTAACTTTATCAAGACCAATTTCACTATCAAAAACACTTAAATACTCATCAAATTTAGCAATATCTACTCCTGAATCATTCAAATGACATGTATCAAGACAAATGCCAACTTTATCTTTTAAATTAACTTTATTTAGTATACTTTTAAGTTCATAAATATTTATACCACATTCACTACCTTTACCCGCCATGGTTTCAAGGAGTATCATTGGCTTGGTATCTTCATCAATTATAAAGTTTAGTGCAAGAGCTATATTACTTAGGGCTTCTTCCCTATCAAGTTTTAAGGCATTACCGGGATGCACTACAATATAATTTACTCCCATTTCCGTAATTCTTTTTATTTCATTTTTTAAAAAACTAATAGAAAAATTCCAAGATTCAATCTTTTCTTTATTAGCTAAATTAATAATATATGGCGCATGACATATAACATTGTTAATATCAATATTATTTTCCTTCATATATTCCCAAGCTTTCTCTGTTATATCCCGCTTTAATTCGGCCCTAATAGTATTTTGAGGAGCTCCAGTATAAAACATAAATGTATTTGCGCCGTAACTTACTGCAGTTTGAGCTGATGCTAATAATTGATCTTTACCAAAAGATACATGAGAACCTATAATCATTTTAACCACCAATATAATTATACAAAAAAATTAGCTTTTAGAAAAGCTATTTTAATGATTTTAATATGTTAAAATTAAGGGCACGTTTCATAAGAGGTTTGCCAATTACTATCTGTAAGTCCCTCAACATCTCCTTCACCAATGCTAACATTGGCAACTGGATATCCTCCATTTGTTGTGGTGCCTTCACCCAAAATAACCATGCTATCACCTTTTTTAATCCAAACTTGATAAAAATACACATTACTATAATCGTTTTTGTATTCACTAGGAACATCTTGTGTAGTTAAATTTGAACCTTTAGTAACTACAACTCTACCCCTATACTCTGAATTATCTAATTCTGAATAACCTCCTAAAATCAAATCTTCAATTGTTACACAAGCAGTATCACCGCTTGTTGAAGGCAATCCATTACTACTTCCAGTTAAACCCGCACTCATAAAATAACCTGATGCTGAATCAATAGCAACATTTGCTTCAATTGCAAATGAACTTCTTCTTGCTCTTTCCATTTGTGGTAATACCGCATTAACCGCAATTAAGATTATGATTGCTAAAACTACGATAACTGCTAGTAATTCGATTAATGTAAATCCTCTAAAACTATTTAATTCCCTATTTATATCTTTATTCATTTTCTATAAGCACCTCTCTAGTCTTAATAATACTATAATTTTTAGTAATAGTCAATAAGTTTTACTTTAAAATTTCCAAAACAGAGTTTATCATATCCATATTTTCTACTACATTATTAATTTTATCAGTTACGCGTTCTTTATACTTAATTTTCATATCTTCATTAAATTTTTTATAATCAACTAGTCCCCGATTTAATTCTTTAAAATAATAAGAATTTTCTTTTAGTTGCCTATAGCTTTTAGCATTTTCTCGAAACTGCATTTGTAAATATATTTGCATTAGTCCTCAAAAAATTTATTTAGGGGCCTCGGAGCAACAGGACCTTTATTTAAATTATTAATAGGATTTTGGGGAGTTTTCTTGGTTAAATCTTGGACAAAATCAATAGCTTTTTGCGCGGTATTGATATGACTTTTAATTGAATCAACATTGACATTTTTCACCATATCGGTAATTTTAGAAATACTATCAACTGCAGCTCTATCATTATTTAAAATGTATTTATTCCAAACACTTTCATCTTCCCCATAAATATCATATAACTCATAAAATTTCTGCCAAGTCATTTCTCCACTTTGGACATATTTAATTAATTCTGGCTTTGTCTTAATAAAATTTTTAAATGCTTCATGTTTCATATAAAAAATCACCCACTAAATTTTATGAATTAAGTAGGTGATTTATCCTATATTTTGAAATCTTTAACAAAATCATTAAATGATAATTGTTCTTGTTCTTTTACTTCTTCCTCTTTCTTTTCTTCTTTGGTTATTAAATTAACATCAACTGGTTTTAGTGCCCATAAATCTACTTGTTTTTTACTTAACACACTACCAGTACTTGTAATATCCATAATAGGTATTTCACTATTTTTTACCTCTTTAATATCAGTATCAATTTTACATAAATTGACATCTTTACTATTAGTTAAATAAGCATAGTCTAATTTATAATCTTTAGTTTTAGCTTTTTTAAATAACATATTACCTTTTTTAGCTCGAGATATTAAAGATAAATCACTTAATTTAATTCTTTTACCCGTATGTATATTGGTAAATATATTTAAATATTCATCTTCTTCTTTAATATCTGCCCCATATATTACATAATCTTCTTTTAAGTTAATTCCTTTAACACCACTAGCTTTTACTCCTACAACTGGAATTTCACTAGTTTTAAATCTAAGATAAAAACCATTATGAGTAACAAATAATGTATCTTCCTTAGCAGTTGTAACATTAACAAGTTCATCGTCATTCTTTAGTTTTATAGCCATCATTGGTTTAGAATATCTAGTTACTTCAAAGTCTTTTAATGGGACTTGTTTAGTTAAACCATTTTTTGTAAACATTACAACATTTTTCTTCTTATCTTTTAAAATCATACTAGCAACTATTTTTTCTTCTTCTTTGATAACTACCGTATTACTAATATGTTTACCTAAATCTTTCCATTTACATTCTGCTATTTTATGAACAGGAACATATAAATAATTGCCTAGGTTTGTAAATAATAGTAAGGCATCTTGAGTTGTTACAAAATATTTTGAACGAACAAAATCTCCAGGTTTAAGGGCTGTTTCATCAGTTGCTGAATTATAACTCTTAAGACTAACTCTTTTTACATAGCCATCATTAGTAACTACTACTACTACCTTTTCATTTGGTATCATTTCTTTTAAATCAACTTTTATTTCGGTAATTTCATCAACAATTTGAGTTTTTCGCGGGTTTGCATATTTCCTCTTAACATCCCGAAGTTCTGATTTCATAACACTTTTAAGTTTAGCTTCATCATTTAATATTTCTTCACATTCTTGGATTAATCCTTCTAGTTTTTTGCTTTCTTCCTCTAGTGTTACAATATCCGTATTTGTTAAACGATATAATTGTAGGGTTACTATAGCTTCTGCTTGTTCCATGGTAAAATCAAAATTTTTAACTAAATTTTCTTTAGCATCTGCTTTATTTTTACTTGCTCTAATAACCTTAATTACTTCATCAAGTATTGATATTGCTTTAATTAAACCTGCGATTATATGATAGTTCTTTTTATAAAATGCCAAATCAAATTCAGTTCTTTTCGTAATTGTTTCTCTTAAGTGAGCAATGTATGCATCAATTATTTCTAAAATACCTAAAGTTTTTGGAGTTCTATTAACAATGGCTACCATATTGTAGTTATATGATATTTGTAATTCCGTATTTTTAAGCAAATAATTTATAATAAAATCTTTATTAGCACCACTCTTTAAATCAATTACTATTCTTAAACCTTCTCTATCAGTTTCATCACGAACTTCTGCGATGCCTTCGATCTTTTTATCAATTCTAATACCTTCCATTTTAGATACTAAATTTTGTTTATTAACATCAAAAGGTATTTCAGTAATGATTATTTGTTCTTTACCTTTTTCTTTTTTAAATTCATATTTACTTCGAACAATTACTTTACCTCGTCCAGTTTTAAAAGCATCAATTATACCTTGTTTACCTTGAGCTATACCTCCGGTTGGGAAATCTGGTCCTTTAACTATTTCTAAAATAGTATCTAAATAACAATTCGGAGAATCAATTCTCTTAATAGTAGCATCAATTATTTCTCCAAGATTGTGTGGCGGAATGTTTGTCGCATAGCCTGCGGAAATACCATTAGTTCCATTAACTAACAAATTAGGAAACTTGGCAGGAAGTACAGTTGGTTCAAGTAGTCTATCATCAAAGTTTGGAGCCCAAGCAACTGTATTTTTATCTAAATCACGAAGTAACTCACCACTAATGGGAGCAAGTCTTGCTTCGGTATAACGATATGCTGCTGGTGGGTCACCATCCATTGAACCATTATTACCATGAATATCAACTAAAATATGATTTTGTTTCCACCACTGGCTCATTCTAACCATTGCATCATATACTGATGAGTCTCCATGTGGATGATACTTACCTAAAACATCTCCAACAGTTGTAGCACATTTTAAATATCCTTTATCCCAGGTATTACCAGCTTTAAACATTGCATATAAAATTCTTCTTTGAACAGGTTTAAGTCCATCCCGAACATCCGGAATAGCTCTATCTTGAATTATTTCTTTAGCATATTTAGCAAATCTATCTCCCATGATTTCTTCAAGGGAATAATCTTCAATTTTCTTTAATATATTTTCCATTTATTACACCGCCCTGTAATTATCTTCCATAGTAAATACTACATTTTCATTAATCCATTCCTTGCGGGGTTCTACTTTATCTCCCATTAAGACATTTACTCTTTTTTCTGCTAGAGCAGCATCACTAATATTAACCCGTATTAAACTACGAGTATTAGGATTCATTGTTGTATCCCAAAGTTGATCAGGATTCATTTCCCCTAACCCCTTGTATCTTTGAATAGAGTATTTACCAGTATTTTCTCTTTTTATTTCCTCTAATTCTTCATCAGAATAAGCATAATATTTTTTCTTACCATAATCTAATTTATATAAAGGTGGCATAGCAATATAAAGTTTACCAGCTTCAATAAGTCCGCGCATATAGCGATAGAAAAATGTAAGCAGTAGTATTTGAATGTGTGCTCCATCAACATCGGCATCGGTCATAATAATTACTTTATCATAATTAGAATCATTTACATCAAAATCCGCACCAACACCAGCTCCAATAGTATAAATTAAAGTATTTATTTCTTCATTTTTCAAAAGTTCATCAATATTAGTTTTTTCACTATTGATAACTTTTCCCCGGAGAGGTAGTATTGCTTGGAATTTTCTATCTCTTCCTCCTTTAGCAGAACCACCAGCTGAATCTCCTTCGACAATAAATAGTTCATTAATTTTGGCATTTTTACTACCAGCAGGAGCAAGCTTACTAGATAAATTTCTTTCTTGTTTTTTCGATTTGCCGTTTCTAGCATCTTCTCTTGCTTTACGAGCGGCTTCACGAGCTACTTTACTTTTCATAGCTTTATCAAGTATAGAAGTAGCTACTTCTTTATTTTCTTCTAAATAAAATTTAAGTGCTTCATAAGTAATACTTTCAGTTACACTTCTTGCCTCAGGTGTCCCAAGTTTTCCTTTAGTTTGTCCTTCAAATTGCAGTAATTCTTCTGGTATTCGTAAACTTATAACTGCTGATAATCCCTCACGGACATCTGATCCATCTAGCGTTCCATCTTTAGCTTTAAAAATATTATTATTTTTCGCATAGTCATTAAATGCTTTAGTTATACCTGCTTTAAAACCAACTTCATGAGATCCGCCATCAACAGTTTTAACATTATTAACGAATGATAAAATATTTTCGTTATAAGTATCAGTGTATTGCATAGCAACATCTACTTCAATTTTACCTTTGGTATTACTAAAATTAATTACTTTATGTAAGGTATTTTTACCTTCATTCATATATTCGACAAAACTAATTAACCCATTATCATAATGAAATTTAGCTTGTTTTTTATCTTCTTCATCAATTACTTCAATAGTAAGACCACTTAGTAAAAAGGCACTTTCTTGCATTCTTTCAACAATTGTTGTATAAGAAAAATTACAATCTTTAAATATTTCTGGGTCTGGCATAAACTTAACTATAGTTCCCGTTTTATTTGTTTTACCCACAGTTTTAAGAGAAGTTTTAACATGTCCCCCATTTTCAAATTCAATCATTGAAATAAGGCCATCACGATAAATTACTACTTGCATAGATTTGGATAAGGCATTAACAACTGATGCCCCAACACCATGAAGACCTCCGCTCACTTTATAACCGGCTTCACTAAATTTACCCCCAGCATGAAGTATAGTATAAATAACTTCTGGTGTTGGTTTACCAGATTCATGCATACCAATAGGTACACCACGACCATTATCAGCAACCGTAATACTTCCATCTTTATTAATAATTACCTTAATATAATTACCATAACCATTTATTACTTCATCTATTGAATTATCGACAATTTCCCATACTAAATGATGCAGACCTCTTTTGTCTGTTGACCCAATATACATTCCTGGTCTTTTACGAACAGCTTCAAGTCCTTCAAGAATTTTTATCGATGACTCATCATATTTTGCCATTTTTATTCACCCTAAACCATTATATCAAGAAAAACCCGAGAAAATCAAGGATAAATAGAAAAAACAACCAAATGGTTGCTAATGATTAATATTATATGTTTCCCCAGTTATATTGTCTATATTATTTACTTCCTTTTTTTCATCTTTTTTTAAAGTAGGAAGTTCTAAATCATCGTCTTCTATCGTAAATAAACTTACCTTTTTAGGTTCTTCTTTAACTTCTGGTTTTACTTCTTCTGCTTCTTTTTGTTCATCTTTGTTATTTACAAACACTGAACTAAACACTGCACTAGGTTTATATTTCTTTTCTTCATTTTTATTATTTAATCTAGAAGGTATTTCTTTTTCTTCTACTTTTCTATCTAACCTTGATGGAATAACATCCTCATCACTAAATATAGGTTTACTTTCTTCTTCTTTAGGTAAATCCATACTTCTAAACTCTTCTTTTAATTTTTCTAATTCTGATAAATCTTTACCAATATCATCAATATCATTATTTGACATAAATAATGGTTTGTCATCTTCTTCTACTAATGATACCATTTTTTCTTCTACCTTTGGTTTTTCTTCTTTAATAATTGGCTCAAATGTAGTAACCTCAACATTTTGTGGTTCTGCAATTTTTACATCTTTACTTTCTTCTTTAACTAACGGAATACTAGTAGTTTCATCAAAAATAGATTTCTTTGGTAATTCTCCTTCCTTCTTTTCATTATTTACTGGTACTTCTTCTTTTACATCATCATTCTTAACATCTACTTCTATTTTTTCTGGTAATTCTTTTTCTTCTTTAAAAGCATTATCCAATTCTATTTTTTGTAATCTTTTAGTTTCTTCTAACTTTTGATCTTTTTTACCAAAAAATAATACTACAACAAATAAAATTACTAATATTACTAAAGCAATTGTTAAATATAAAACAAAATTATCATTTTGATATAAATCATATATAAAGTCCATCATACTCGACACCTCTTTTTATCTTTATATTTTAATATTACCAAAATATGCTTAAAAAGTAAATAATTTTATTAATTATTTTACATTTTTAAACACATTTCCTCTTTTGTTTGACAATAAATAAGCAACCCATAAGTTGCTTATTTATATCTATTCATTTGTTGCATAACTTGTTTAACTTGCTTTTGACTAGGTTTTCTTCCCATACTACTCATCATCGCTTCAATCATTTTTTCATTAATCGGTGGATTTTTATCAATTTGTCTTTTCAAGAAATATCTTGCTAGAAAAAAACCAATTATTAAGCCTACAACAAGGCCAATTACTAAATATAATATTAGTTGTCCCAAAATTATCACCTCATCTTAATTTTACTATAAATTCTAAATTTTAACAACTATTCTTTGTAATATCTTTGATTTTTACTTGTTGGTTTATTCTCCTCAGTCATTTTAATTAAATTCATATCAAGAGCTGGTTGAATATAATTTTCTCTAAATGATTTTCTGGATTTTAAATTTAATTTATCCATAAGCTCTTTACTACTCATAGGTATTCCTACATCCATTACCTCTAATAATTTATTTACATATTCATTTCTATGAGTTAATTCTTTATTTATATTATCTATTAATGATGTTAAAGTTTCATCAATCATTTTTAGCATAAATTCAACAAATATTGTACTATCACCTTTATTATTACATTCATTAATTGCTTTATAATAATCATCTTGGTAATCTTTTATTAAACTTTCAATTGGTACATATGCAAAAACTTCTTTCCAATCAGCAAGGATCATAGTTTGCCACAATCTAGCCATTCTACCATTACCATCTGCAAAAGGATGAATAAAGACAAACTCATAATGAAATAGTGAAGACAAAATTAATGGATTAACATTATTTTTTTCTTTATTTAAATAATCAAATAAATTATTCATAAGTTCCAAAACCATTTCTGGTGGTGGTGCTACAAATATACAATTGCCTTCTTCATCAAAAACACCTTCATTACCACTCCTAAATTTACCAGATTCTGTAACTAACATATCAGTCATTATTTTATGTATCTTTAATAAATCATCTATACTATATGGACTAATATGTCCTATTTGTTCATATGCCCTATAAGCATTTTTAACCTCTCTTATTTCCTTTTCAGGTCCAATAACAGTTTTACCATTAATAACATCTTTAACTTGATTTTCAGATAAATTATTTTCTTCTATTGCTAATGTAGAATGAACAGAATGAATACGCATATTTTTTCTTAAAATTGGCATTTTATTTAAATTATCATAATTATTAATCCTACCAATTTTCTCCATAATACTAGCAACATAATCTAACATCGTATTTGTAATTGAATAAGGTGGTTTATAATCCATAAAAATCAACTCCTAATATAATATTATTATACCATTTATGGCAGAAAAAAGCAAATTATCTTGGGTGTTATCTTAGGTGCTATCTTAGGTGTTATAATCTCACTAATTCTTCTAACCAAAAATAATCTTTGTTTTCAAAATCACAAGCAAATAGTTCATTAAGGGGTAAAAACTTCCTAATATTTTTATTAATAATATTAGTTTTAAGTAAGATATGAGAATTACGTACCCAGATATTTGTTTCTTCCTTACGATATTTATTCACTATCTTATGATTATCTCCAACTTTCATATAAAAATCATTATCTTTATTTAAATCATAGATTAATCTATTATACTTAAGTTTATCTATTGGTACTATTAAATCATCTAACATTTCTTTACCATAACCAATATTTGCCTTATCTAGCAAATAGATTCCCTCCAAAGATTTGAATAAATTATAAGGAGATTCCCTTAATAACAAAGTCATACTACGATTAATTCTAAAAATATAAAAAGTCCGCATTATTATCACCCAGATATATGATAACACACGGAACTTAAAAAATTTGTCATATTATGTCGATAGATACATCTTTTGTTAAAAAACTTGTAATACTAGCTAAAATAGTAGCTTTATCAAACTTTAAATATTTTGCAACATCTTCGCTTTTACCACTCATACCAAAGCGATTTATTCCGAAAATATATTCTGGACGAGTGGCAAAACGATTCCAAATTAAGCTAGAACCTGCTTCAATGACAAATGTTGGTATGTCTTTTGGAAGTAATTGTTCTTCATATTTAGGATTTTGCTTTAAGAATAGCTCCATCGAAGGCATTGATACTACTCTAGTATCTATACCCATAGTAAATAACTCTTTACTTATATCCATAGCCATTTCTACTTCTGAACCTGTGGCAATAATTATACCATCCAAACGGAATTTTTCTTTTCTAATCATATATGCCCCATATTTAACAAATTTAGCATTAGTATTTTTGAGCTTACTACGTTTTTCTTTACTTACCACTAAAGCAGTTGGACAATTGTTTTTAAGTATATATTCCCATGAACCCATTATTTCATTAATATCTGCTGGTCTAAAGGTAATAAAATTAGGAATTGTTCTTAACATTGTTAACTGTTCTATTGGTTCATGCGTTGGTCCATCTTCTCCAACATAAATGGAATCATGAGTAAAAATATAAGTGACTGGCAAATTCATAAGGGCAGACATACGAATTGCAGGTTTTTGATAATCACTAAAACTTAAGAATGTCGAACCAAATACTTTTAAATTGGATAGAGCCATTCCATTAAGTATAGATCCCATAGCATGTTCTCTAACTCCAAAATAAATGTTTTTACCTACAGGATTATCAGGACTTTGAATAGTTGATTTATCTAAATTGGTTTTACAACTAGATGAAAGATCTGCTGAACCACCAAGAAAGAATGGACTTTTTGGGGATATAAAATTCATTATTTTATGATTACTTTCTCTTAATGATTCACTATATTCATCACTTATTTTAAACTTTGTATCATCAAAATCAATTACAAAAGCATTACGTTCAAGTAAATTAAATAAGGAATTTAAACCAAAATTATTTGTTTCTTTAATATCACTATATTCTTCTTCCCAATTTTTAAAAATAGGTTCCATTCTTTTATTAATGGTATTTAATATATGTTCCCTATATTTATTATTTACTGTAAATGGTTCATTAGTTATTTTATAAATCTCTCTTAAATTATTTAAATCTTCTTTACTTAAAGGCTTACCATGGACTTTATTAGTACCTTCTAATACGGAATCTTTACCAATTATAGTATGACATATTATTATACTTGGTCTATCACTTTTTTTAGCTTGTTTAATAGCTTTAGATACTTCACTGTAATCACTAGCATTTTTAACCTCAAATATATCAAAATCTAGTGCTTCAAAACGAATAGCAATATCTTCAGTAAAAGTTAGGTCAGTATCGCTATCTAAACTTACGTGATTTGCATCATATAAGATAATTAATTTATTTAAATTTTGGGTACTAGCAAAAGATAATGCTTCATAACTAATACCTTCCATTAAATCGCCATCGCCACAAAAACAATAGGTATAATAATCAATCAATTTAGTATTTTTCTTCTCAATATTAGCAATGGCATTTAAATATCTCTCAGCCATAGCCATACCAACAGCCATACCAACACCTTGACCAAGCGGACCAGTTGTTGCATCTACTCCTGGAGTAACTCTATATTCTGGATGCCCTGGAGTTAAAGAATTTAAAGACCTAAATTGTTTTAATTCTTCCATATCAATACCAAAACCCGCATGATAAAGCATTGAATATAAAAGTGCTGAACCATGACCTGCTGACATAACAAAACGATCTCTATTTACCCAATCAGGTTTACTAGGTATGACATTTAGATGATCTTTATATAAAGCATAAAGAATTGGAGCAGCTCCTAAAACTATGCCAGGATGTCCACTTCCAGCTTTATCAATCATATCTAATGCTAACATTTTAATACTATTAATAGCTTCATTATCAATTTTACTCATATTTTCACATCCTCATATTTTAATAATAACATAAATGAGAAAAAAAATAAACAACTCTGTAGTTGTTTATCTTTGAATAAAACATAAATTTAAAATAAAAATAAGGGATGCTCCTACTTTTATTGGGGCTTTAAATTTAGCACATTCATATAGAGCTACAAATTTATCGACACCACTTACTACCCAACTGCCTAAATTATTTGGTACAGTTCGAGCAATTGGAAACATATGCGATGCAATAATATTTTCTTGTCTTTTACTTAAATCAAAATTATCCTGGGCATTTTTCAAAGCAGTTGTAGGATGATTTAAAAAAGCTTTTTGAGTTACTTCGTCGCTCTTAAAAAAATCATGCAATAATGCTGCTCTAGTTATTTCTTCATAATTTTTAATTTTTAATTTTTTACAGGTTTGATACGTAACTTTAGCCACATGTAATGAATGATCTAGGCGGGAAATACCATGATGTATTTCATATTTAAGGGCAATAAAGTCTTTATTTTTTAGTATATCATTAACAATACTATTAAATTCTATTTCTTTATTTAATGTCATTTTTACCTCACGTCTATAAATTATATCACTTTTGGGGCAATTTTTGAACTACTTTTAACTATTTTTTGTCAAATTCTTGTAATTTTATATCATTTTCCTCCAAAATTTGTAATATTTTTTGCTCTGTTTTCTTTAATTCTAGCATTTGTTCATGTAATACTTCCAATATTAGCTCACTTTTTAAATCTATTCGATAATCATTTTTACTGCGCATGCTATCTTTTTTGGCTTCTCTATTTTGACTCATCATAATAATTGGCGCTTGTAAGGCAGCAATACAAGATAATACTAAATTAAGCAGTATAAACGGATATGGATCAAAACCATCTAAATATTCATTTAAAAACATCCAAAAGAATAAAAAAAGAACAAAAGCAATAATAAAAGGCCATGAACCTACAGTTGCTGCCACCATATCTGCTAATTTATCCCAAAAAGTTCTTTTTTCATCTTCTAATTTATCAATATCAATAGCTATTGGTTCATCAATAAGCATTTCAATTAATTCTTCTTCATCATCAGTTTTAAAATCTTCTTTCAATAAGTCTTTAACTATTTCTTTTTTTCTTGCTTTATCATCATTCAATTAGGCACTCTCCAGGTTCAAATTAAAGCGATAATGTCCAACTATTTTTTTTCTAGTTAAACCATCTTCTTCATAATTATGATACCCATCATGATGAATAATATAACTAATTCCTTTACTGTTTCTTTTATCACTTACAATTCCTATATGATCTTCATAAACTACAATATCTCCGCCTTGCCAAGCAGTATAATCACTAGCATCTGTTGTTAGTTTTTCAGCATATTTATCTAAAAAAGCACGAATATTTTTAACTCTTCTAAAATCTATATTAGAATCAATTACATCTATATCATAATCACTTTGATTATTTTTAATATCTTCATCAATCATTTCTTTAAAGTCATATCCGGCTTCCCCGAGAGCATACCAAATTAAATCAGTGCATACATAATAATCATCATCGGGATAACCTCCCGCATAATAAGCACTTTTATATTTAGGTTTCATTGCTATAAAATCTCGTGCTCCATTTAAAATATCTGTATAATCATCTGTACCATCAGAATCATAATCAACATCACTTTTTATAAATTCTACTTCGATATCTGATGTCTTCCACCTATCTAAATATCCCAGTTCATTTACACAAATTAATGCCAGTAACAAAATTAAGAATAAAACTAATAAATGACCAAATCGCAAGAAAAACTTCATTATTCCTCCTTAATACGGAGTAAAAATTTAGAAGCTAAACTATCTTTATCTCTATTTTTAACATAGAAAAAGCCAATTACACAATAAATTAATGCACCAACAAAGTTAACTGCCAAATCCTCCATTGTATCAATTAAACCAATATCTAAATATCCATCATTAATAATATAGGTAGTATTATCACTAGTAGTTATAGTAGATGAAGTTATATCATCAACATGAATAGCTACATTTTCTCCTGATTCATTTAATGAAACTGATGAAATAGATTCAACTATTGTGTCTTTTTGCATATCAGTTTTAAAATATACATCTACTCCATATTCAAAAAATTCCCATAAAACTCCGATAGTCATTGAAAAACAAAATCCAACGATTGCTACAAATAAAGGAGATAAATTCAAATGAAATTTCTCGGTTCTATTTAATATATCAATAAGTGAAAAACCAATTGCTGCACATAAAAAGCCATTAATAGTATGAAGTATGGTATCCCAATGAGAAAACAAGTTAAAGAAATTTTGCATTTCTCCTAAAATTTCTGCTGCAAAAACAAATAAAAATATAACTATTTCTAATGTTTCTGGCATCTCAATATTGAACTTTCTTTCAATAAAACCTGGTATTAAAAATAAAATTAAAGTTAATACACAATAAAAGGCATGTTCATAATTACCACGAATTAATTGTAATACTAAAGTTACTAATATTAAAAATCTTAAAACAAAGTAAACTATAAATGCCTTTTTATGATGTTTCATTTCATGCTTAATTTCTTTTTTTATATTTCTTTTTTTCTTTTTTTCCATCTTTGACACCATCCATAATAAGTATATCATATAATTGTGCGTTTTTAAGCAAAAAAATGCAAAAATCGGTTGCATTTTTATACTTTGTGTAATATAATTATAGTGCATTAGGAAATTCTGCGCCCATAGCTCAACTGGATAGAGCGCTAGACTACGGATCTAGAGGTTGGGAGTTCGAATCTCTTTGGGCGTACCATTTTTAAAGATTTTCGAGAAGTAGCACAATTTGGTAGTGCACTACATTTGGGATGTAGGGGTTGCAGGTTCAAATCCTGTCTTCTCGACCATTTATGTATTTTAGTCCGATATGGACTTTTTTTATGTCCCAAACAAATTCTCTACTACTACAAATTTATTTTCTTAAAATGCCCAAAAAGATTCTTATAAATCATTTAAACACCGGAGTATATATATCTTTCAAGTCTTCTTCAGCTATAGCAAAATCAATTCCATGATTATGAATTTGTCCTTTTCTTGGTCCACTTAAAAATGTTCCTATTTTAAAACGCATTGTAACTTTGCCCTTTTCAATTGCTTTTAAAAAATTATCAAACTTAACATTTTTATAAAAGAAAATACGATAATACCAATAATATTCAACATTATCAATTTTTTTAGTACAACATTTTACTAAAGCTAACTTTTGTAATTTTAAATATACTCTTTCTTTCAAAAGTTCAAAAGTCCACCATATGTCTTTAGAAACTAAATTATAAAATCTGTCAAAAATTAACAAAACAACATTCTCATTTTGCCAATCGACAAATATTTGAAAATAATATCCATTATAACGATGTTTAGTAATTGCGGATAATTCAGTTAAAAATTTTTGCTTATTAACACCATACTGTTCAACTAGATTTTGAATTGCAAAAAGATATTTTCCATCAGGATTAGCAGTAAACAAAGCAATTTTTGTTTTACTATAACCTTTTTTAGTTTTTAATTCAATTCCATTATAATCCGGTAAAAAAAACTCATCTTGTTCTTTTCCTAATAAATGTTCAAAAGTTATACCACTATTATTCTTATCTTTATAACTTCTAACATATCCCATTTTCTTAATTTCTTTAAATTTTACATATAAATCGACCATAGATTTATCCATTTTCCAAAACCTCCATGTGTACAATAATAACACAAAAATTATGTGTATTTTGTCGAACCATGTCGAAAATATTAAAAAATTGCAAATTTTGCAATTTTTATACTCCTAAAGCAATATGTTTTTTCTTTAATATGTATTTTCTTAAGAAATCTACCGGGAAAACTGTTAGAGCTAAAATAAATACTAATATAAGCTCATTTAATTCAAGTCCATAAGTTCTAAATATATCTCCCCCATTATAGATGATATAAAGTTGAGCAATAAAGATAAAGCTAAATATTGCTACAAATACTTTATTTTTAGATAAGTTAGCTAGTATATTTATTCTGGAAGTTCTAGCATTAAAAGCATTAAATATTCCCATGAATATGAACATTGCAAAGTAAGCGGTCATTAAATATTCATTATTTTCACTAGGTCTAATAAATTCTCTTACTATAGGAAGTTTTAAAAATAATATACAAAGAATTGCACAATATAGACCCGTCCAGATGATTTCACTATACATGTACTTATTCATAATTGGAGTATTTTTTTTCTTTGGTGGTTCTTCCATATATTCTTCAAGTGGTGCTTCATATGAGAAGGCTATGCCTGAGAATGTGTCCATAATCATATTAAGCCAAAGCATTTGCACTATAGTAATTGGAGTCGATATGCCAATTAAAGAACCAACTATTGATAAAATTAAAGCACAAGTATTAACGGTTAATTGATAAATTATGAATTTACGAATACTTTTAAAAATTGTTCTGCCATATAAAATTGCTTTACTAATTGATAAGATATTATCATCAAGTATGACAATATCCGCTGCTTCTTTAGCAACATCAGTTCCACTTCCCATAGCAAAACCAACATTGGCTTTTTTTAGAGCTGGGGCATCATTTACTCCATCTCCAGTCATGCCTACAACTAAAGACATATCTTCAAGTATGTTTACCAAACGACTTTTATCATTAGGTAAGGCTCTCGCAATAACTCTAATATCACTTAATTTTTCTTTTATTTCTTCATCACTCATTTTAGCAAGATCACTACTAGTTAAAACAATTTGTTTATCATTAGTGATTAGACCAACCTCTTTAGCAATAGATGTGGCAGTATCTATTGCATCCCCTGTAATCATAATTGTTTGAATACCTGCACTTTTTATAAGTCTAATGCCTTCGAATGCTTCACGCCTTAACTCATCTTTAATATTAACAAAACCTAAAAATGTTAAATTATCCATGCTTTTGCCATATGCAAATACTAAAACTCTACCGGATTTTTTAGTATATTCTTCTACTTTTCTTTTTATAATAGATGGGGAAAATAACTTACTTTCTTTATTATTGCTATTTAAGATATTTTTACATTTAGGTAAAATAACTTCCATTGCTCCTTTAATTAAAATAGTTCCATCATCTAAAGTAATACTACTATATTTTTTAGCACTATCAAATTCTTCTCTTTTAATTATTTTTGCATTTATGCTACTATTAATTGTAATATATTCAAGTATGGCTCTATCAGTAGAGTTTCCACCGATTACTTTAGTATCACTAATCATACTAGCATTATTATAAAACAAAGACTTATAGACTAACCCATAAATAGGATATTTTTTTAACACATTAAAATCTTTAAATACTTTAAAATCCCCGCTGACAAATTCGGTTACTTTAAGGGTTCCAGTTGTAAGTGTTCCGGTTTTATCGGTAAGTAGTACATTTAGGCTGCCTGCCGTTTCAATACCTACTAGTTTTCGCACTAATACATTATCCTTAAGCATTTTTTTCATATTGCTTGATAAAACTAAAGTAATCATCATGGGAAGACCTTCAGGAACAGCTACAACTATAATTGTAACTGATAAAGTTAGAGCATAAATTAAATGATTGAACATTACAGGAAAATCAGTTAATGTCGCCATAATTAAATCATAATCAAAATTATTATCAATAACTATACAAGAAAATAGATAAGAAATACTAGCAAGAATTGCTCCACAATATCCTATTTTGCTAATAGTTTTAGCAAGTCCTCTTAATTTTAATCTTAAAGGGCTTTCTGGAATATCACTTTGGAGTTCTTGGGAAATTTTACCCATAATGGTTTTATCTCCAACTAATTCTACTTGCATTTTGGCATTACCATTATATACAACTGACCCCCGATATACTTTGCTATTAATTTTCTTTTTAGCTTCTTTTGATTCGCCATTTAAAGCTGATTCATCAACTGACAAATTACCACTAATAAGTACGCCATCGGCAGGAATTTTATCTCCACTATTTAAAATTACAATATCTCCCACTACAACTTCACCAGTAGTTATTTCAACCACTTTGCCATTTCTAATAACTTTTACTTTACCTCTTAATGCATCACTTTGCAAACGATTAAAAGCTTGCTCAGAACCATATTCGGAGATAGTAGAAATAAATGATGCTAAAAATATGGCAATAAGTATTCCTATTGTTTCAAACCAATCAAAATGTCTAAATAAAACTATGACCTTAATAGCTAAAGCAATAAGTAAAATTTTAATGATTGGATCAGCAAAAGATTCAAGCAATAAATGCCAAAAAGTATTCTTTTTAACCTCTGTTATTTCATTTGTACCATATTCTGTTCTGCTTTTAATTACTTCATTATCACTAAGTCCCATATGCTTGTCCTCCCAAAACAAGTATATGAATCTTAATTTAAAAAAATGTAGATTTTTATTCTACATTTCACCTTTATAAAAATAAATATTCATTGCATCATCAGAATATTTTGGTTTTGATACATCGATGTCTAGTATTTTACCAATATAATAAACGATAAATTGTGATGCAATTAAAAGATCAAATTCCGCAAGTATTCCATTATATCTACTTTCAATAATTAAATTCTTATCTTTCAAATATTTAATTAATTCTACTTCATATTTACTAGTAGATTTTTGTTTAAAATAAATGGAATATATGTTATTTAAATTTTCATAATTAATGAATCTTCCATGAGAAAAATTCTTTTTTTCATGAATTATACAATTAAATACACCAGATTCAATAATTTTACTCTCTAAATCATAACAAGCACTATCAGTATAGTCTCCTCGGAAAATATTTATTAAATTGTGTTTTTTCATTTTATTTATAATTTCTTTGTTCAAAATTTGATTCAAATAATTCTTCCAATAAGTCATAGATTCTTTGATAAAGTTATTTATATCAAATGTACTATCAACTATATTATAGTAATATTTCAAAAATATCGCTGCAGGTACTACTGCTCCTTCAAATGATAAAAACCCTCTTTCTTTTCCTTTATTTGTTGATGTTTTATAACATAAAATGTTTTTCTTTGTTATTCCTGTTTTTAAAACTATATTTTTAATATCTCCTTTAGTAATAATATACATATTTTTCTTATCAAAATCTTTAACACTATTAATAATATCATTAGTTGTGCCAGAATAAGAAAATAAAATAACTTTATTTATATTTTGATTATTTCGATATACTACATCCCTAGGATATAAAGCATAGGTGTTACAGCCATATAATAAATTAATAATTTTAGATGCAAAATAAGCTCCAGCATAGGAACCACCTGTTCCAATAAACAAACAATTATCATTTTCATTAAAACCTATATTATTCACCATTTTACTAGCAGAAGAATTAAGAGCATTAATAATCCTAGATTCCAAATTATTAATGTTTATATTGCATCTTTTAATAGTTTTTCTTTTTATATAAATAAAATTATCACAAGCACAACAATTATCCATTTTCTTTATTTTAAACAATGTATTAATATGTCCTCTAGCACCCATAACAGATACCACTTTAGAAGTTAATTTATTAGAATTTTCATACCATTTTCTAAATAAATTACTATTATATTTAAAATTATTTTTAATAGCATCTTTTATTATGCTAGAAATAAAAGCATCACCAGCCCCAGTAGAATCAACAACTTTTCCTTTATAAATCAAATCAAAATTATACTCTTTACCACTTTCTATAAATGTAGCCCCATTTTCACCTCGAGTTATACTCATAAATTTGGGTTTAAGTAAATTATATAACTCTATATCATCCTTTAATTTTAATCTATTTAATAAATATTTACTAACTCTTTCATTAAAATTAATTATTTCAAACTTATTTGCTAACTTATCAATTATCTCTTGATTAGACAAGACTTCAAATTCAAAATACTGTCCTAAATCAATTATTTTTTTATTATCAGTTTTATCAATAATTGTTTGATTTTTATTATTTAAATTATCAAATATTAAAATATCGTCATGTTTAATATTATCAATAATATTTTTTATATCAATTAAACTTTCTTCATACCATTTTTTATTTTGACAAAATGGACATCTTTTCTTGGAAATAAAGGTTAATTTACCATCATTATCAAAATAAGATACATGAAAAGCACGAGTTTTAACATTATCTAACATTTTTATATTATCTATATCTACACCTAGTTTTTTTAAACTTTCAATTGCTATTTGCCCTTGAATATCATTACCACATACTCCAAAAACTGAAACAGGTATTTTCATTTTTGCTAAATTAGCAATAATGTTATGAGATGTCATTCCTCCATTTATTCCCAATAATTTTTGATCTTTGTAATAATAATCAACTACTAAATCACCAATACCTACTACTCTCATTTCACTAATCTCCTTTTATATTCTCCAACTTCACTATATTCATTAAAATCATGATTTTTTATTAAACACTCTATTATCTTTTTCCTATTTAAATCAAACACACCTAATGTATCAGTATAATTAATAGTACCATTTTCATGCTTCCATTCATTATCTTTCCAACTATAAGGACTATTAAAACATAAACCATATATATAATCAAAAAACAAATGATAATCAATGGCTGCCGGATTATCTAAAAACATTTGATTAATTCTATTAATACTAGGATATCTAACAATACAAATGTTTTTAACGTGAATATCACAATCATATAAAGAGTTAATAGCTAACTGTAATGTTTTCCCAGTTAAAACATTATCATCAAACAAATCAACAGTTAATCCTTTAAAAAAACTTGAATTTATTAAACCACCCAAATCATTTATATTAAAATTTCTCAAATCAATAAGTTGTTTATTTGTATAACCAGATACTTTTTTATTAAATTTTAAAAGAAATAGTTTTTCAATTTTATTTTGATTTATTATTTTAGTTAATATTGGCAACTCTATGCCACCATAACTTAGTCCGCACGCACTGCTAACTTCATTATTGTTGCTTTTTTCCTTATATAAAGACACTGCTACATAATTTTCTCCAAAATTGTCAATTTCTCTATAAGCTCTATAATCTTTTGAATAATCCGCTTTTTCTTCATTATTAATCTCAATTTTCAAGTTATCTTCCAAAATAATTTTTGTATTAATTATATTTCTAACAATCTCATCTTTACTTATTATGTATTGTTGGCGAAAACATATTTCACTCATCATTTTATCAACTTCAAACAAGGAATTATAAATATTAAAAATTTGTTTTTCTTTACTTGAAGAAATATCTAACAAAATATTATTATCATAATAATTTGAAAACAAATTATGATTTAACAAAACAAGTAGTACGTTTCTACAATTATCTAAAATACCTAGTAACATTTTTTTGTTAATTTGATAATTTAAATTATCGACTATTGAAACCGCCTGTATTGAATTGTTAAAAAAAATTAAATAATTTTGATACCAATTCAATATATTATTTTTGGATGTAACATCAACTCCATTATTACTTATTCGATTTGATATAAAATAATAATAAGTATTAGAGCCTCGCAAAAGGTAATTATTATCATCTCTAATTGAATAAATTTGATTCCCGTTAAATGATGTCCCCCATAATTCTTTTAAAGGATTATTTTCTAATAGTTCCCATTCATACATAGGTATTTTAACACTTCCACTAAACTTATCAAATAAATCATCTATACCATTACATTCATTAAAGTTTTTATTAATAATCTCATTATATTTATTTAATAATTTTTTTCTGCCCAATACAATATTTTTTTCTATATTAGCAAATTGTCGTTGATAAGTAAGTTTATCAGCTTTTTCCAAACACACTGTAGGCAAAATTTTAGCACTTTTTATCAACTGAAGTGTGGCATCTACTCCTTTTATTATATTACCATATTCATCAAATACAGGAAAACAGGAATTTATAGAACCATTTATTTTATCTACACTATATCCTTGGTTACAATTAAGCATTGAATAATCATTTCCACGTAAATCACCACAGTCACCAACTCTCATCATTGAATTTTTAGGTACACCTATTATTTCTTCTACTCTTTCAATAGCCTTATCTTTAGTAGTAGTGCCTATTTGAATAACTGCTTTATTTTTATACATACCTCTAGTTAAATTAATTCCATGAAAATTATTATCTTGTATAAAGGTTTCAATACTATCAAACACCAAATTTATCTCTTTTTTTTCATTTGTATTAAATACAATTCTAATATTTATAATTTCAGCAGTTTTTAAATCTTTAGAATATGTAATATTAAATAATCCATTATATGAATAATTTATTTTTATATTATTAATCATTTTATTTACTTTTAACAATTGATTTAATTCTTCTTTTGTAGAAACATAAACATTTTCATTTAAAAATTCTTCTTTAGATGTATTTTTACTATAAAATAATCTGGCCCCATCATTAGTCAAAACATATATTCTTTTTATATCATTACCAGTTATATTTTCAGCATATTTAACATGCTGATATATATCATTTTTCAAATCATTCAGTCCAGTTTCACCACGCCCAGTAATAAATACTACTGGGACTTTTTTCTTTAATAAATTTATAATCATTTCTATCGCTCTATCATCAATTGACTTTGAATTTTTAACCGTTAAAGTACCATCAATATCAAAACAAACAGCATTATATTTTTGCATTAAAGATTTTTGATAATTTTTAAACAATAATTCTTCTTTTTTCATATGTATTACCTCTTAATTAAAAATTCTAAACTTCTAACCCTTCCATGTGCGTTTTTATCAATAGTAGAATCAAATATTAATCCTGAACCACCATTTTCAATCCATTCTCTAATATTTTTTTCAGAATCATCAATAAGTAACTGATTATTTGGAATAATAACTTGATACTTTTTTGATCCTGGCGGGACAAATAATACTGGACACATAATGTTCCTATTTTCTCTTAAATCTTCAATTTTCACTTTCATCTCATAAAGAGTATGAATTTTTGTTAAAATCGCAATTTTTGTTTTCATTTGTTCAAGTTCTTTTATTATTTCAACAGAATCATTAATTGAATTAGCCCCTCTAATAATATAATCCCATTCTTCAGGATTTAAATTTGCATATTCAAAGTACTTATCAAACTCACTTTTATTTTCATGATCTCGTAATCCTAATTCATATTTCCTCTGTAGCATTCTTTCTTCTGAATCTAATATAACCCCATCAAAATCAATAAAAATATAATCATCCATCATAATTTTTTTCTCCTTGAAAATATTATATCACAGCAAAATGAAATATTTTGTCTTTATTATTTTATATTAACAATTCTTTTTAATTCAAAATGTCTTATATCATTTCTCAACTCACAAAAAGCTGTTATATAATATTCATCTTTATATTTAAATAAATGCAGTGGATGAATTGTTCTTTTTGATTGTCTGCCATCAATATCATTATATATAATTTCAATTTTATCATTTTTGTTGATGGCAGATTTAATTATTTTCTCTATTTCACCAGGCATATCAATATCTATATTAGAAATATATTTACTCTTTTCATCATAAATTGAATACATTTTTTTTGCCTTGTTTAAAAAATCTCTAAATTTTTCTACATATTCAAAGTTATTATGAGATAAAAAATTACATATGTTTTCTAATAACTGAATATCATATTTATTAACATGTATATAATTTTTAACCTTATCAATCATAAAATATCCTCCGTTAGGGCCCTTAAATGTTTCAATAGCAATTCCATTATTACAAATTTCATTTTTATAATAGCGAATCATTCTTTCTGTTACTCCTATTTTTTTGGATAACTCTTTTAATGAATATATATTTCCCGTATTTAATAAATCTACCATATACATCATATTTAATAATTTTCCCATTTTTACCACCTCAATTACATAATATTATATCACAAAACTTACTTTCACTTAATAACATAATACATTCTAATTATAATTAATGCATACTTAATTATCTTAATTTAAAAAAATGTAGATTTTTATTCTACATTTTGATTTAAACTCAATATAACTATTTTATTTTAATATTTTCTTTTTCTAAAAATTTATCTAAACCTCTAAAACCAAATTTGCGATAATCGTAATTACTAATATCAATATTTTCCATATTTTTTAATTTTAAATAATATAAAATATTATCTAGAGTAATATCATTAAATTCAATTATTTCTTTAAATCTAGCTATTAATTCTTTACTAAATTCATGATTATAATTACTGTTACTTTCCATAAAACCAATTTTTTTGTATCCTTTAACATTAGATGTAGCAAAAATATAGGTGTTTTTAAAATTTATGGTTTCTCCTTTAGCATTAGTAATTATTCCTTCATCAAGTATTTGTAAAAATAAATTAAGAACTTGAGGACTAGCTTTTTCTATTTCATCAATTAAGATACAAGAGTATGGTTCCATTTTAATTTTGTCAAATATAGCCCCATCATCATATCCGATATATCCGGCGGATGCTCCGATCAAACGAGATATGGATATTTCATTATTATATTCACTCATATCTAATTTTAGTAAAGGCATATTTAAATATTTACTAATCAATTTAACTGTTTGAGTTTTACCAACTCCAGTAGAACCAGTAAGAAGCAGCGATAATGGTAAATCATTATTATGATTTTTGATAGCATCTATTATTTTTTCTATAGCATTTTCTTGCCCAATAATATTGTTATTTAAATATTTTTCTAAAGCATTAAAATCATATTTTAATAAAGGAATATTATATTTTCTACTTAACAATGTATATAAATCTTTTTTAGTTATTTTACTAGAAGTTAAACTTGCTCTATTTATCTTTTTTTCTAGAAATATTTCTTTATTGTGTAACAATAAAGCTTTTTTAAAATCATTCTTTTTTACCATGTCTTCTTTTTCAACTATAATTTTCTTTAGTTCTTTTTTTAAATTATTTATTTTATTTAAAGTATAACTATCTACTTCTTTCATAGCACAAACAGAATCTAAAATATCTAAAGATTTATCAGGATTTTTTTTATCAACAATATATTTATTAGCTATATAAACAATATCTTTTATATTTTCTTTACTAATTTTTATATTATAATGATTTTCATAATTTATTTTAACATTTTTTAGTATATTTATTGTTTCATTTGTATTTGGTTCTAAAACCCGAATTAATTCAAATCTTCTGTTTAAAGCTTTATCTTTTAAAATAAATTTATTATATTCTCCAGTTGTTGTTGCACCGATTACTTTGATTTTGCCACGAGCTAAATAAGGTTTTAATATATCACTAGCATTTATTGCTCCTTCAGCTCCTCCAGCATTAACAATTGTGTGTATTTCATCAATAAATAAAATTATTTCCGGATTGTTTTCTAATTCTCTAATTAATTTAGTTAACTTTTCTTCAAATTCACCACGATATTTAGTTCCTGCAACCAAAGAGCCCATTTCTAACATCACTATTTTTTTATCTTGTAATATTTTAGGAACTTCACATTTTTTAATTCTTCTTACTAATTCTTCAACTATAGCAGTTTTACCTACGCCAGCATCTCCAACTAATAAGGGATTGTTTTTATTTTTACGAATCAAAGTTTCTATTATTAAAGAAATCTCTTTATCTCTACCTATTACTTGTTCATCCATATTGGTAATATCCATTAAATTTTTACCAATATTAAATATTTCTAATTTTTTATTATTCTTTTTAACATTATCTTTTACTTCATCATATAATTTTTCTAAATCTATATTCATGCCATATAAAAGACGAATAGCTATTCCTTCTCCTTCTTCTAATAAAGCTTTAAATAAATGAATAGCATTTAATTCAATTCTTTTTTCATTTGCCTCTTCTAAACTTAAGTTAATTATTCTTTTAAGCAAAGGCGTATAAAGTATATATTTACTCTTTTTAGTAGAAGAACCTACAACTAAAATTAACTCTTTTTTAAAATTATCATAGGTTAAATTATTTTTGTTAGCAATATTAGCAATTACTTTTGAATTTTTTAATAAACTTAATAATAAATGTTCACTTCCAACATATGGATGATTTAACTCAAGCATTTCTTCTTCAGCATCTTTAAAAATTCTACTAATTTCTAAACTATATTTATCAAACATAGAATCCTCCCTATATTAATTCTATGTTAATAATGTTTATCTAGTCCCAAAATTATTCATATCTATGCCACTTTTAATTTCTTTTTCTGAACTTGGATATAGTTTTAAAATATTGACTGCTAGGGAATAATTAAAATTATATAAAATACGATAAATATTTTTTAAATCTTTCATAAGTAAGGAATTTTTAATTATTATATCTAGGGAATTGGCTTTATCAGAGATTTTTAAATGAACACTAGTTAGAGGATAATTACCACTAGCTTTAATTTTGCTTTTTTCTTTAGTAACTAAACTTACAAAATGAATAGTTTTTATTTCTTTATCTTTAGTAATAGCATAAAATTCGGTAGAATAATATTGATATGTATCATCCTCTTTGGTTTCTCCCCAGATTATTTTTAAAGTATTTGGTAAAAGTAAAATACTTGTATTTAATTCTTTAGAATATATTTCAATATCATTATCTTTA
The DNA here is from genome assembly GCA_944332555.1 of uncultured Bacilli bacterium. Classification (GTDB taxonomy): domain Bacteria; phylum Bacillota_I; class Bacilli_A; order RF39; family UBA660; genus Onthocola_B. The sequence goes on from CALVKF010000005.1 coordinate 26,446, forward strand.
TCTAATGCTGGGGCGATAAATATTCTCGTACCTTTATCTTTTAATAAGTTAAGAAATTCTTTTATAAATAATTCATCTATTATTTCCGGGGAAACATTAAATAATGCTATAAAATCTTCTATAGTAATTGATAGTTCTTTTAGACACTCCAAAATTGATTTATTTTCTAAATCACATTTCTTATTAATAGATTTAATTAATTTCCAAACTTCTCTCATATATTTATTATATAGTAAAAATGGCAAGAAAAAAAGAACCAATTTGGTTCCTTTACATATAAGTTACTACTGTAAATAGTACTAACAGAATTATAAGCATACCTACAACAAATAACCAAATGTATTTTAACCATGACTTATAGTCTATTTTCATAAGTGAAAGACCGGTGATTAAAATAGCACTAGTTGGCATGAATAATTGGATAAGTCCATACATAGATGTATAAATTGTATGAACTAGGTCAATATTTGAGCTATAAACTGAAGTTATAAAGCTACCAACTGAATAACCAGTATAACCTAAATCTTGACTAAATACTGAACCTATAAAAGCACAGAATGATGTAATAAATGGATTAAATCCTTCAACTAGATTAAATAGCCAATTGCAAATTGTTGAAGTAAATGGAATACTTACTATAATTCCAAATACCATATATGAAGCAACAAATAATGCGATTGGTTTAACCATTTTCTTTACACCTTCGAAAAATCCTTGAATAAATTCATCAACTTTCATGCGATATAAGAATGCTAGAAGCATAGCCATTAATATAAAGACACTGCATAAGAAGAAAACATAAGTAAATTCTCCGAAAGGCATTGCTCTTTGACCTAGAAGATAACTTATAATTGTGAAATCTTCTACTGGAGCAAGAGTCGTTAACCATTCATGGAATTCTCGGAAAATTGTAATTTCAAAATGATCATACCATGCTATATATCCTAAAATTGTTATTATCATTATTATAAAGAAAATAATAGCAACTGGAATAGCATTTTTCTTCTTTGATGGTTCTACTTTAAATGGATCATCTTCAATTTCACTATTTTTAGTATTTTTCTTTGTTTCACTTAAAACTTTTTTAAGACGCATACAAATGAAGAAATTGTATAAAACAACTGTTACTGCTGCAATGATAAAACGGTAATTTAAACCTGTTGTAATATCGGCAGAAATATAGTAGTTTAATGAATCAATTCCTTCAGTACCATAAGTAGTTCCAAGAATACCAGCAAGTACTGAACCAAACGTTACAATAAATACTGATAATTTGTCTAGATTCATCTTAAGTAAAATACTTACAAAAAATGGTACAAATGTTAGAACTATAAAAGTTTGACTAAACAAAGATGTTAATAAAAATAGGAAAACGGAAACAATGACTGCAAATACAATAGTATGTTTCTTACATTTTTCTGCTATAGCTGTAACTAATCTTTGATAGCCACTAACTTTTGATAAAACACCATATACCCCAGCTAGAATAAATAGGAATACTACTTTATCCATAGCATAATATAGAGCATTATACATTGATATACTTATGTCAATAATACCAACTCGTCCCATGCCGTAATCATAAAAATCACCACCAGAGAATTGGCCATATGGTAAAATCCAAGTAAATATTATAGCAGCTAATACTATAACAAAAATGGATTTCGCTAAACGATGATCTTCAGCAGTAACTGAAATCATTAAGCCACCAACAACAAAGAATATCAAGGCAGTTAGTTTTAAAATCATTACTGGATTAGTTTCAGTAACAAAAATTGCGGCAGCTACTAAAGCACATGATAAAGCAATTAAAGTTGCTCCAACAAAACCAACTTTAGTTAGTTTTTCTTTTAAATTTTTAAATATAAGTAAATAAATACCTATAACTAAAAATACTGAACCAACAATTTTTAAAACTATATCTGGAGTTGTTGCATCAACAAAGTAAGATACAGCAAGCAAGATTACTGCTATTACACCCATTAAAGCTCCAATGCATTTTAACATCCCATGTTTTTCTAGTTTATTTAACATTTCTTTACCTCCTTAATAAAATTATATCACTCTAGCAAAAGAAAAAAAAGCAAATATTGCTTTTTTTCATAGTTTTTTCCAACTTTTATCTAAAATACTAAAGTTATTAACTCTAAAACTAACATATTGGCAACAGCAATAGTTAAAACTATTTTAAATGCCCATTTAAACCAAGTTGTATATTCAACTTTAGCTAAAGCAAGACCACCCATTATTGCTCCACAAGTTGGAGTAATTAAATTAACTAGACCATTGGCAGCAACAAGCGTCATAATTGTTACTTCAACATTGTAACCTAAAGTACTTGCAAGACCACCCATGATTGGAGTTGATAAGACTGCAAGACCACTAGATGATGGTACAAGTATTGATAAGACAACATGAAGCAAATAATTTAGTGGAACAAAAGCAAGTTCTGGTAAGTTGGAAAGTAAATCAGCAGAATTATAGATAATATAGTTATCTAAGTATGTTACTCCCATTAAGACACTTGCTCCACGAGCAACAGCAATTATTAAGATAACTGCAATCATATCATTGGCACCATCAACGAATGTATCAACAATTTCTTTTTCTTTAAAGCGATTAATTATACCTATAATAATAGCCATTACAAAGAACCAAACTGAAGCTTCAGCAAAGTACCAACCACCTAAAGATGTACCAGTAAGCCAGCCTGTAAATTTATCAAATATTGTTACATTAAAGTCTCCCCAAGGAATAAAGCCAATAATCATGACTACAAATGTTAAACCAAGTAATATTAAAGTTATTCTTTGTTTAATACTTAATTTTACATCTTTTTTCTTATCTTTAGAATCTTCTTCTTTAATAAATTTCTTTTCCATTGCTTTTTGTTCTTGTAAAGATAGGAATGTTGAACCCTTATCTTCTTGAACTTTTTTAGCATAATTCATGACAAAGATAATTGATATTAAAAGAGTTGTAATCCATAAAATTAGGCCTGTAAATATTAATAAACCTTGATTAGCAGTAACACCTTCTGGTAAACTACTTACAGCAACACCAACCGCAAAAGGGTTAACTGTTGAACCTAAAACACCAGAACCAGCTCCTAATAAAACTATTGCTGAACCAACAATGGTATCATATCCAGCAGCAACCATTGTAGCAGCAAGTAAAACATAAAAGCCTACTGTTTCTTCTAGCATTCCATAAGTTGTACCTCCAACAGAAAAGATAAACATTAAAATAGGTATTAATACTATTTCGTTACCTTTTAGCTTTTTTACTAAAACTTTGATACCAGTTTCTAAAGCTCCTGTTTTATTGATAATTGCCAAAAACCCACCTAAAATTAAAATGAACACACATACATCAACTGCATCACTAAAGCCTAAGATTGGTGATAGTAAAAAGTCTGATAGTTTGGCTCCGACAGTACCACTACCATCAACAAGTATGCCATCAACAAACTGAGCATCAGGTAAAATGTGTGAAAATATCGCTAATATAATTATCAAAATAAAGATAATTGAAAAAGCAGATAACATAAATTTTTTCCTTTTAGCCATTTTTATCCTCCTATTATTCTTGTGCCATTATTATTTTCTAGAGCTTCATTTGCTTTATCTAATGAAGTAATTATTGCATATTTATCTTTATCAACAAAGTTTAAGCAAGCTTCTATTTTAGGTAGCATACTGCCTTTGGCAAATTCGCCTTTTTCTATATATTTTAACGCTTCACTTTTCTTAATAGTATCTAAACCTATTTTATCTTTACTTAAATAATTTAGATATACTTTATCAACAGAGGTTAAAATAAGTAGTATATCAGCATCTATTAACTTAGCAAGTAAAGCACTTGATAAGTCTTTGTCTATTACAGCATCAATTCCTTCTAAAAGCTCTTTTTTATCTTTTTTGATAACAGGTATTCCACCACCCCCACAAGCAATAACTAAAACATTTTCTTTTAAAAGTGTGGCTATTGCTCTTTTTTCAATAATATCTTTAGGTATCGGCGATGGCACTATTCGCCGATATCCAGCATCAGGAATAAAAGTAAATTCATAGCCTTCTTCTTTTTTTAATTTTTGCATTTCTTCTTCTTTGTAATATGCTCCAATCGGTTTTGTCGGATTTTGGAAGGCAGGATCACTTGAATCCACTAATACTTGTGTTATAACGGTTATACAATCTTTTTTTACTTTTTGTCTTTCCATTTCATCTTGCAGTGCTTGTTGCATTTGATAACCGATATAGCCTTGAGACATACTCCCACATTCTGCAAAAGGCATATGAGGAGTCTTTTTTTTAGCACTAGCATATTCCATTGCTAGAGCTATTTGACCAACTTGTGGTCCATTACCATGGGTAATTACAATATCATGGCCTTCTTTTATTAATTTAACGATAATTTTAGAAGCTTTTTCTAAATTATCCATTTGTATTTCCGGATTATCTCCGAGAGCATTTCCCCCAAGAGCAACTACTATTTTACTCATCTTTATCCTTTAGAGTAGCATACATTACCGCTTTTATAGTATGCATTCTATTTTCGGCTTCATCAAAGACTTTAGAATATTTAGATCTAAATACTTCATCTGTTACTTCCATTTCTTTTAATCCAAATTTCTTGTAAATCTCTTCACCAATTGTAGTATTTAAATCATGAAATGAAGGTAAGCAATGTAAAAATATTACATCTTGAGAAGCATTATTTAATACATTCATATTTACTTGATAATTCTTAAGTAAATTTAGCCGTTCTTCCCAAATATTATCTGCTTCTCCCATTGATACCCAAACATCTGTATATATACAATTGGCATCTTTAGTAGCCTTAATTATATCTTCTTCAAATTCAATTTGACAATTTGTTGATATAGCAATATCTTTACAAATATTAACTAAATTTTCATCTGGCCATAAACTTTTAGGGGCCGCAAGAGTATAATTTACTCCTAGTTTGCTACAAGCAACCATTAAAGAATTAGCAACATTATTTCTACCATCACCACAAAAGACTAATTTTAGACCTTTAAGATGACCAAAGTTTTCTTTAATAGTTAAAAAATCAGCAAGCATTTGGGTTGGATGAAATTCATTAGTTAAACCGTTCCATACTGGAACACCGGCTGATGCAGCTAAATTTTCAACAATGCTTTGAGAAAATCCTCGATATTCTATTCCATCATACATTCTTCCTAATACTTTTGCAGTATCTTCAATGCTTTCTTTTTTACCCATTTGACTAGATTGGGGATCTAAAAATGTAACATGCATTCCTAAATCATAAGCCGCAACTTCAAAGGCACATCTAGTTCTAGTTGATGTTTTTTCAAATAAAAGAGCAATATTTTTACCTTTTAAGTATTCATGAGGAATATTATTTTTCTTCTTATTTTTAAAGTCAGCACTTAAATCTAATAAATATTCAATTTCTTCTTTAGTATAATCTAATAGTTTTAAAAAACTTCTTTGTGATAAATTCATTAATCCTCCCGATATAATGGCATACTCATACATCTAGGACCACCACGACCGCGGGAAAGTTCAGCACTAGACATTTCAATTACTTTAATACCATGTGACCTTAATACTTCATTAGTAATATTGTTCCGATTATATACAACTACAACACCAGGGGCAATACATAAAGTATTTGTTCCATCGTTCCATTGTTCTCTTTGACTAGCAACATCATCACCACCAGCACACGGAATAATTGTAACTTTTACTCCTAGATATTTAGTTAAAATATTTTCTAGAGTATCATTTATTTCTTTAACATTTAAATCTTCATCACTATTAGGGTCATTTCCTTCAGTAATTTCAAATACTTGCAATGTTCCCATAATTCCTGGATGATATGTAAATTTATCAACATCTATTTGAGTAAATACTGTATCTAGATGCATAAATGCTCTTGATTCAGGAATATTAAAAGCTAATATAGTATCTATTTTACAATCTTTATCTTTAAATAAATTTTTAGCTAGTTTATCAATTGCTCCTGCTTCGGTTCTTTGGGAAATACCTATGGCTAGGACATGATCATTTAAATTTAGAACATCCCCACCTTCAATATGCCAATCTAAATTACGATCATAATAGCGATCAACTTTAGCTTTAAATTTTGGATGATATTTAAAAATATAATCTGCGTAGATGGTTTCTCTGTTTCTTGTAACAGAATACATCTTATTTAAAACTATACCACTACCTACACTAGCAAATGGATCACGCGTAAAATACAGATTAGGCATTGGTTCAACAATAAAATCTGTTTCATCAGTTACTAAATCAACTAATGATTTTTCCATTACCCTTTTACTTTTGTCAAGTTCATATATTTGAACTCCTTCCATAGTCTTTAAAACAAATTCCTTTGTTTCTTCAATACTCATCAAATAATCAAATACTAATTCACGATATTTGGGAGTATTAACACCCGCTTCACTGATGAATTGTCTTAAAAATTTTTCTTTAATTTCGGGATTATAATCTAATGTTTCAGTCATTAAATCTTCAAGATAATAAACTTTAACATCATTATCTCTTAAAATTTGAACAAATTCATCATGTTCCGCTTGGGCTACTTTGAGATAAGGAATATCATCAAATAACAAGCGATGTAGTGTATCGGGAGTTAAATTAAGTAATTCCTTACCTGGACGGTGAACTAAAACTTCTTTTAATGGTTTTATTTCACTCTTAACATTAATTACACTCATATTCTCCTCCTTATTATACTTTAATTATAACACAAGGACAAAATAAAAACATCTAAAATATAGATGTTTTACATTAAACTGTCTAAAAATTCTTTTAATTTAGAACTTTTAGGATTTTTAAATATTTCTTGAGGTGTTCCTTCTTCAATAATTTCTCCATCATCCATAAAAATTATTCGACTAGCAAAGTTTTTAGCAAAAGCCATTTCATGGGTTACAACAATCATTGTTAGACCACTTTTACCTAACTCTTCCATTAATTCTAAAACTTCTTTTTTCATTTGTGGGTCTAGTGCTGAAGTAGGTTCATCAAAAAGCATTAATTTGGGTTCTAAAATTAAAGCTCTAGCAATTGCTACTCTTTGCATTTGACCACCAGATAATTCTTTGGGATAGTTAGCCTCTTTATCTTCTAAGTGAATTTTTAATAGTAATTCTCTAGCTTTTTTAATTGCTTCTTCTTTAGTTAATAAGTTTAATTTTACTGGAGCTAAAATAATGTTTTCTAAAACTGTTAAGTGAGGAAATAAATTAAATTGTTGAAAAACCATACCCATTTTAATTCTGATTTTATATAATTCTTCGTTATCATCTAGAGGAATTCCTTCAAATAAGACTTTTCCTTTTGTAGGTTTTTCAATATGATTGATACAGCGAAGAAGTGTTGATTTACCACAACCACTGGGGCCAATAATAACTAATCTTTCTTTTTCATTTACTTCTAAATTTATTTTTTTTAATACTTTTGTTTTACCAAAACTTTTTTCTAAATTTTTAACTACTAACATTATTTAACTTCCTTTCCATTAAACTTACTAATTTGCTTAAAATTAAAGTTAGTATGAAATAAATTACGGCAACAATTATAAGAGGGAAGAAATAATCATAAGTTCTTGATGCTATAATATCACTTGCTTTAGTTAATTCAACAATTCCAATATAAGCTCCAACTGAGGTTTCTTTTACTAAAGTAATAAATTCATTACCTAACGCCGGCAGGATGTTTTTTATAGCTTGGGGCAAAATGATATAACGCATTATTTGATAATATTTAAAGCCAATTGATGCTCCCGCTTCTATTTGACCTTTATCAATCGAGTTTATTCCTGCTCGAATTACTTCAGCAACATAAGCACCAGAATTAATACCAAAAGCTAAAATACCTACTAAAACAATGTTTATATCAACACTAGCAAATATTACATAATAAATAATCATTAACTGTAAAATTGAGGGAGTTCCTCTAATTATATTGACATAGCTTTTAGCTAAGAAATTTAAAAACTTAAATTTTTTACTATAATCACAATAATTTCTAATTAAAGCAATAAATATTCCAATAATACATCCTAAAATTACCGCAAAAAAGGCAATTATTAATGTATTTTTAAGACCTTCTAAAAAGAAGAGATAACGATTATCAACAATAAGAGTATCATATAAATTTTCAAACAACTTCATAAAACTCCTTAAGAATGATTAATTATATATTCTTCTATTTTTCCTTCATCAAGTAATTGTTGTAATACTTCATTTATGGCATCGAGTAATTCTTTATTACCTTTTTTAACAATCATTCCATAAGAATCTGTAAATAACTCAGTATCTAATATTTTAAGATTGGTATTTTCTTTTAAAATAGCTTTAGCTGGTAGTTCATCCATAACAACACAATCAGCTTTACCGGTTTTTAAATCTTCGATCGCCGCAAGGTACTTTTTTTGGCGAATAATTTTAGCATTTTCATAATTTTGTGTTACATAAGAATCACCAACACTACCTAATTGAACAGCAATTGTTAAATTTTCTAAGTCTTCTTTCTTAGAAATATTTGAATTTTCTCTTACCACAATTATTTGCTTACTAGTTGCATAGTTTATTGTAAAATCAACTTCTTCTGCTCTTTCTTCATTATAGCTAATACCTGCAGCTCCAAAATCAGCTTTACCAGTTTTTACTTCATTTACTATTGAATCAAAAGCCACATCTTTAATTTCTAATTCTTTGCCTAATTTTTTAGCAATTTCCCGAGCAATGTCAACATCTACTCCCACAATTTCACCATTTTCATAATATTCATAAGGAGCAAAACCCGCTTCAGTTACCATGACTAATGTATCTTTATTACCACAGCCACTTATAAATAATAAACTAATTAATAAAACAACAATTTTTTTCATTTACTACACCTACTTTCATTTAAAGTATATCAAAAAATGATAAAAATTTCTACTAAATAAAAGAAACTTTACATGAATGTAAAATTTCTAATTACTTAAAATGCTTAAACGACTTAAATTTATAGCATTTTCATTATCGATTATATCTTTAATAGCCGTATTAATACATTCTAGTGATCCATCTTCACTAATATAGGCGTAACTTAAAGCTATTAATTCTTCTTCTAAATCTTTGCTTCCTAAAAGTAAAATTGATTTCATTATATTTTTGGCAAATTCTATTTCAAATAATTTATCAACTGATAATGTATCTTCATTATCAAAACTAATTAATTTTTCTAAATATTTTAAATAATATTTTTTTAAAAAAGCAGCACTGGCTTCTTTACTAGTATCACTTGATATACCATAAAAATAATTAATAATATCTGATGATACAATATAATCATTAACAAAAGAAAAATTACTTTGAAGCATTTTATCTTCAATAAAAGGAATTACATAACATAAATCATAAAAGTTATGAATTAGTACATTTTTTAATAAAGGATTACTTGATTGATAGTTTATTTGACCAAGAATATTTAATAAATCTTGCATTAAATAATTTTGTAGTGATGTAACAAAACTTGAATCTTTAATAATTTTTATTTTCATTTCATCATCAAAAGTATATTTACGCATTAAAGGATTTAAAAACAATTCATCAAAATTATTAATTATATAAAATATAAAGGTATTAATTAATCTAATTATTACAGAATTTTTAATGGTAATTTTATCTGGTAGTATTAAACTTAGAGAATCGTCTTTTGTATCAAGATATTTTTCTTTTAAATATTTTATTATTGTAGTTATATCAGAATAATTTTTGGATATTTTTTTTAATTCTTCATTAACAAAGTATTTTAATGATTTTATTCCTTTAACGGCTTCTAAATATTCTTTACTATCTTTTAAATTATTAATGTCTATTTCAAATAATATGGCATATTTTTCTTTTATAGATAATAATAATGAAGTAATATTATCTAATATTTTTATAACTTCTAGATTTAACATTATTTATCTCGTGGTTTCATGGTTGGGAATAATATTACTTCTCTTACTGTTTCAGCACCAGTTAAAAGCATAACAAGACGATCTATTCCAATACCTAACCCACCAGCTGGAGGCATACCATATTCTAGAGCCTCAACAAAATCGATATCCATTTCATTAGCTTCATCATTACCAAGTTCTCGCTCTTTTAGTTGACTAGCAAACCTTTCATATTGATCAATTGGATCATTTAATTCTGTAAAGGCATTACCATATTCAGAACCACAAATAAATAATTCAAATCTCTCTGTAAATCTAGGATCATTTGGATCTTTTTTAGCTAAAGGACTTATTTCAATCGGATGACCAAAGACAAATGTTGGTTCAATTATTGTTTCTTCTACAAAACTCTCAAAGAAAGCATTAACTATGTGCCCATAGCCAAAGTGTTTTTCTACTTCAATACCATGATCTATTGCTAGCTTTTTAGCATCTTCAAAAGACATATCTTGGAAGAAATCAATACCCGTTTTTTCTTTAATTAAATCAACCATATGAGCTCTTTTGTATTTTGGAGCTAAATTAATATGAGACCCAAGAAAATCTACTTCATAAGTGCCATTTAATTCATAAGCTGCTGTACTTATAATACCTTCACAAATATCCATCATACCTTCTAGGTCAGAGAAAGCTTTATAAAGTTCAATAGTCGTAAATTCCGGATTATGTTTACGATCCATACCTTCATTTCTAAATAATCTACCTATTTCATAAACCGCATCCATACCACCAACTAAAAGGCGTTTTAAAGGTAGTTCGGTAGCAATACGCAAGTACATATCGATATTTTGAGCATTATGATGCGTTATAAATGGCTTTGCGGCTGCTCCTCCAAGGATAGTATTTAAAACTGGTGTTTCTACTTCGGTATATCCCAAATTATCCAAATACCTCCTAATAGAACGAATTATTTTAGGACGAGCAAAAGCAATACGCCTAGCATCATCATTCATTATAAGATCAACATATCTTCTTCTATATCTTTCTTCAACATCATTTAAGCCATGATATTTTTCAGGAAGAGGCCTTAAGGCTTTAACTAAATGGGTATATTCTAGGCATTTAATAGTAATTTCACCAGTTTGGGTTTTCATTAAAACACCTTTGATGCCCACAATATCTCCGATATCTGCACTTTTAAATAAAGTATATGCTTCTTCACCAACATCATTAATTGAAATATAAATTTGAATATTACCTAATTTATCCTTGATTGAGAAGAAACTAGCTTTACCCATTTTCCGAATAAACATAATACGACCTGCGACAGTTACTTCCTTATGTAATTCTTCAAGTTCATCATGAGTCATATCTTGATACTCATCTTTAATATTTTTAGAAAAATCCGTTATTTCAAAACGATGACCAAATGGGTCAATTCCTAATCCTCTTAACTTATTTGCTTTTTCTCTTCGAACTAATTCTTGTTCACTAAATTCTCGCATTTCCATCACCTGAACATATTTTACCACAAAAAAACAATCTTAGAAACCCAAGATTGTTAAAAACTACCTAAATCTTATATAATTTTTTGTTTTTCTTAGATACTACGTAGATTACTGCCACTGCTCCAATGCCACAAGCAAGTATTGCTATAGGTAATGTTGCGCCAGTATCAACTTCTGTTTCGGTTGTAATTTCAATATCAATTTCCCCACCAACTGATGGATTAGATACGGTTAATGCACAACCAGTAACGCCTTCTTCTACTTCAAGAACTACAGTTGCTAAATCAAAACTTGCATCACTGATTCCTTCAGTAGAGGTAAACATGAAGTTTGCAGAATTTCCAGTGTTATTAGTCCAACCATCACCAGGAGTTACTGAAACTATTTCTCCTTTATCTGATGGTGTAAAAACAAATTCACCACTAAAGTCATTTAATGTTTGAGTATTGTTTTCTACTCTAATTTCACAAACAGAACGACATGTTCCTTCAGGACAATCAGTATCTTTTTCACAATTACCAACAATGTTTAATGCTTTAGCACTAAGTGGAAGTAATGCAACTACTCCTATTACTAAAAAACTCAATAATTTTTTCACACACATCTCTCCTATCTCTATTATGTCTAAATTATATCATAAAAATACAAAAAACAACATATTTTTTTAAAAAATATATTAAAAAATGTAAAATTGTGTTATCATATTAGAGTAATATAGGTGAAGTTATGAGAAAAATATTAATAAAAATTAAAGATAATGCATTTATTGTTAAAGAAAAAATTAAGCTTTCTAGTGAATACAAGTCGATCATTAATACTAATGTGATAAGTTGTAATGAACTAGTTTTTTCTGATGAATACATTGAAAATAATAAAAAAATAGTAGCAACTTTTATTGGAGAATTAACTAAAACATACAATATTGATACCATGATAATAGAAAAAAATGATTTTGCTTTACTATTGATTGACATAATTAAAAATAATAAAAATATTACTTCTTTAGTTTTAAAAGAAGATAGTCCTTTAACTTTTAAAATGTGTGAAGCGATAATGCATTCTAGCATTAAAAGTGTTAGTTGTTATACTTTACAACCATTTATGATTGAATATTTAGATAAATACAATATATTAGTAGAATCACGAAATGAAATATTATATCTTTCAAAATTTATGATTGACAATAATTTGAGTATATTTTCATCAATGTTTTATAAAATGACTATAAATTTAGACTTACCTTTAAGTGAGCAGGATGAACAAGATTTTGAAGCTTTTTGTAAAATAAATAAATATTTAAAAAATATAAATGTTAATATTGTAAATAAAAATGATTTAGAATTAATTATTAAAATATTAAGACAAAATAACAAAAAGAATATTAAAATAAATATTCATGAGAATATTAGTAATAATGAAATAATTGAATATTTAAGAAATTTTAATAAAAAGAAAAGTAAAAGATATAAAATATATTTTAGATTAGAATATAGTAATGATTATTTAAAAGATAATATATTTAAACAAACTAATATAAGTATTTTAAAAACTTGTGGTTATTTTATACTATTAATTGTATTTTTTTCCTTTGGTTATGTCTTTTATGATAATTATAGTGCCATGCAAAATGATAATACTATAAAAGAAAATATTACAAAAGTTATTGAAATAAATAATTCGGAAGATATTATTACTCAATTAAATGAAAATAAAAAAGAAGATGAAAAGTTAGTTGTTAATGAAGATATAGCTAGTTTAATTAATATTAATCCAGAAGTTGTTGCTTGGTTAAAAGTTAATAATACTAATATTGATTATCCAGTAGTTCAAAGTGAAGATAATTCATATTATTTAAAACATAATATTTATTTAGAAGAAGATAATAATGGTTGGGTATTTATGGATTATCGGAATGATACTGAACATTTGAGTGATAATATTATTATTTATGCTCATAATAGATATTATAATGGAGTTATGTTTGGAACGCTCCAAAATACTTTAAGATATAGTTGGTATAGTAATCCCGAAAATCAAATAATTAGTTTTAGAACTCTTTTTGAAGATTTAGAATACCAAGTGTTTTCAATATATAAAATATCAGTAACAACCGACTACATGCAAACTATATTTGCGGATGATGCTGAAAGATTAGAATTCTTTAATATGTTAAAGGATAGAAGCATTTATGATTTTGGAGTTGAACTCTCTGGGGATGATAAAATTATTACTTTATCTACTTGTGCTGATGAATATAATCGTTATGTGTTACATGCTGTTTTAAAAGAAGCTTAATGCCTCTTTTTCATTTTTTTTAAAGTTTGAACTTCTTGATCAAAAAAGGGATTAAATTTTTTCATTTCATTACTTTTACCTAGTCTTAAGAAATCACTACGACGATCCATTATTTCTTGATACTCTAAAAAATCATTAAAATCGAAGAATAGATCAATAATTTCTAACATGAATTTATTATTATTTAAAAATTTTGCTAATATTTCTTGGGATGAAGTATTTTCTAAATATTGAATTAATTTATTATATTTTCTTTGATATTGCTTTTTTTGAATAGAAAGATTTTCATAAACAATACCTATAATCATTAAGTAAAAAGCTAATATATGATCTTCATTATAATTAAAATGTTTATCTACTAATTCTTGAAAATTATCTATTATAGTACTATCAAAATTTTCTTCATCTAGTTCATCTTCAAATGCCGCTTTTTCTAAAGCTTTATCATATAAGTTGTAAGTTAGTTGAATAGTAAATTCCGTTTTGGGAAAAAACATTTCCATACAAATATTTTCACTATCTAATAAAATAAAGGGATTTTTATAAATAATTTTTTTCATTTTATCTTTTTTTAGGGCATTTTGCCAACAACAATAACGAAAAATATAATTATTTTGTAAATAATCATAAGATAATTCATAGATTGTTTCTAAATAATCATTATCATCAAAAAATAATTGAATTGTTTCATTTATGTTTAAATTTTCAAGAAATTGTAGTATTTCTGCTGATTTTTCAGTATTTATATCTCGGGTTATATTATATTCACATACTAAATTAGCACAACTAACTATAGTTAACATCATAGCTATTTTAATAATATGAGGATCTATTTCACAAATCATATATTCCCTAAATATTTCTTCTAAATCATTTTGATCAGTCGTTAAAAAGGAAAGTAATTCAACAAATGTTTCTTGCTTTTTTTCATTACAAATATCATCAATATCATTTAATATTTTATTAGCATAGTCAAATATATTTTTCATAAAACTCCATTAAATTAATTATCATTATAATGTTTAATTCTATTTAATACTTCTCCATCATTATTTTGATTAAAATACCAATTAGTTTCCTCAATAAAACCTTTGGTTATGGCACGATTGGTAATATAAAAATATTCTAAAAATTCTATAGCTAATTCGGCATTTTCTTCTAAATCACCAATTATTTCGTTTACTGGGGTACTTTCGATATATTCAATTAATTCTTGATTACTCTCATCTGTTTTTGAAGTTGCGTTAGTAACAAAAACAAATTTATATACATTAGCAATTAAACATTGATATATTTTAGTTAGATCATCATGCTTCATTTTCGTATACATAATAAATTTAGCCCAGAATTCTTCGTCACTAACTTTGTTAGCATTAGAAAACGATAAATATGTTTGATTATAAATATTTATGATTTCTAAAACAATACTTTCTTCATAACTTAAGGGTTCAAGTAATAAATCCATTGTTAAAAGACCAAAAGGATATATTTTTAAATATTCTTTTAAAATTTTAGCTTCAACTATATATTCTTGAGCTTTGGTGTGTGCTAGATAACTGGAATTTATTTGAAACTCTAAATATTCAGCTAAAATGCCTTCATCTAGTGGTTTATTTAACATATCTTCATAAGTCAATGATTCTAAATAAGTTATTATTTCAGCACTTTTTAAAGTTGCAAGCCCAATACTACAACGGTAATTCACTGCTAAATATGCTGTACCATAAACGTGAAGTTTCATAATTGCTTTAGCTTCTTTTTGTGATATTGGTAAATCTTTTAGATACATATCCTCTTTATTATCAGACAAATATTTTTTTAATTCTTGAATTGCATTTGGTTTTACACTATCAACAAATATTGTTGCTGTAGCAGCAAGTTTATCTTCACAAATTTTAACTATATTTTCACTTAAATCTTCCATAACTCTCCCCCGATCTATAAATTATACTTCTTGAGATGAAACCCAATAAAATTCTTCTGTTTGAGTATCATATTTAAAAGTATGTTCATATGTTACTAAATTATTAATATAACTTTCAATATTTAAATTAGGACTATAAGTAATAAAATCATTAACATTTCGTCTTCTTTCATCATTATAACATATATTAGTTGTTGTATCACATTTTAAATAATAATCATATATTTTTATAATTGTATTATTTTCAGTTAAGGCATACCTTGTCATATTTTTATATTCTGTAAATGTTATTTCTTCTTCATTATTTAAATTATATATATAATAATAGTTTGTTTCCTCATCATAATGAGCTCTAATATTTTTAGAATAATTAAATGTTTTAGGAGTAAAGGTGATATCTGGACCAAAAATTGTTGATAAATTATCTAAAAAAACATCTAAACTAACTTTATAAAGCGGAGTAAATCCACTACTATTATTGACAATGCTTCCTAATTCTTGTGGGGTTAGAGTTTCTAAAGCAAATTCATCATAATTTATGATATATTGATAAATCATTGTTTGAATAGCATCTACACTCAAAGTGTTATAGGTGGTATAAAAAGCGGAATGTAGAGCATTTAATTCCATTTCATTATTTTCTATTAAATAAGAGTATAATTTATCTACTAATTCTTCATTTACTACTATTTCTGGCACATTATTTTCTTCTTCGGAATTTTCAAAATCAAATAACTTAATAAAAGCAAAGCATATTCCTATAACAAAAATTATTACTATAACAAATATCAATATTTTCTTTTTATTCATATCAAGCTTCACCTTTCGCTTTCTCTAATTAAATTTTACCACGAGTTTATGACTTAAGCAATTTATTTTTTTAGAAATTTGAAAAAAGATGTTAAGCCCAACTTAACATCAATTTACATTCATATTATTAATACAAGTATAACCTAAATTATCTTCATAATAATCACTAAAACCATCATAAGATACATCAAAGGTTCCTCCCGCTTCTAAATCTAGAGTAGCTTGAGGTAAATCGGCAGAAATAGTTAAGATATGATTAGTATCATCATAAGAAGCTAGACCTGCTACATTGTTGAATGTTATTACTTCAGGTTTATCCCCAATAATATTTAAATAGTCTTGTTCATTTGTGAAAGTATAAGTATAAACTCGTCTTGATAAGCCCATATAATTTAAACCATTATCACTTCTGCCAATTAATAAGTTATCACTAACTGTCATAGTTCCTTCATATCCTTCAATACTTGTTTCAGGAGAAGTACATTCTCTAATTGCAGTTATATCATAAGGAGCCACATATAATATAGCATTAACTGTTTTTTCATTACTAGCTTCATCAGTTAAAATAATACCAATATCATATGGACCTCCAGCAGTTGTTAGATAGTTTTGAACTGCTGTTTCATCTGCAAAACTATAACTACAATTAGAAGCATCCGTACATGATTCAACAAAATCATCTATAGAATATGATGTCGTATTTACAACTTTATATGCAACTTTAAGTTCCGCAGTTGGTTTAGTTTCATCAACAACATGAACAGTGCCACTATATGAATCATCACCACAAGTGATAGTGAAATTGTAATCTCCTAAAGCATTGGCATTAACATTATTGTTATTTAAAGTACAAGAACTTGCTCCACCACCAGTAATTGTAGCATAATCATTAATATTATCTGAAACAGTTTCACCTAAAGTTATAATAACTTCTTTAAGATTAACATTAGCTTTATTATTACTCATGTTTAAATAATAATATACTCCAAAAGCAACGGCAGCAATTAAAACAATAATAATGATTATAAATAAAACTTTATTCATTGGCCTTTTAGGTTTTTCTTGTTTAGGTGGAACAGCTCCAATATCTTCAATTTTTGTTGGTTCTACATAACCACTACCAACATTACCTAAAGTTATACCACTAGGATCAGCTCCAATGCCACCGCTATTACTTGGCATATTAGAATTAGCATTTTCCGTGCCTGGTATTGGTGTTGCAACTGGTTCTGTTGGTGCACTTTGAGGTGCAGGTTCTACATTAGGTGTTGGTGTGCTTTGTTGCATTACTGGTTCAGGATTTGCAGTATTTGGCACAGTATTTACTTGTGGTGTTGGCATAACCGGTGGAACTGGAGTAGTTCCTTGCATTGGTTGAGAGATACCTTGAGCAGGATTTGTGCCAACTTGAGGATTTTGATTCATCACAGGTTGATTTATCGATGGTGCTGGAGTAACATTTACATTTTCTCCTCCCGGTTGTGATGTTCCAAGAACACTAGGTTCACCTAAATTTTGTGGTTGTCCTAAATTATTATTTTCATTCATTTAATCAGCCCCTTATTATTAATATATTTTAATTATACTGTTTTCTATAAATTTTTTCAAGCTTTTTTATCAAATTCGCTTGTAATTACTACTTCGGGAACATTACTCCAATCAACCTTTTTAGTTAATATATTAACTATTTTTTCTCGCAATTCATTTTTATTGAAGGGTTTAGCAATATAATCGGCAAATCCTAAATTTAAATATTTTTCTTCTGAACCAGCAACTGCATCAGCTGTAACTGCTATAACAGGAGTAGTAAAATTAGTTATTTCTTGTAACTTTGCAAGTGTCTCTTCCCCACTCATCTCGGGCATCATTATATCCATTAAAATTACATCATACTCCTCTTTAGCAATAATTTTACTAATTACTTCTTTACCACTAGTACAAGTATCAATAATTAATCCTAAATCTGCTAGAGCTTTTTTGGCAACTTTAATATTTAATAAATTATCATCAACTATTAATACTCTTTTATCTTTTACTTGGGTATCGTTTTCTAAATTGGCAACAATATTTATTACTTGAGTTTTACTTAAATCTTCTTTATTTAACTCTTTTATTTTTTGAGGAATTTGAACCAAAAATATTGACCCTTTACCGAAACTACTTTGAACATTAATAGTACCATGCATTAAATCTACTAATTTTTTAGTAATGGCCAGTCCTAAACCAGTTCCCTCAACAGTTGTATTTTTTTCGACATCTAATCTTTCAAACTTTTGAAATAATTTCGTAATATTTTCTTTTTTTATACCAATTCCAGTATCTTCAACACTAATTATAAGTAAACATTTATTTTTTTGATTAATACATTTTAAATTAAGATTAATATGACCTTCATTAGTATATTTTATAGCATTAGTAAGTAAATTGCTAATAATTTGTCTGATATGGACTTTATCACCAATTAACATTGTAGGTATATCTTCAGCAACTGAAAACTTAAATTCGATATTCTTATCTCCAAGTCTAGTTTTTGCTAACTTTGTGATATTATCAATTAATTCTCTAGGATTATAGGGAATATCTGTTATTTCCATTTTTTCACTTTCAATTTTGTTAATATCTAGGATATTTCCCACAATATCTTGAAGAGTTAATGAAGCATTTTTGATATCTACAATATCCTCCATTACAACTTCGGGAACATTATCTTTATAACTGGCTATATCTTCACTTAAACCAATTATAGCATTTAGAGGTGTTCTTATTTCATGCGACATACTTGATAAAAAATCACTTTTAGCCCGATTGGCTTTTTCGGCTGCATCTTTAGCAAGACCAAGTTCCGTAATCAATCTTAAATCTGGGTTTTCAATTGTAAAATACATAATAGTTATTACCAGACCAAAAACAGCATTAGTTAAAAGTATTTGAGGGTTAATATTTTGAATAATTGCTGTAAGACTAAGTAAAACTAATAAAACAATAATTGGTAAACATTTCTTCTTTTTAACATTTTTAAAATGGGTTATTAGCATAATAAACATCACAAACATATAAATACCTGTTATTATAAAGACAATATTAACACTAGGGCCTGTTGTGTATTTAGCACCACCTACATCATTAAAATATATGGGGCTAAACATAATAGCTAAAGCACAAATTAAATTAAAAACTAAAAATATATGATAAATTTTTTTATATTTAGTGATATTTTCTTCATCTGATTTATTATTATCAAACATAGTTATCGCAAAGGTATAATCCATAAATCTTGATAACCATAAAAGAACAAATACTAGGAATAACTTTTGAATAAAAGTTCCTAAATATGGAATATCTTTAGTAAAGACAATTAATAACTCTGTAATACAAGATAGTAAAGTTAGAATTATTAAACGTTTAAACATTCTATTTTCTAATTTATTAATTTTTTCTTTTGAAAAAAATAATATTGTCGTAACTATTGTATAAATTAAAGCCGATACTGTAAAGAATATTGTTGAACTAGCATTCATAAGTACCACATCCTTGTATTTATTATAAACTATTTTTAGATATTTTTAAATAGAAAAAAAACTTGGCTTTACAAAGTCAAGTTTAAATATTTCTTACTCGGGATTTTCCCATTTGTTCTTCAACAATTTGTCTACCTAATTTTTCTAAAAGAGGAATATTCATTTTTTCATTTGGAGTATAAGGTATTTCTTCTATTTCTTCAAAATAAGAAGGTATTTCATAATCTGGAAGATTATCAAAACAATATTTTTTTATTTCTTCTAAATAATCATTAATATTAAATCCTTCATTAAAGACTATGAATGCCATTGGAACATTTTTAGATACTTTATCAGGAACACCAACTACAACACATTTTTTAACAAAAGGTAAAGCATCAATAACTTCTTCGATATTATCAGGACTAATTTTAAATGCTTCTTTATTAATAACTCGCCGATTTCTTCCTTTATGATAAATAAAATAATCTTCATCAATATAAGCAAGGTCACCAGATTTAACCCACTCACCAGATTCATCTTGAATTTTTATGTTTTTAGTTGATTCGGGATTACCATGGTATTCAACAAATATATTATCACTTTGAGCATATAATTCTCCAACTTGGTTAAATGATAGAGTTTCCTGTGTTTCCGGATCTACTATTTTTATTTTAACATCATGCATAGGTACACCGATAGAACCAGGCCTGTTTGCATATCTTGGAGAGACTACTATAGCTCCAAGGCATTCGTTATTACCATAACCATTGACAATAACTTTATCAAATTCATTTTGCATATCGATAAGTTCTTGAGCCTTTATTTCATCACCACCAGAAACAAACACTTTTGCTCTTTTAATGCCCTCTAGGACTCTTTTTAATTCATGCATTTTTTGTTTTAATTCTTTATATTTTTTAGGATCTTGTTCTAAAGCTTCAATATCACTTTTTAATTGAGTCAATTTATCATAAATATAACGATAATGAACAGGTGTTGCTAGGGCAATATCAAATTTACCTAAATCATTATAAACAGATTCGGCATTAATATAAGGATTTAGTTCGGCTTTCATCGTAAAAGCTAATGATGCATAAAAAGAATTACCTAAACCATAAATGATAAATGGTGGAACAGATATATGCATAGCTTCACCCTTATAAAAAGGTAAATCGGTATAAGCCATTTTTTGGACTGCTGAATTAAAATTATATTCGGTATGAACTATTTGTTTAGGTTTACCTGTACTTCCTGATGATTGTACAACTAGTGAAGGTCTTTCTTTTTCAAAAGATACTGGTGTAACTAAAGTATTTTTTCCCCTATTTAAAAATTCTTTAAAAGAAATAAACCTTTTATCACTAGGCATTTTTTTACCTTCGATTTTTCCTTTAATAGTGCCAAGAGTACTTATTAGAGGATTTAAGTAATCAAGAGGTGATGAAATAATAACTGTTTGTAAATTAGTTTCATCAATAAAGTTTTGAAACATTTCAACTAAATCCTCTTTTTCAAAAACAATTGCTGTTTTACAATCATAATTATTAATATATGTCATTATATCTTTATCTTTACATCTTAAATCAATCCATACCATTTGGGCACCGATTTTACTTAAAGCAAGAAGACATTCTTCAACAATTGGAGTTGATGTAGTACATATAGCTACAGCATCTCCTTCTTTAACTCCTGATGCTTTAAGTGATGCCGCAAGTTGATCTGATTCTTTAATTAAATCTTTATAAGTCATATTGGAACCCAGAAAACCTGTAGCATATAAATTTAAATCATTTTTAGCTTCATTAGTAACTAAAGAATACATTGTTTGATTTAAATTGAATTCTTTTATTGGTTTTTTTCTGTTATACTTATCAGTACTAAAAATTATTTCTGCCATTTTTTAACCTCCCTAAATTAATTTTTTAAATTCGTCTCCCCGATCTTCAAATTTTTTATATTGGTCTTGAGAAGAACTTCCTGGTGATAATAATACTATATCACCAAATTCGACATTTTCTTTAATCTTTTTCATCGCACTTTTCATATTATAACATTTAAATGCGGGAATATCTAGACTTTTAGCAAAATTTACTACTATATCGGTAACCTCACCAATAGCATAAATCATTTTAACCTTACCTAAATAATCTTTAAGTTCATTAAAATCTTGATTACGATTTAAACCACCTAAAATTAAGTGAATTGGTCTGTTAAATGTTTTTAGAGCAGTTATGGTAGATGTTGGATTAGTAGATTTCGAATCATTATAGTAATCAACTCCATCAATAGTTTTAACATATTCAATGCGGTGTTCTACTCCCCTAAAAGTTTTGATAAATTCTTCGACTTTTTCTTTATCTAATTTAAAAAGTTTAACAACAAGTAGTGCCGCAAGTAGGTTTTCATAGTTATGTAATCCTTTAAGTAACATATTATCTAAATTTAAATATTTTTTACTATCTAAATATAAAAGGTTATCTTTAATATAATTTAAATCATTATTAAAATATATTTTAGTTGATGAAATATCCCCAGTCAAATTCATTGAATCACTATTACTATAATTAATTATAGCAATATCTTTATTAGTATGATTATTAAATATTTTTTTCTTAGTATTTATATAATTTTCATAAGTTCCATGATAATCTAGATGAGTGTGATAAAGATTAGTTAAAACACTAATATTAGTTTTGAAATCATGAAAATCATATAATTGATGATCACTAATTTCTAAAAGTAAAATATCATTACTACTTATATCACTTAATAAATCACATAAAGGGGTGCCAATATTGCCTCCGAGGATAACTTTATAGCCATGTAATTTTAATAAATTATAAATCATTGTTACAGTTGTTGTTTTACCATTAGAACCTGTTACACCAATAATGGTTAAATACTCAGGTAAATAGTGATATGCTAGTTCCATTTCATTAATACAAGGAATACCTAAATGCTCAATTTTTTTAGTAATATCACTAGTAGCCATTATTGCGGGATTTTTGACTATTAAATCATAATCATTACTTATTAAACTACATTGATCATCAGTAATAATTACTTTGACTCCTAAACTCTCTAGTAAATCTTGATCTTCTTTTTTTAGTTCTTTTAAATCACTAATTGTAACATCATTGTTACTTGCAAGTATTTTGGCTGCCGCAATACCACTACGAGCAGCTCCTAAAATTAAAATTCTTTTTAATTCATACATATCTATCACCTAATAAAATTATATAGATTTATTGTTTATTTTGCAATATTATCTTTTATTTAAACTGACAATATAATCATATCCTGAAATTACTGAAGGTATTTTAGTAATAGCAAAACCATTTTGATAAAATTCTTTTTGTTCTTTGCTATTCATCCCCCAAGTATATAAAGCTAAAATATTAGGAATATTAAATTTATTTAAAAATTCATGATAATCAGAAACATTAAAATCTAAATAATGATAAATATTTGATAATATTAAAATATCAAACTCATTACTTATTAAATTTTTTAAATCTAATAAATTGCAATTATAAAATACGGGAATATCGATATGTTTTAGTATATCTTGTAATTCATAGTATTTTTCTTTATTTAAATAGGGTATTTTTAAATTATTATTTTTTAATGATGATAAAAATAAAGTATTATTAGTTTTTATTGAAGAAAATTTTCTTTTTAAAAGAGATAATTGGTTAAAAAACCAAATACAATCTTCTGGTAAATACGGAAGTATTTTATTATATATTTTTAAATTATCTAAATTATCTGTTATAAACATTTGATAAAAATCTTCATAAGATAAATATTTAATTGATATAAATTTTAATAAAAAATAATACCAAGTAACAATATTATAATCAAAAACTTCAATATTTTTAGCCCCATTTAAAAGAGATGTGAAATATTGATCACCACTACCTAAAACTGTTAGAACACGAGCATTAGAAAAATCAAATAAACTTTTAAAAGCACCAACATTTTCATTAGTAAAATCATATATTTTTTGCATAATATCCCCCTTTAAATATGGGATATATACTAACATAAATTACTAATTTTGTCAAATTAAAGGAGATGCCTTAAGCAGCATCTCCTTGTGTTTCTTCTAAATCTGTTTTTAAATCAGCATCATCCATAAGTTTTTCTTCTAACATCTCACTAGCATCATCATCTAAAACATCTTTTTCAAGTTCTATTGTGATATCGCTATATTGTTTATAGCCAGTACCTGCAGGGATTAGTTTTCCAATGATAACATTTTCTTTTAAACCTTGTAAGTAATCGACTTTACCATGAATAGCAGCATCGGTTAGAACACGAGTTGTTTCTTGGAATGAAGCTGCCGATAAGAAGGAATCTGTTTCAAGAGATGATTTAGTAATACCAAGCATGATTGGATTACCTTTAGCAGGTACGCCACCAGATAATATTACTGGTTTATTTCCTTCAGTAAATTCTCTTAAGGATACAGTTAGGCCTTCGACAAAGTCAGTATCACCACTATCTGTAATACGAACTTTATTAATCATTCTCTTAACAATAATTTCAATATGTTTATCGGAAATATCAACACCTTGAAGTTTATATACTTTTTGAACTTCTTTTAGTATGTATTCTTGAGCTGTAAGTGGATCAGTTACGGCTAGTAATTCTTTTGGTGAAATAACACCTTCAGTAAGTTTATCACCAGCTTCAACCATGTCTCCAACACTTACACGAACTTTCATGTTATAGTTAGTTACATGTTCTCTTACACCAGCTTCATTTTCAATGGTAATTAAGTGTTTACCATTTTGTTCTTCAATACCAATAACTTTACCGCTGATTTCAGCAATAGTTGCTTTACCTTTTGGTGTGCGTGCTTCAAATAGTTCTTCAACTCTTGGAAGACCTTGAGTAATATCGGCATCTCCACCATGGGCTACCCCTCCAGAGTGGAATGTACGCATGGTAAGTTGGGTACCTGGTTCACCAATTGATTGAGCAGCCATAATACCTACAGCTTCACCCTTTTCAACTAGGTTACCAGTTGCAAGGTTACGTCCATAACATTTTTGGCATACACCATTATTTGATTTACATGTTAGAATGCTTCTAATTTCTACGCGTTTAATACCTGCTTTAGTGATTTTAGCTACAGCATTTTCAGTAATCATTTCTCCTGCTTCAACGATAACTTCTTTAGTTTCAGGATTAACAATTTTCTTAGATGCAAAACGACCTAAAATTCTTTCAGCAAGTGGTTCAATTATAGTATTATCTTTATCATTTAATAAATCATATACTACAAGTCCTTGAACAGAACCACAATCGTAATCTTTAACAATGATATCTTGAGCTACATCAACTAAACGACGAGTTAAGTATCCAGAGTCAGCAGTACGAAGAGCAGTATCGGCAGAACCTTTACGAGAACCATGGGTTGATAAGAAGAATTCCGATACGGATAAGCCTTCAATAAATGATGAAGTAATTGGAATTTCTACGGTAGAACCATCTGGTCTAGCCATAAGTCCCCGCATTCCTGCAAGTTGGGTGAAGTTCGAAATTGAACCACGAGCTCCACTATTCATCATCATGAAAATTGGATTATCATAATTATTCTTACTTAATTCTGCAAGTTCATCTTTAATTTCATCTGTTGCTTTATTCCATGAAGCAATTACATTTTCATATCTTTCAGCTTCAGTTATTAAACCTCTTTGATATTGTTTATTAATTTTATCTACTTTAGCTTTGGCTTTTTCGATAATTTCATGTTTATCATCACTTCTTACAACATCAGCAATTGATACAGTAACACCAGCAACAGTTGAATATTTGAAACCTAAATCTTTTAATTTATCAAGCATAATTGATGTTTCAGTTGTTTTATATCTTTTAAATACTTGAGCAATCAACCAGCCTAAAGTTTTCTTAATAAAAGGTTGAACTAATGGCATTTTGGCAATTTCTTCAGGAATATTTGAACCCATACTTAAGAAATATTTATCTGGAGTTATTCCTTCGATATTTTCTTTAGTTCCTTCATTAACATATGGGAATGTATCTGGTAGGATTTCATTAAATTTAATTTTACCTACAGTTGTAACTAAATATTTATCTTTTTGTTCATCAGTAAACAATTTATATTTAAATGAACTAACTGGAATAGCAATTCTGGTATGAAGATCTATTTCTCTTCTTTCATAAGCCATTAATGCTTCATTTGGATCTTTATATACGTGTCCTTCATTTGGTAGACCCGCATATTCAATGGTTAGGTAACAATTACCTAAAACCATGTCTTGGCTAGGTGTAACGATTGGTTTTCCATCTTTAGGATTTAAAATGTTATTAGCACCAAGCATTAATATTCTAGCTTCAGCTTTTGCTTCTTCAGAAAGTGGTACGTGAACAGCCATTTGGTCTCCATCGAAGTCAGCATTAAATGCTGTACAAACAAGTGGGTGAAGACGAATTGCTTTACCACCAACAAGGACTGGTTCAAATGCTTGAATACCAAGTCTATGTAGTGTTGGAGCACGGTTTAATAGCACAGGATACTCTGTAATTACATCTTCTACAATATCCCATACAGCTTCATCACGAGCATCAATTAATTTTTTAGCCCCCTTAATGTTATGAGCAAGTCCACGTTCAACTATACCATTAATTACATGTGGTTTAAATAATTCAATGGCCATTTCTTTAGGTAGACCACATTGATACATTTTTAAATTTGGTCCAACTACAATAACTGAACGACCAGAATAATCAACTCTCTTACCTAACAAGTTTTGACGGAATCTTCCTTGTTTACCTTTAAGCATGCTAGATAAACTCTTAAGTGGACGATTACTTGCAGCAGT